>CAZUZB010000049.1:0-7122 GCA_964624695.1 uncultured Anaerolineales bacterium | reverse complement strand
CAGCTCCTCCAGGGCGATGCGCCGCGACAGCAGCGGCGCCACCGAGACCTGGCCTGCCGCCATGGCGTCCAGCGCGCGTGCGTGGGTGAACGGGTTGATCCGCGCCCCGCGGATGGTCAACTCTTTGCGAAAAACCAAGTTCGGCTCCACCTCGACCATATCGCCGGGCGGGGTGACGCCGAACCAGATCACCGTGCCCCCTTCAGCCGCCCAGGCCACAGCCTGTCGAGTGGTTCGCGCCGAGCCGACCGCCTCCAGCACAATATCGGCGCCACCCTCCAGAACACCGTGCCGCGCCAAGGGATCCTCTTGGGTCGGATCCACCACCGCGTCGGCGCCCAAGCCCAGCGCCATCTCACGACGCTCCGCCACGGGGTCGCTCAGCACCAGCCACGAGGCCCCCGCGGCCCGCGCCAACTGGGCCAGAATCTGCCCGATGGCGCCGCCGCCGATGACCGCCACACGGTCGCCCGGCACGATGCCGGCCTGATCGATCCCCCGCAGGCAACAGGCCACGGGCTCCGCCATGGCACCCTCCTCCAGAGAGACGCCCTCGGGCAGCAGGTAGCACTGCTGCTCGGGCGCCACCATCAGCTCGGCAAAGCCGCCGTCCCTATCCACGCCCAGAGCGCTCAGATTCTGGCACAGGTGCACCTTGCCGCGACGGCAGGGTCGACACATGCCGCAGGGCATATTGGGGTCAATGGCCACACTATCGCCCACCGCCAGCGTCGTCACGCCCGCTCCCACAGCCACCACCTCGCCAGAGAGCTCATGCCCGATGATCACGGGAGGCACCGTGTCAAACTCGCCGTGCATGATGTGGCGGTCAGTGCCGCAGATGCCGCAGGCGGCCACCTCGAGCAACACATCCCCGGGACCAGGAGAGGGCTCACGCCGATCGCTCTCGACCCGCAGATCACCCACGCCATAGAACACCGCCGCCTTCATGGAACCTCCCATCTCGTGCTGAGCCCGCGCGCCCATGTTACGCGGTTCGGCCCCAGGGGCAACTCGCAGCCCGCGCTAGCGCAGGGCTGCCGCCGCCTGCGCCTTGACAGGCGTGCCCCCAGCGCTATAATGTGCGCAATGATATAGATGACAGCCTTCGGGGCAGGGTGAGACTCTACGAGTCGATTCCCGATCGGCGGTAAAGCAGGATCCTCCTGCAAGCCCGCGAGCCGCATAGCGGCAGATCCGGTGTGATTCCGGAGCCGACGGTAAAGTCCGGATGGAAGAAGGCGCACGGCCAACCGTTTGGTTGCCTCTGCCCCGTTGCTGTCTAGCAGTAGCGGGGCTTTTTGTGATTAGATCGAACGCATGGAAGGCTAGGCGCCCGCGCGCCCCCCAAAAGCACGCTGCCCTGATCACTCTCGGGGGAGTGGCGGCGATCCTGCTCCTCTGGGACCTGGTCGTGCGCTGGGCCGACTATCCCACCTTTCTCTTGCCTTCGCCCACAGCGGTAGCCACCCGCTTTGTTGCGGCTTGGCGTCAGGGGATCCTCCTCCGGCACACGCTGGTCACCCTGCGTGAGGTGTTCGGCGGGCTGGCGTTGGGCCTTTCCACTGCCACGGTGCTGGGATACCTCCTGGCCAAATCACGGCGCCTGGAGCGCCTGCTGGCCCCCTACCTGGTCGCCTCCCAGGCCATCCCCGTGGTGGCTCTGGCGCCGCTGCTGGTGATCTGGTTTGGCACGGGCAGCCTCTCCAAGGTGCTGGTCTGCGCCCTGACCCTCTTTTTCCCCGTGCTGATGAACACCATCATCGGCATCCGCAGCGTCGACCATGGCCTGGTCGAGCTGATGCGCTCCTTGGGCTCCACGCGCTGGCAGATCTTTGCCTACCTGGAGGTGCCAGCGGCCCTTCCCGTCCTGTTGGGCGGCCTCAAGATCGGCGTCACGCTGTCGGTCATCGGAGCCGTCGTGGGCGAGTTCGTCGCCGCCGATCGCGGCCTGGGCTTTTTGGTGAACCTGGCGCGCGGCCTTTTCGATACGCCTCTGATGTTTGTGGCCCTGCTCACCCTCATGACCATCGCGCTAACCCTGTACAGCATCGTCGACCACCTGGAGCGATGGCTCCTGGCCTGGTATCAGCCCGAGAACCACTGATTCAAACGAGGAGGTATTGTGAGATCACGTTACACCATCGTTGCACTCTTGCTGGTGCTCATCGTCGCCATGGGCTGCTCGCCCAGCCCCACGCCGTCGCCCGAGGCGCAGGAGCTTCGCCCCGTCACCCTGGCCATGGGGTACATCCCCAATGTGCAGTTCACGCCCGTCTATGTGGCCCTGGAACGAGGCTATTTTCGCGACGAGGGCCTGGAGATCACGCTGGACTATGGCATGGAGACGGACCTGCTCGAGCAGCTCGGGGCAGGCACCCTGCAATTCGCCATCGGCAGCGGCGACCAGGTCATCCTGGCCCGTGCCAACGGCCTGCCCGTGCGCTATGTGCTCAACTGGTACCGCCGTTTTCCCGTCTGTGTGATCTCCCTCGAGGAGGCGGGAATCGGCTCGGCCAGCGACCTGGCAGGCAAACGCGTCGGCATCCCCGTGCTCAAGGGCGCCAGCTATATCGGCTGGCAGGTCTTTGCCCGAGAGGCGGGCATCGATCATGGCGAGGCCGATCTCCAGGTGGTGGGCTACACCCAGGTGGCCAGCCTGACCGAGGGGCGCATCGATGCGGCCATCTGCTATGCCATGAATGAGCCGGTCCAGCTCCGCACTATGGGCTATGCGGTCAACAGCCTCCACCTGGACGTCTACACCGACCTGCCGTCCAACGGCATCATCACCAACGACCAGACCATCGCGGACGATCCCGAGCTGGTTCGGGCAGTTCTGCGGGCGTTCCTGCGCGGCCTGGAGGACACCCTGGATGACCCCGATGCCGCCTTTGCCCTCACCCGTGCCGCCATCCCCGAGATGGACGATGAAACCGCCATCGTGCAGCGAGCCGTGCTGGAAGAGTGCCTGCTCTACTGGCAGGGGGAGCCTCTGGGCCACAACGAGCCTGAGGCCTGGGAGCGCGGGGTGGAGGCCATGCGCGAGCTGGGCCACATCTCGGGAGAGCTCGATCCAGCGTCCCTCTATACCAACGAGCTGCTGCCTTGAGCGCAACCGAGCCGATCCTGGTCGCCCAGGAACTGCAGATGACCTATACCGCGCCAGACGTCTCGCTGGAGGCGCTGGCGCAGGCCGACATGGCCATCATGCCGCACGAGTTCGTGTGCATCATCGGCCCCAGCGGCTGCGGCAAGTCCACCTTGCTGCGGCTGCTCGGGGGCCTCGTCGAGCCCACGGCTGGCCGCGTTCTCTACCGTGGCCAGCCGCTGACCCACCCCACCAACAGCATCGGCGTGGTGTTCCAGCAGCCGACGCTGATGCCGTGGCGGACGGTCATCCAAAACATCGCCCTACCGCTACAGATCCTCGGCATCCCAGCCAGGAAGCGAGAAGAGCGTGCTCGTGCGATGCTCGATCTGGTGGGGCTCGCCGACTTTTACCATTCGTTCCCGCGCGAGCTCTCGGGCGGGATGCAGCAGCGGGTGTCGCTGGCCCGTGCCCTCATCCACGCGCCCGACACGCTGCTCCTGGACGAACCGTTCGGCTCGCTGGATGCGCTCACACGGGAGCGGATGAACGACGAGCTGTTGCGGATTTGGGGCCAAGAGAGGCAAACGGCCATCATGGTCACGCACGACATCCAGGAGGCCATCTACCTGGCGGACCGCGTCCTCGTGATGAGCCCGCGACCAGGCCGCATCATCGAGGAGGTGGCGACAGCTCTGGCGCGCCCCAGGACACGCGCGATGATGTACGATCCGCACTTTGCCGAGCTAGCGCGCCACCTGCGAACGTGTCTCCACCTGGGAGACTAGGCCTTTGCCTCGTGCACCCCATAGCGAGGGGTACGCACCGCCCACCGCATGAAACCCCAGCCCACAAAGCAAAAGACCAGCGCGACCGCGAACGTCGTTCGAAGGCTGATCACGTCCACCAGCCAGCCTCCCACCAGCGGAGCCAGGAGGATGGGCGCCGCCATGATCGTGTTGATCATGGCCGTGTAGGTGGGTACGTCCTCCTCGTGGCAGAACTCCATGCTCATGGCAAACGTTGCCACGCCCACCGCGGCGTTGCCGGTGTTGATGACGGCGAACACGGCATACAGCCACGGCGCACTGGGCGCTGCCAGTAGCCCCACCAGCCCCGCCGCAGCAATCAACGCCCCCAGCTCGGCCAGCCACTTGTGGCCGCGGCGACCCGATAGCCAGCCCAGCAGAGGCACCAGCGTCACCTGGGCCGCCAGCGCGGCCATGGTCAGCTCGCCAGCAAACGCATCGCCCACGCCAAAGGCCCGCCTGGCATAGATGATATAAAAGGCGCCCGCCATTCCGCCGAGGATGACCAACATGCGCGCCACGAGATAGCGGCACAGATTGCCATCGCTCCGCAAGAGCGCCGGCAACCCTCGCAGATAGGCGCGCCGGTCCACCGACTGACGTTGGGTGGGTACCGAGGGCTCGCGATTGAGCGAGAGACAGAACCAGGAGGCCACTTGCGCCATGAAAGAAAGCAGAAAACAGATTCCAAAAGAGATGGGGTAGGCGTGATCGGCCAGGATGCGCCGCGACAGCAGGGCGCCCAGCAGGCCCAGGCCCGCACCGATGGCGCGCCCCAGGCTGAACATCAGCCCGCGACGCGCCGGGGGCACCACCTTGGCGATCATGGCATGCCAGGCCGGCCCCGCCAGCCCCCCGCTAAAGGTCCCCGTGCCCAGAGAGAGCAGCAACACGCCGTAGGACAGCCACGGCGGAGCACCGGGCCACACAAAGATGAGCGCCGCCACCACCAGATACGGCAGCCGCTCCATCACACTGATGCGCATGATGAACGGCTTTTTCAGGGCCAGCGTCTCGGTCTTTTGCGAGAGGAGGAGCTGCGGCAGAAAGAATCCGACGTTCTGCACGGCTGGCACCAGCCCGATGAGAAAGGCTGACGACGTGAGATAGCTCGTGTAGAGTGAGAGCACCGTCGAGCCAAAGATAAAGCTCAGCGCCAGCTCATAGAACGTCAGATCCAGCACATTCACGATGAAATTGTGCTTCTCATAACGCTTGAGGGCAGCCAAGCTGGGTTGCGCAACGGCGTCGGCCACCACAACCTCCAGATCCCGTGTCAGGCTAGCGCGCGATGCTAACACGGCGCGCCCAGAGCGTCAAACCAAGGGGCATTTGCCCAACGCCACCCAGCGCGGTACCATAGGCGGCACCATCGGTAGAAGGAGTTGCCATGAAGATCTCGCTCGCCTACGGGCGCCATGGATTGCAGGTCGAGATCCCCGACGACGCCACGGTCCTGCTCCCCAAGCAGAATCCTGGCTTGTCCGATGAGGCCCAGGCTCTCTACCGGGCGCTCGAGCAGCCGCTCTCGGCCCCGCCGCTCCGCGAGATGGTCTCCTCGCAGGATACAGTCGCCATCGTGTTCAGCGATCTGACGCGCCCCATGCCCACGGCGCGGGTGCTGCCGCCCCTGCTCGAGCATCTGTCGCACGTACCCGATGACCAGATCCTGCTGATCAACGCTCTGGGCACCCACCGCTGCAACACGCCCGATGAGCTGGCCGAGATCCTGGGCGAGCCGGTCTTGGCGCGCTACCCCATCCTGCAGCACGACGCCTGGGACGAAGAGAACCTGGTGCGCCTGGGAACCAGCAGCTTTGGGCATCCCATTCTGGTAAATCGCCCCTACTGCGAGGCGGACGTCCGCATCTTGACGGGGTTGATCGAGCCGCACCTCTTTGCGGGGTTCAGCGGCGGCCCCAAAGCGGTGTTGCCCGGCATCGCGGGGTTCCGCACCATCATGCAAAACCATGGCTATGCGATGCTGGCCCACCCCAAGGCTACCTATGGCTACAACGAGGGCAATCCCATGTGGGAAGAGATCCGCGAAGCGGCGCGCATGGCGAAACCTCACATGATCCTCAACGTCAGCGTGAACCGCAAACGCGAGATCACGGGGGTCTTTGCGGGCGAGATGGAGGCGGCCCACGCCGCCGGGGTACAGGCCGTCCGCGAGAGCGCCATGGCGCCCGTTGACGAGCTGTACGACATTGTCATCACCACCAACAGCGGCTATCCGCTGGATCTGAACCTCTACCAGGGGGGCAAGGGGATGCGCGCGGCGCTTCCCATCCTCAAGCGAGGCGGAACGCTCATCTATGTGGCCGAGTGCCAAGATGGCATCCCCGAGCACGGCGAGTATCGCGAGATCGTGCATCAGGCCGGCTCGGCCCAGGGGATTCTCGATCTACTCCAGCAGCCCGGCTTTCAGGCGCACGACCAGTGGCAGGCCCAGGTGCATGCGGGCGTGCTGCTCCACGCCGCCGAGGTGCACGTCTATAGCGAGAACCTGTCCGACGAGGAGATCACCGGTATGCTCTGCGTGCCCTGCCGCAGCGTGGAGGACACCATAGCGGCGCTGAAGGAACGCTACGGGCCGGAGGCTCGCATCTGCGTGCTGCCCGAGGGCCCGCAGACGATCCCCTACCTCGAGGCCAACGCCTAAAGCGCACGATCCGAGCTGACGATGCCATGGATCCAGGCGGCGACCCGCTCCGCCGTCGCCTGGATCGACAGATCCGTCGTATCCACCAGGGTGAGCGGCGGATCGCCATGGGCGTTCGCGCGGAGCCACTGGTCAAAGCGCACCTGCTCCTGGATCCAGGCCCCATCGCCGCTCTCGCGCCACGCGGGTCGGGCCCGCAGCCGACGAGCCAGCTCCTCCGGCTCGCACACCAGCGCCAGGTAATGCACGCGCGTAAAGTAGCGTCGCTCCACGCACGGCTCGACGTTGCCCGGCACCACCATCCCCGCGTTGAACAGGGCCACCGGCCGCCCCGACTGGGAAATGTTCTTGGCCAGCCGCAGCCACGTCTCGAAAAAGCCACGGTAGCCGTCCTCGGGCGTGGCGAACTCGGGGCGCCACAGGATATCGCCATCGAGCAACACGGCCTCATCCACTCGACCGGTCAGCTCACGGCAGAGAACCGACTTGCCCGAGCCGCTGGCGCCGCCCACCACCAACAGCGGCAACCGGCGAAAGCGCTCCCGATGGCCGCAGGC
>CAZUZB010000048.1:3342-16576 GCA_964624695.1 uncultured Anaerolineales bacterium | reverse complement strand
CGGAGCCTGATCACCTATCCCAGCGATGATCTCACCATCTATGGCTTTGTCAACGTGCCCGTGGGCGAGGGGCCGTTCCCCGTGGCCATCGTGCTGCATGGCTATATCGATCCCGCGGTGTATGAGACGGTGGCGTACACCACCCGCTATGCCGATGCGCTGGCTCGCGCGGGCTATATCGTGCTGCATCCTAATCTGCGCGGCTATCCCCCGTCGGATAGCGGCCCGAACGCCTTCAGGATCGGCATGGCCATCGATATGCTCAACTTGGTGGCGATTGTGCGAGAGACCGCGGGAGAGGCGGGTCTTTTGGCCCAGGCCGATCCCAGCGCTATCGCCTTGATGGGACATAGCATGGGTGGGGGCATCACCTGGCGCGTGTTGACCGTCGATCAAGGCATTGGCGCAGCGGTGCTCTATGGCTCGATGCATCCTGACGAGCAAGAGAATCTCGCGTGGAGAATGCGTCGTTCGGGAGGGCAAGGCTCTGGCATCGAGATGGCAGCCTCTGCCGAGGATCTCGCACGGGTCTCGCCGTCCAGCTATCTGCAGGATATCGTCACGCCTCTGAGCATTCACCACAGCGTCGATGACGAGACGGTGCCCTACGAGTGGTCGGAGGAGTTGGCGGCTCATATGCAGGCGCTGGGCAAGACGGCCGATCTGTACCTGTATGAGAACACGCCCCACACCTTTCGCGGCGAAGCTGATCAGCTCTTTATGGAGCGTATGGTCGCTTTCTTTGATGCGCACCTGCGCCCAGCGCAAGAGTGACCTCTTGCGGCTCCCGTTTGAGCAACCTTGACCAGCCTGCCGCAACACTCTATCATGCTCGCATGACCCACTCAGAGTCCCTTGATTCCAGCCCTCCTTTGCTTCGACGCCTCTGCGTCGTCTGTCTGGCTCTGGTTCTCCTGCTGCCCTTGCCAGGGCGCGCGAGGGCCGACACAGCCCCATCGCTTTCCCTTCCGCTGCTGGTTCCTACCGAGAGCACGGCCATCGAGCTGCTAGGGTGTTTCCACGTGGTGATCTTCAATGCGACCGAAGAGGGCACCGTGCTGCGCGGTTCGCAGCGCTACACCCTTCACAACGGCCTGAACGATGCCGTGAGCGCTCAGGTCGGTCTCGTCCACTGGGCCGAGCTGCCCGTGTCCTTCGTGGAGGTATCACACGGCGACACCGCCCAGGAGCTGGATTCTGGCAGGCTGGCCGAGTTTCCCCTCACCCTCGCCGCAGGGCAGACGATGGAGGTGGTGGTTTCGTTCGAGACCGCCCCGATGGAGGCGAATCTGGTGGCGTGGACCTGGAGTCCGGCAGATCTCCAGCCATGGGGCAAGGTCCCAGCCACACGGGTGATCCTGCGCTACCCAGAGCGGATCAGCGACGAGGTCCTGCTCGCGGCCACGCCCGCTGGCTATGCGCTGCAGGGCGCTGAGGCTGTCTGGGATCTGTCTGGGACAGAGCCCCTCCAGGTGGTCTCACTGGCGCCTGCGACGTGGTCCCAACTGGGTCGGCTGCGCGCGGCCGACGACCCCGAGGCGCTGGGACTGGTCTATCTCGATCTCGGCCGCGAGGCTGCGGAGCGAGGTTGGGCGGGCGACGCGTTTTATGCTGCGGGAATCGGCGAGCTTCTGACGGCCATCCAACGCCACCCTGACCGCGCGGCACTGCGCGCCAGCGTCGCTGATCTCTATGCCGCCAGGGCAGAGGCGCATCCTGACGAACGGCTGCCGTACCTTGCGCTTGCGGTGGAGCAGCTAGAGGCGATCGCGCCGGCGCACCGAACCCCGGAACTCGATCAACGGCTGGGCGAGCTGAGCCTGGAAGCGGCGTTGGCGGCAGAGGAGGCGGGCAATCCCGCCATGGCGCTGGCCTTTGTGCGGCAGGCCGAAGACATTCTGGGAGGAGACCTGGTCGATCAGCGCCAAGAGGCGCTGGCGTTGCGGTTGGCGCTATCCCTGGCTGAAAGCGGGCGCCTGCAACAGGCCCTGGAAGCGATCAAGGACGAGATATCCCCCCAGACCCGTGATTCGCTCCTGCGGTATGCGCCGCCTTTCGCCTCCGTTGTGACGACCATCACCGTAAGCAGCGAGGCGCGGGTGGCCGAGCAGCGGTTTCGCCTCTATGCGCCCACCGCGGAGACGACTTGCCAGAGGCTACAGGATCTGGCTTTGCGGCTGAGTGCTAGTGAGCTGATGTCCACCAGCCTGGCGTGCGATGGTGAGACGGCCACGCTTAGGTCCGTCGTTCCAAGAGCGGCTCTTGCGTCGTCATCCGAGGACGGGGAATGGCTGGCAGACGTGATCGACGCGAACGATCTCCTGAGCGCCGTGGTGCAAAGCTCCTGGGGAGGGCTAGCCGCGACCTACTTGCGCGAGCAGAACCTTTGGCGCACGACGATCCGCTACGAGGAGCAGGTCGACCTAGGTGTCCTCGGCACGCTCTGGGCTGCTGAGGACTCGCTGGTGCAGTGGCAGGCCATCGAGATCGAGGGCGCGCTGGCCCCGGGGAATGAGCCGACCTATGAGCAGCGGCTGGCGTATCACGCCTTGGCCGAGCAGCGCGACATCTGGCGCGACATGCCCCAAGGCAGCTACTGGATCTACCAGATCGCGCTGGATGACGATGGAGCGGGGGAGCCTTTTCCCGTCGGGAGGGTCTCGTTCGGGGAGCGGGGGCAGCCTGCCGCGACTTTTTCTCGGTATGATCGCGGGCGTCTCATCATCATGGCCGTGGCGGGGGTGGCCTTGCTGGGGATTCTTTTGCTGCGGCTGGCGCTCGGCGGCCACTCTCGGACAGAGTGACGTTCATCCTGAATTCACGTAAAGGAGCATAGCCGTTCACGCCCGCTTTACGCAGGGGCTCTGGCGCCCGGGGTACAATGATGGCAGGGAGAGCTTTTGTCTCTTGGCTAAACTCTGCACTAGCTGGTCGGGGAGGTACCCTGATGCGCACAAGACGACGTCTGGTAGCCATTCTCTCGGTTGCGTTGTTGCTCGGCGTTTTGGTCATGCCGTTGGCGGCCTCGGCGACAAAGACCTCACGCGCTATGGGGTTCATGATGGTGCCCGCAAGGGCGACTCAGGACTATACGCTCACCGTTGGTGATGTGAGCGTGACCATCCCCCCCGGGGCGTTGCCCAAGGGCGGTCCGGTGATAATCCATCTGACCGCAGACAGAAATGGCGGGTTCTGTGTCGATTTTCTGCCCGACCGCACATTCACCCGTCCTGTCCTGATCAAGTTCGGGTCGGCGGAGGTCGTGTACTATCACTATCGCAACATGCTCGTGCCTATCAGGACGAGCGATATCGATGGTGATGGCGAGCTCGGCGAAGTGTGGATGGAGCACTTTTCTCGGTATAGCGGCTGGTTCTAGCCGCCTCAGTTCACGGGCGAGAGAGACGTGAGCGGGAGCGCATCAGCGCTCCCGCTTTTGGCGTTCATGCCGCGCAGCTTGGGCGTTAGCGGCTGAGCCAGCCCCCGTCGACCGCGATGATCGTGGCGTGGCAATAGTCCGATGCGTGGGATGCGAGGAACACGGCCACGCCGGCAAAGTCGGCCGGCTTGCCCCAACGCCCCGCCGGGATGCGGGCTAGGATCGGCTGGTTGCGTTCTGGGTCAGCGGCCAGCGGCGCGGTCATATCGGTCAAGATATAGCCCGGAATGATGGCGTTGACGTTGATGTTCTTGGCCGCCAGCTCGTTGGCCAGCGAGCGGGTGATGCCCACCACGCCATGCTTGGCGGCGGCATAGGCTGGTACCAATATACCGCCTTGCACGGACAGGGCCGAAGCGATATTGATGATCTTGCCGCCTTCGATCTTGGCAAAGTGCCGTGCGGCGGCCTGGGAGAGATACATCACGGCCTTCAGGTTCACCTGGAGGACCTGATCCCAATCCTCTTCTGGGTACTCGAGTACCGAGTGGCGTGTGATCGTGCCGGCGGCGTTTACCAGAATATCCAGCCCGCCCATCTCATCAACGGCGCGCTGCACCAAAGCTTGCAGATCCTGGACGCTCGCGGCGGCGAGGTCGCAGGGCAGATGAAGAAAGCGCCGTCCCAGCTTGGTGACCCTTTGCTGCGTCTCCTCACAGGACCCACGCGAGATCGCTACGATGTCGGCGCCCGCTCCTGCCAGCCCCAACGCGATCCCTTGGCCGATGCCGCGGCTGGACCCGGTGACCATGGCCACGCGGCCCGTCAGATCGAACAGCTCAGAAGACATGTTTCGCTTTCCTTCCACTAGGCTACTGTGTCATCAAGCGTCCCTCAGGGGAGCCGTGCCGTCCCACCCATGTAGGGACGCACCACCTCGGGCACCAGGATCGTACCGTCCTCTTGTTGATAGTTCTCCAGAATGGCGATCATCAGGCGTGGCAGCGCTAGCCCCGAGCCGTTGAGGGTGTGCACGTATTGGGGCTTGCCGCCATCCTGTGGGCGGTAGCGGATGTTGGCTCGGCGGGCCTGAAACTCGCCGAAATTGCTGCAGGATGAGACCTCCAGCCATTCCTGGCAGCCGGCTGCCCATAGCTCGATATCGTACTTGACGGCTGCCGAAAAGCTAAGGTCTCCCGTACACATCTGTACGACGCGATAGGGCAGCTCGAGCTGGCGGCAGATATCCTCGGCATTGTCCAGCAGGCGCATCAGCTCGTCCATGGAGGTATCGGGATGCACAAACTTGACCATCTCGACCTTGTCGAACTGGTGGCCACGCTTGATGCCGCGCGTGTCTCTGCCGGCGGACATCTTTTCACGGCGAAAGCAGGCTGAATAGGCCACGTGGTAGATCGGCAACTGCTCCTCGGCGAGGATCTCTTCGCGGTACATGTTGGTGATGGGCACCTCGGCCGTCGGCACCAGCCAAAGGTCATCTTCGGCGTCATAGTACTGGTTCTCGGCGAACTTGGGCAACTGCGCCGTCCCGTACAGACACTCTCGGCGAACGAGGTAGGGGGGATAGACCTCCTCATAGCCATGTTCGCGCACGTGGACGTCGATCATCCAGGCGATCAGGGCCCGCTGCAGCCTGGCAGCGCCTCCACGGAGGAGGTAAAAGCGCGAGCCCGAGATCTTGACGCCCCGGTCAAAGTCGATCAGCCCCAGATCTGTGCCCAGTTCCCAGTGTGGGCGGGGTTCAAAACCCAGTTCAGGTATGTCTCCCACGGTGCGGAGCACCACGTTGTGGCTCTCGTCGGGGCCGATGGGCACGCTGGGATGGGGCATGTTGGGCACCTCGAGCAGCGCCTGGTCCAGACGCGCCTGCACGGGGCCCAGATCCGCCTCCAGGCTCGTGATGCGATCGCCCACGGCCCGCATGGCGGCGATCATCTCGCGCTTGGCCTGGGCATCCTGGGTGCGCGGGATCTCTTTGGAGACGCGGTTGCGCTCGGCCCGCAGTGTCTCGACCTCGGCCAGAAGCGCGCGACGCCGTTCGTCCAGCTCCAGGATCTCGTCGATGGGGGCCTCGGCGTTGAGGTGAGCGAGGGCCTGGCGCACCTCGTCAGCGTGCTCGCGGATGTAGCCTAGCTCGATCATTTCCTCTTCCTCCTTGGGCCATGCAAAAGCGCTCCTCATCACGCAGGACGAGGAGCGCTCGTGGTGCCACCTGGCTTTGCGCCCGCCTTGCGGCAGGGGCCTCAATCGCCCTGGTCGGGCGATGCTCGTTAACGGGAGCTACCGGGAGCGCTTGGGCGGACGCGCCGCTTGGCGCCCAGCTCGGGAGGGGATTCACCCGTCGCCCCCACTGCCTTGCACCTGCCGGCAGCTCTCTGCGGAGAGCGGGTCGGGCTACTGGTCTCCGTCACGGCTATTGACGGCCAGAGTATACCATCAGCCGGGAGCCGGGTCAACGAAACGTGCCGATCACCAGAGCGGAGCGAAACGCGCGTCCTCCGATGCGATCTCGCCCAGCACCAGCTCCGATGCGCTGGATCCGTCCTCCAGCAGCACGGGCCAACGTTGTAGATTGCCCAGTTCGTAGAGGCAGAGGTACACCGTCAGCTCACCCTCGACCTGTTCCGGCAGCGTGATGATCCGCCGGTCCACGAACGCGTCGCCGGGTTCCCAGAGGGACGTGGGCAGGCGTCCGTTGGCCAACGGTCCGTCGGCCTGGGCGATCACATGGTTGCCTGCCCCCCGGATCTGCAACGAGATCTGTAGATCGGCTGTCGGGGCCGCTTCTGCGCGCCAGCCACTCTCGATCAGGAGCTGGTCGCCGTCACGGTCTGCTGCCAAGCCGCGCAAGGCTAGGGCGTCCCCAAAGAGGTATGATACAGGTGTGAGCCCCTCTAGGCTGTCGTTGGCGCCTCTGAGCTTGGTCGGGCCCAGCCGTAGCGTGCTGCCGATGCGGCTTCCGTCGGCGTAAAACACGGCCAGAGGCTTGTCGGGGGTCCAGCGCGGATAGAGGCTGACATCCAGCCAGATGGCCCGATGGGAGTCATCGCCCAGAGGCTCTGCCAAGGGCATCGCCAGAATCTCCAGATAGATCCCCGGCTCCCAGGTGTCGGTGGCCAGCGACCCATTCCCAGGATAGCGCGTGACCTCGGACAAGAGCATACCGGCGTCGTCGTACAGCTTGGCCGAGAGCACCAGCATGGTCCAGATGGGCTTGTGCGCTTGCCAGACCAGCTCGGCCTCGAACACGCCATCGGCATCCACCGCCGGGGTCTGGATTCTCCAGCCGACCATGTCGATCACGCTGCCAAAGCGGAACTGGGATGCATGGTAGACGGCCAACTCCTCGGAGGACAGAGTCTTGGGATAATCGTACGCGGGCATGATCACCAGGGAAGGCGTCAGGATGGCCAGGAAGGCCATGGCGCCCAGCGGAACCCACGGCACCCATCTGGATTTGAGCGCATCGCCCAAGGAGACCCATCCCAGCCCGAGAACGAGGCCGAGGGCGGGCAATCCGGGCAAAAGGTAACGGCCCTGCACGTGCGACCAGTCTCGCAACGCCCAGAGGGCCTGCGGCACCGCGAATGCGACGACAACCATGATTGATGCCAGGCCCACCACGATCCGTTGCGAGACGGGCGGGCGGCGCCAAAGCCAGTAGACCACCCCGAACACCGGTGGTAGGATGACGCCGAGGGCGGCGAGGTAGACCCACCGCTCGTAAGCGACGTTGTTTTGGCCAAACCCCGCCCAGAAGGTTCGCAGGGCGTGCCACCAGGATCCCCAACGGGTTAGCCCCGATAACGCGGTGGGAACGGTGCCCTTTTCCGTGAGCAGGCTCCAGAGGGCGTTCCATGGGCCAGCCAGGAGGCCGCCGGTAGCGGCCAGGTTACGCGCGTACCACCATCCTGCCACGAGGCCGCCGAGGATCAGGGCTCCCAAGCCCAGCAGAATGGCTCGGCGCCCACCTCGCTGCACCACGGCGATTCCCAAGGCGAGGGCGGGAATCAGGAGCAGGGGGAGGCCGTTGGTCTTGGTGAGGGCGAGCATGCCCACGCCCAGGGCGAGCACCAAGAGCGAACGGAGGGTGTCTCGGCTCTGGAGCACTCGGATGCTGCCATAGAGCGCTACCGCAGCCGCCAGGGTGACTGCGATGTCGTTATTGACCACGGCGCTGCTAAAGCGGAACTGTGGCCACAAGGCTACCATCAACGTTGCCAGCCAGCGGATGGTGGGATGGTCTGGCCAGGCGCAACGCCCACACTGGTACACTACCAAGAGCACCAGTCCGCCGAGCATTACTGAGACGCAACGTGCCAGGTGCACGCCCAGCACGTCGCCGCGATAGGGCCACGATTCCGCCGCCGGGTCGTGCATGGCCACGTTGTGGCCACCTTGGGCGTCGGGGTAGCGGACGTAGCGGTTCGGCCGGTAGTCGATCTCGTCGGGCAAGTCAATCAGCGAGACGGGGAGCGCGGCCAGGATATAGTAGAGTGGGGGCTGGTGGGTCTCGTCTTGGGCTGGTGCGGTCTGGGTGCCTGGTGGCGGCAGTCGCTTTTCTGTGGCAATGTACCGCAGATTGGCATAGTGCCCCACCTCGTCATGAGCCTCCCAGATCGGGATGGTCACGCTATAGTAGATACCCAGCGCGATATGGCCCAAGAGCAGCAAGCACACCCATAAAGACTCTTTGCGACCGAGTTGCATCGTTCCTGCCATCACCTGACCCTCCAGGTCACTATGCTAACGCTGAGGCATGGTACCAGCGGGAGGCGCGCAGTGCAACGCGCTCTGCGGGGTTTGCGCCGTCCCCGTTTGACAGGCCGCTGACCTCTCGGCGATACTGTCGCCTGGTCAGCCGCCGAGATGGGGGAGACGGGCAGATGGAGCCGGATGATCGATTGCTGGAGGCCCTGGAAGGGGTGTACGGTGAAGACCCCGCGCTGCTCGCGGGTCAGAGGGAGCGTTATCGCACGGATCTCTTGACGTTCGTGCAGCTCTTTGGGCCGGGGGAGGTCTGGGTCTTGCGAGCTCCGGGTCGGGTGAACCTGATTGGCGAGCACACCGACTATAACCAGGGCTATGTGCTGCCCGCTGCATTGGACAAGGACGTCTTGCTGCTCTGCCGCCCGCGGGAGGATGACCTCGTCCGCCTGCAGAACGTGGAGAGCGCCTACCCGGGCCGCCAGTTCCATGTGCGCCCCGAGATCCCGGCGGAGCCCGTGGGCGACTGGGCCAACTATGCCCAAGGGCCCGCACAGTTGCTGGCTCGCGAATCTGCGGTGGCCTTGCGCGGCATGGATGCCTTGGTCGATGGTCGTTCGCCCTATGGGATCCCTCGTGGCTCTGGGCTGTCGTCCTCGTCGGCGTTCACCGTGGCCATGGCGGTGGCGCTGGTGCAAGTGAACGAGCTGAACTTGGCCGGGCCGGCTCTGGCCGACGTTTGCGGCCGCGCCGAATGGTATGTGGGCACACGCGGCGGCATCATGGATCAGTTCAGTGCCGTTCTGGCTCGGGGCGACCACGCGCTGTTCCTGGACTGTCGGCCTCGTGGCGGGGCGGCCGACTATGCCTATGAGCACGTGCCCCTGCCGGCAGGTTATGCGGTGGTGGTGGTGGATAGCGGCGTCCGTCATCGGAACACGGGGCCCCACTTTAATCGTCGCGTCGCCGAATGTCGCGTTGGCGTCAAGCTTCTACAGCGCCACTATCCAGAGATCCAGGCGTTGCGCGACGCCGAGGATCTCCCCTGGAGCGAACTGGAGCCACTCTTGCCCGAATCGATCACCCGCGCCGAGCTGGCAGCGTTGGGCATCGATCCCGACGCGCTGCTGGATCGCGGCGTGGCTACCGAGACGGACCAGTTTCTGGTGCGCAAGCGTTGCCGGCACGTGGTGACCGAGAACGCGCGCGTGTTGGCGGCCGTGGCACGGCTGCGGGCCGGCGATGTCCCGTCTTTTGGCGCCCTGATGAATCAGGCTCATGCCAGTGCGCGCGACGACTATGAGATCAGCACGCCCGAGATCGAGGTCCTGGTCGAGCTGGCTCGGCGCGAGAAAGGCGTCGCGGGAGCGAGGCTGACCGGTGCCGGGTGGGGCGGCTGCATCGTGGCGTTGGTCGCCAATGACCAGGCGGCCACCTTTTGCGCTACCATCCCTCCCATGTACGAGCGGGAGACCGGCAATCGCGCCCAGGCTTTCTTGTGCCGTTCTGGCCCGGGGGCGGGGCTGGTGCTGCGTACAACCATTCAAAACGAGGTGTCATGACCGACAAGGTGCTTGCCCGCGCGGACGCGCTTTATGCCGCCGGTGGCCATTGATCGGAGGCGCTCGTCCTCGCCGTGGGCGAGGCGTTGTTCGGCGCGGTGCCTGGCCCGCTAGCCAAAGCCAGCAGTCCCTTTGGGGGCGGGGTGGGGGGCTCGCGAGAGGAGATGTGCGGCCTCTTGAGCGGGGGCGTGCTGCTCATCGGTGCGCTGCTAGGGCGGGAGCTGCCCGATCGGCCCGATGACGAGGCCCAACGCCTCGCCCAAGCTTGGCGCGATCGTTTTCTGCAGGAGTTTGGGGCCACGCGCTGTGGCACGTTGCGGGACGCCCTGCCCGACCAACCGCACCGCTGCCGGCCGCTGGTGCGCGAGGGGGTGGCCCTCTTGCGGGATATCCTGGTCGACGAGGGTTGGCTGGCGCCCTAATCCGTGGGATCGAGCCCTACATGGGCGCCGTCGGGGGTGATCCAGGCGCGCGACATGCGCGGGGTGTTCATGGCGCAGCCCACTTGCCCATCGGGCGAGAGGATGATCAGGCCGCCCTGGCCCTGCACCCGTTGTGCGAGGTAGGCGATGGCCTCCTCGGCGGCCTGCTGAGGGGTGACAGCCCCCCGTGCCATGCGGTCGATGCAGCGCTTGGCCATGACGATGCGCGTGATCTTTTCGCCGACGCCGGTGCAGGATACGCCCCCGACCAGATCGTCGGCGTAGAGCCCGGCGCCGATGCAGGGCACATCGCCCACCCGGCCGGGCACCTTGAGGGGCGATCCACCGGTCGAGACGCCGGCCGCAAGATGGCCGCGCCGGTCCAGCGCCACAGCGCCCACCGTGTCATGCGCCCCCTGATGCGCCCGCACCCGTTCGCGCTCGCGCGGGACGATCAGGTCGTCAGGCGAGCAGCGCGGCAGGCCCTGCTGCTCCGCCCAGCGATGCGCTCCCTCGCCGACGAGGAGCACGTGGGGGGCGGGCACGAGCAGCCGCGCCAACGTAATGGGGTTTCGTATCTCTGAGACGGCGGCTACGGCTCCTGCTTCCAGATGGGTTCCCTCCATAAAGGCTGCATCCATGGAAAGCGCCCCGTCGAGATCGAGGAACGAGCCTCGCCCGGCGTCAAAGACCTCGTCATCCTCCAATACCCGGATGGCAGCCTCCACCGCGTCCTCGGCGCTGCCCCCGGCGACCAGGATCTCCCAGCCCACCTGGCTAGCGCGCTGCACACCACGGCGATGCCCGGTGGCGTGCTCGTCAGGGATGTCTCCCGCGCCTCCGTGGACGATGATGGCCGGTCGCGGCATGGCATGCTCCTCCACGTGGTGACTAGATCAGCCCGTCAGGCAGCGGACGGCCCTGTTCGGCCATGAACCGAGCTACCTCTGCCAGCGGAAAGGTGCCCTCCATGGGTCCCAGGCGCGTGGTGGCCAAAGCGCCCACAGCGTTGGCCAGCATCCCTGCCGTGGCGAGGTCCCATCCCCTGAGGAGCGCCGTTACCAAGCCAGCCGCGTAGCAATCGCCGGCGCCGGTGGGGTCCACCTCGGCAACGTGGTACGGGGGCACGTCCAGCGCGCCGTCTGATGTGTACAAGGTGGATCCCTCGGCTCCGCGCTTGAGGGCCACGAGCTTGACGCCGCGCCTCAGCAGCTCTTGAGCTCCCTGCTCGGGCGTGGCTGCGTCCACCAGTCCTAGCAACTCGGCGCCGCTGGGCAGCACATAGGTGGCGACATCCAGGATCGGCTGGCAGATGGCGCGGATCTCGGCCACCGGCATCAGCTCCGGGCGCAGGTTGGGATCCAGCGAGATGGCGCCGCCACGCCGGTGGACGCGTTGCGCCAGGGCGTAACAGGCCTCGCGTAGCGATGCGCCCACGCTGAGGGAAGAGCCGGCAATGTGGAGATGGCGCACGTCGTCCAGATAGCCATCAGGAATCTGATCCAACGACACGTCGGCCGCCGCCGCATCGCGCAGGTGGAACAAGAAGGATCGCTCGCCGTCAGAGCGGTAGGACACAAAGGCCATGCCCGTTAGCCTTGTCCGCGAGACCTGCAGTGCACCTAGATCCAGCCCGTCGGCACGCAGTCGGTCGCTGATGCAACGCCCAAAGGCGTCATCGCCAACGGTGGCCACCATGCCCACCGATGCGCCCAGGCGGGCAGCAGCGCTGGCAAAGATGGCCGGAGCTCCGCTGGGGAACGGCCCGGCAAAGGCCGCTGGGCGATCCAGCGGCCGGTCCAGCTCGGTTCGCATGATCTCGACCAAGGCTTCGCCCACGGCGATGATGGAGGGCATGCCGATCTTCCTTTCATTCTTGCGGCCGCCCCATATTCTAGTGACCTGAGGGGGGATGGTCAATGCTTGTCCTTGCCAGCGGCGATCCTCGCGGATACACTTGGCCAGGAGACTCTGGCAAGGAGCTGTGTGTGCGCGTTTTGGTGATTTCGGATGTGCACTCGAACTTGGCTGCTCTGCAGGCCGTCCTAGAGGATGCCGGCCAGTTTGACGCCCTCTGGTCGCTGGGAGATGTCGTCGGGTACGGCCCGCAACCCAACGAGTGTATCGCTACGCTGTGTGCGTACGATCATCTGCACATTGCTGGCAACCATGACTGGGGCGTGCTGGGCAAGATCCCGCTGGATGATTTCAATGGCGATGCGCGCAAGGCCAATCTCTGGAACCGCGAACAACTCGATGCGGCGTCGTTGGCCTACCTGGAGGCGGCTCCCGAGGCTATCGTCGAGGAAAAAGTGACGCTAGCGCACGGCAGCCCGCGCTATCCCATCTGGGAATATCTGATCTATGCCAGCGTTGCCAAGCTCAGCTTTGGCTTTTTCGAGACCAAGCTCTGCCTCGTCGGACACACTCATGTGCCCATTCTCTTTGCCTTGTCGCCCGATGGAGGCGACTGTCAGGCATCTCGGCTGCCCGAGGGCGAGCCTTTTACGTTGGGCCAAGGGCGTTACATTGCCAACCCCGGTAGCGTGGGCCAGCCGCGCGATGGTGATCCGCGAGCCGCGTACATGGTCATCGAGACCGATAGCATGGCGATCGAGCACCGGCGGGTGGCGTATGATGTCGAGGCGACCCAGGCGCTGATGCGCAAGGCCGGCCTGCCGCGCCGTAACATTTCGCGGCTGGAGCTTGGTTGGTGACCTCGCCGCCCGGATGGAACTGGACGGCTCGACGGCGCGTCCTAGTGTTGGACCGCTGACGCAACCCAGAGGAGGAGCAGATATGCGTAGGCACACCGTTCGTTCGATCTCGGTGATCGCCCTGTTGGCGTTGTTGGTGACGGGGTGCGCTGGCCAGCAAGCCGCGACATCTCCTGCGGACAGTTGGGACCGCGCCGAGATGGCGCCGGCCGAGCCGGCCATGGCCGAAAAGCAGGTAGAGTACGTGGCTGTCGCCGATGGGAACTATGCCAGCGCCGAGGAGGCGGGCCTTGGCTCTGTAGCTCAACAGATGATCATCCGCACGGCCAATCTGTCGGTGGTGGTCAAGGAGACCGAGGCGGCCGTCGATGCGATCACTGCTCTGCTGGCGAGCTACCAGGGCTATGTGACCCAGTCGCACACCTA
>CAZUZB010000048.1:0-3242 GCA_964624695.1 uncultured Anaerolineales bacterium | reverse complement strand
AGCGAGGCCGCCCGATCGTTGCTATCGGTGCTCCAGGTGCTGGTCGATCTGGGCATCTATATCGTGGTGTTCTCGCCGATCCTGATCGTGCCCATCGTGGTGCTCTGGCTGATCGTCAAGCTGATCAAGCGCAACAAGGCGCGCAAGGTTAGCTAACGGTCGCTTCTGGCAGGAAAAAAAGGGCGGGCCCCAGAAGGGGCCCGCCCTTGAGCGTCTACGTGGACGCGATGCTACAACTCGATCGTTGCCAACCGCTCCTCCAGCCGCCGCTTGCGCTCGCGGTGGGCGGCCAGCTTCTCGCGCTCGCGTTGCACCACCTCCGCAGGAGCCTTGCTGCAGAACCCTTTGTTGCTCAGCAGCTTTTCCGAGCGGGCGATCTCGCCCTCGGCAGCCTCGATCTCGCTACGCAGGCGTTCCCTCTCACGATCGAGGTCGACCAGGTCCGCCAGGGGCAGGTAGCATTCCACCTTGCCGACGACCAGGGCTAGAGCTTGGGCAGGCTTGGCATCGAGCTGCTCGGCAATTACCAGGCGGGACAGCTCCACACGAGCCAGATTGGAGAGCACGCCACGCACCTTCTCCAGCCAGGGGGCCTGGTCTCCTGCGGCGATGACGGCAGCAATCCAACGGGCAGGCTCCACTTCATACTCGGCGCGGGCGTTGCGGATGGCACGCACCAGCTCGAAAAAGCTCTCGGCATCGGCGATGGCCCTGGCATCGGAGGGGCCATTGGTGGGCCACGGAGCCACGATCAGCGCGTCGCCGCGATGAGGCAGGTATTGCCAGATGGCCTCGGTCACGAACGGCATAAAGGGATGGAGCAGCCGCAGGCTGCCCTCGAGCACATAGACCAGCACCCGTCGGGCGTCATCGCCCGCGGCGCTATCCTGGTCCCGGAGGCGCACCTTGCTGGCCTCGATGTACCAGTCGCAGTACTCGCCCCAGAGGAACTCGTAGAGCTGCCGACCCGCCTCGCCGATCTGAAAGGCGTTCACCAGGCGGGTAGTCTCGCCGATCAGGTCATGGTGGCGGCTCACGATCCAGCGGTCCAGCGGATCCTCCAGGGTGGCGGGATCCAGCGGCTCTTCCGGCGGCGCAAACCGTTCCGCCTCCTCGCCCAGATTGCTGAGGACATATCGCGCCGCCTGCCAGATCTTGTTGCAGAAATTGCGGTTGGATTCCACGCGCTCCATGGCCAGCTTCATGTCGTTGCCCGGGGTGGAGCCGGTCAGCAGAGTAAAGCGCAGCGCGTCCAGGCCGTACTCGTCGATCACCAGCAGCGGGTCGTACTGGTCCACGTCCGGCAGCGACTTGCTGATCTTGTTGCCGTTGCGATCGCGTACCAAGCCGTGGAGGTAGACGGTGTGGAACGGTAGCTCGCCCGTCATCTCCAGGCCCATCATCGCCATGCGCGCGACCCAGAAGAACAGGATGTCATAGCCCGTTTCCATGACCGACGTTGGGTAAAAGTAGCGCAGATCGGCCGTGTCATCGGGCCAGCCCAGCGTCGAAAAAGGCCAGAGGGCCGACGAGAACCAGGTGTCGAGCACGTCGGGGTCTTGGGTGAGCTCGCTGCCGCCGCACTGGGTGCAGATGGTGGGATCCTCGCGCCCCGTCATCATGGCGCCGCACGCGTCGCAGTACCACACCGGGATGCGGTGCCCCCACCAAAGCTGGCGGGAGATACACCAATCGCGGATACCCTCCAGCCAATCGGTATAGACCTTGGCAAAGCGCTCGGGCACGATGCGCAGGCGGCCGTCGCGAACGGCCTGGAGGGCCGGCTCTGCCAACGGCTTGGCCTTGACGAACCACTGGGTGGAGATGCGCGGCTCGATGACCGTATCGCAGCGCTGGCAGTGTCCCACGCTGTGATGGTAGGGCTCGATCTTGATCAGATCGCCGGCCTCGTCTAGCTGAGCCACCAGCGCTTGGCGGCAATCCAGCGTGCTCATGCCAGCAAAGGGGCCGGCGGCATCGCTCATGGCTCCTTGGTTCGTCATCACGTCGACGCTGGGCAGGCCGTGTCGCTGCCCGATCTCATAGTCCACCGGGTCGTGAGCGGGGGTGACCTTGACGGCGCCGGTGCCGAACTGGGAATCGACCGCCTCATCGGCGATGATGGGCACCTCGCGCTGGACGAACGGGATCACCACCTGCTGCCCGATGAGGTCGCGGTAGCGGTCATCGTCGGGATGCACCGCCACGGCCGTATCGCCCAGGATCGTCTCGGGGCGGGTGGTGGCTACCACGATGGAGCGGGAGCGATCGGGCGTCCAGTAGCGCACGTGCCACAGGTTGGTGTCGGTCTCGGCGTGTTCCACCTCGAGATCGGAAACGGCCGTGCCACAGCGAGAGCACCAGTTGACCAGGTAGAGTCCGCGGTAGATCAGCCCCTGGTCATACAAGCGCACAAAGGCCTCGCGCACGGCGCGGGAGAGGTCCTCGTCCATGGTGAACCGCTCGCGTTCCCAGTCGCACGAGATGCCCAGGCGGCGCTGTTGCTGGGTGATGCGGGCGTGATAGACCGCTTTCCACTCCCACACGCGCTCGATGAACCCGTCGCGTCCCAAGTCATGACGGGTGAGGCCCTCACGAGCCAGCTCGCGTTCCACCACGTTCTGGGTGGCGATGCCGGCATGGTCGCTGCCTGGGAGCCACAGCGTGGGCTCGCCCAGCATCCGATGATAGCGGATCAAGGCGTCCTCGATGCTGGACATGATGGCGTGGCCCAGGTGCAGGGCCCCGGTCACATTGGGGGGCGGCATGGAGATGACGAACGGCTCGCGCTCGGGGTCAATCTCGGGGCGAAAGTACCGCTGTCTCTCCCACCACGCATAGAGCGGCTGTTCGATCAGCCCGGCGTCATAGATCTTGGGCATCTCGGCGGGAAGGGGGGCTTGAGCGCTCATGGGTTCTCCTCTCCGGCCAGCACCACGCCGGCCGTGCAACAAAAAGAGCTCGTTCGTCCATTGGAGACGAAAGAGCCCTTCCGCGGTACCACTCCAGTTCGGCGGCTCATGAGGCACGCCACCGCTCTCGATCGCTGTAACGGGCGTTCCCGGACCGGCCTAATCACTCAGCCGGCCTGCTCCCAGGCGACTTTCGGCTACGCTTGCTGCGAGGGGCTTTCAGCCGGTGACCCCTCTTCTCTACCAGCGCCCGCTAGCCTACTCCTCCTGCTCATCGCAGTTGAGCAGATTGTAGCATGGGGGATGCCTGCCGTCAACCCGGTTTTCACG
>CAZUZB010000047.1:4828-16774 GCA_964624695.1 uncultured Anaerolineales bacterium | reverse complement strand
CTGCGGTGGCATCGGTTGCGGGCGCTGTGCCGGATCAGGTTCGCCGAGGCCACGCTAGCCTCTCGACAATGATCTCGCCTGGGGAGAACAGTGTGCCCGGGTGATATGTTCGATGAAAGAGCACGGCACCTTGGTGTGAACTGCTCTCTGTGCTACAATCATTGCCCGATGCGGTCCCCGTATCCAACGGAGGCGATGCGATGTCAGAGCCAGCCCTCTCGGTCGTCGACCTTGTCAAGCGCTACGATCAGGTCACCGCGGTTGACCACCTCTCATTCAGCATCGAGCGGGGGGAGCTGTTCGGCCTCCTCGGCCCCAACGGAGCGGGCAAGACCAGCACCATCCGGGCGCTGATGGGCATTGTGCCGGCCGATGAGGGCACCGTCCGTATTCTGGGGGATCTGCCCTCCAACGTGCGCGGGCGCATCGGCTACCTGCCCGAGGAGCGCGGGTTGTATGCCAAGCAACGTCTGCTCGAGGTGCTGGTGTTCCTGGCCCAGCTCAAGGGCCTGGATGTCGACACCGCCCATCAGAACGCGCTCACCTGGCTCGAGCGCGTCGATCTCCATGATCGCGCCCAAGACAAGATCAGCGAGCTCAGCCGTGGCATGCAGCAAAAGGCCCAGCTCGTGGCCACGTTGGTCCATGATCCTGACTTGGTGATCCTGGACGAACCGTTCCAGGGGCTGGACCCTATGAACGTGAATCTCGTCAAAGAGATCCTCCACGAGCTCCAGTCCAGGGGCAAGACGATCGCTCTGAGCTCGCACCAGATGAACCTGGTGGAGGAGCTATGCGACCGCATTGTGCTGATCAATCATGGTCGTGCGGTGCTGTATGGCTCGGTGGCCGAGATCAAGCGGCGCTATGCCGAACGCACCGTGCGCCTGCGTACCAGTGTGGGGGCAGACGCTCTGGCGGCCGTGCTGGGCGCGGAGAACGTCGAGGATCGGAACGGCGTCAAGATCGTGCACCTGGCGGACCGTGAGCCGCGCGATCTGTTGCGGCTTTTGCTTGATGCGGACATCGAGATTCAGAGCTATGAGGTGGCCACCGCGCCCCTGCAAGACGTCTTTGTGGCGGCAGTGCGATCGGAGGCGGTATGAAGCGCATGCTGGTGATTGCATCCCACGAGTTTCGCGTCAACGTCCGTCGGCCCGCGTATATCATCTTTACCGTGGCGGTGCCGATCATCGGGCTGGTCTTTCTCCTGGTGAGCGCGCTGCTGGGCGGCGACATGGACCGCATCTTTATATCGGGCTTGGACGCTGACAGCGCACCCATTGGGATCGTCGATCATAGCGGCGTGTTTACGCCCCTGCTCCCTAGCTGGGAGGAGCAGGTCACCCTCTATGCGGACGAGCAGGCTGCGCGAGAGGCGTTGCGCTCGGAGCGGATCACGACGATGCTCATCGTCTCGGCTGGCTATATGGAGAGTGGAGAGGTCGCCTACTCGACCAACGAGTCAGGGCTGCGCAAGCAGGTTGCGCTCGAATCGGACCGCGTCCGCTCCCTCTTTGTCGAGCATCTGACCCGAGACGCGCTCAGCGCCGACGTGCGGGAACGTATCCTTGAGTCGCCAACCTATGTGGAGCTGGATGCCGTGACGGGAGAGCCTGCCGTGAACGGCGAGGGCGACGCCTGGTTTGCCGATATGATGGTGGCCTACTTTTTCGGAATCCTACTGATCATGGCGGTGTTCACGGCCTCGGGCTATCTGTTGCAGGGGGTAGCCGAGGAAAAGGACAGCCGGGTGGTCGAGATCGTGATGTCCTCGGTCTCGCCCTATGAGCTGCTGACGGGCAAGGTGCTGGGATTGGGGGCCTTGGGCCTGTTGCAGGTCGTGATCTGGTTGGTGGCGGCCTATGCGCTGAGCGGAGGCGCCCAGGGTATGCTGGGGGTTGGCTTTAGCTTTACGGCGCGGCCCGAAGTGATGGTGCTCAGTCTGGTCTACTTTATCCTGGGGTTCGGTATGTATGCGGCCCTGATGGGGGCGGCCAGCGCCCTGGGGACGACCCAGCAGGAATCGCAAAAGTCGGCATCGGTCTTTTCGATGATCGCGGCGGTGCCGCTCTTTTTGGCCAGCGGCCTGATGCAGAACCCCAACAGCACGCTGTTCCGGGTGCTGTCGTGGATCCCTCTGACGGCGCCGACCACCATGCTGATGCGGCTGCCTATGGCGACGGTGCCCACGGCGGATATCATCGGCAGCATCGTGCTGACGGCCGCCTCCCTGCCGCTGGTTCTCTGGTTGGCGGGTGAGGTTTTTCGCATGGGCTTGCTCATGTACGGCAAGCGCCTCACCATGCCCGAGATCTGGCGCGCACTGCGCAATCGCCACTAATCAGGGCTTGACGTCACCATCCAGGAGCTGATCGGCCAGCCAGATGATCTCGTCGGCCATGGTCAGTTTGTCGCGCCAAGCCTGGGGGATGCCGCCGTCGGATTCGGCGCAGCCATAGTGCGCTCCAGCGAGCTGGCCGCACACCGCCGCCGTGGTGTCGGCGTCATCGCCGAGATTGGCCGCAAGCAGGATGGCCTCTCGAAAGCTGGATGTTCGGCTGAGGCACCAGAGGGCCGCCTCGAGGCTGGCGACCACGTAGCCCGTGCCGAGGATCGCCTCCCTGGGCTTTTCGCGATAGTCTCCGCCGGCGAGAGCGGCGATCTTGGGCGCGGCGACGAACGCATCGCCCTCGGCGAACAACACCTCGTCCAGGGCAGCTCCATCCAGCGCGCGGCAGAGCATTCGTCCCATGAGACGGCAGGCATCGACGCATTCGGTGGCGCCGTGGGTGGTGCGCGAACTCTCGCCGCAAAGCTGCTCTGCCAGCTCCATATCAGGATAGAACGCCAGCGCCACGGGCGCCAACCGCATGATGCAGCCGTTCCCCGCCGCATAGGGATCGGACGAGCCTGCGTACGGCTCACCCGTCCGCAGGTACCGGTGCAGCGCGTCCCGCACTGTGTTGCCGATATCAAAGCAGGTGCCGGTGCTACTGAGGTATCCTTCGCGGGACCAGCGCCAGTAGCGATCCATCTGATCGCGCGGATCGAACCCACCGCATTCGACCAGACTGGTGGCGAGACAGAGCGCCATCGAAGTGTCGTCGGTCCACTGGCCTGGCTCCAGGGCAAAGGGGCCTCCGCCCACCATGTCGTTCAGTGGGCGAAAGCTACCACGCGCTCGGAACTCGACGGCGGTGCCCACGGCGTCGCCGCATGCCAGCCCCAACAGAGCCCCGCGAAAGCGTTCCCTTGTCTCCACGAGCCCTCCTCACCGTGCGCGTGCGCTTCAAGCGATGCGCCGCTGTGCCTATAATAGCCCCATTGCGGGGCGGTGGCGAGGGGCCGCCCGTTGTGGCGGCCAGCAACGTTGGCCGACGCGAAACACGCGTCGGCCCTGCTACGCACGGAAGGGAGCAGATGGTGACCACGATCCGAGACCGAATTGGCATCTCTACCCACTTTATGCCGAGCACCCATGGTGAGAGCATCTATGATGCGATCCGCATGGTAGCCGAGGCGGGTTTCGCTGGATTCGAGGTGGTGCCGACGTTGGATCAGGCCCAGTTGGGCTACCCCAACAACTATGCCAACGTGGGCATCGACCTGTTCGAGGCCTCGCCGGAAGAGATTCGCCGGCTCAAGACGGCGCTGGGCGTTTTCGAGTGGGTGACGGTGCACTCGCCGCACCTGGATTGGAACCAGGCCAGCGCCAACCGGCATCTGCGGCAACTGACGTGGGACTATTACGACCGCTGCTATGATCTGGCTGTCACGTTGGGTGCTGCGGCCATGACCTACCACATGGGTGGCGCCACCTGGGGCTTTGTGCGGGAGCATCAGGTCGTTCGGGATCACAACCTGGCCTATGCCGAGCACTTGGCTGCCCTTGCCGATGGCTCGGTGCCGCTGGGCTATGAGGCTGGCGGGCTGGATGACCTGGCGTACGTGTGCGATCGGGTGGAGGGTTGGGGCATCAACCTGGATATCGGCCATGCGTACATGGCCGGCCACACCGATGCCAACTTTGCACGTTATCTCGATCGCCTGGGCGATCGGATCGCCGAGGTGCACATGAACGGCGTCAACCATTACTGGGGGCGCTACATGGAGCATCAGCCGGTCCACCTCAATAACACCATCGACTACCAGGCCACGTTCAGCCGTCTGGCGCAACTGACGTATGAGGGGCCCATCGTGTGCGAGATTCAGGGGCATGACATCGCCCAGGTGATCCGCCATTGCACGGAGGCCCGGGAGATGATCGCTGGCATCTGGGATGGCACGCGTCCATTGCGCGAGCGCTGGAATTTGGCAGCGGAGGAGGCGTGATGACGACGGTGGGATACGAGATCCTGCGGCGCGACCTGGTTTGCCAAGAGCCGGGGCGCTATCTGGGGTGGCCTTCGGTGGCGGTGCGTGGCAACGGCGAGCTGGTGGTGGTCTTTTCTGGGCGACGGGACGAGCATATCTGCCCCTTTGGCGTGACCGAGCTGGTGCGCAGCCAGGACCAGGGGCGCACCTGGAGCGAGCCAGAGCTGGTCAACGATACGCCGCTGGATGACCGCGACGCCGGCATCATCGAGACGCCGCGCGGGGCGTTGCTGATCTCTTGGTTCACGTCGGTCGCCTTTGTCGAGTGGGCAGAACGGCTGAAGGATGCCCCTGGCTATGGACCCGAGATGATCGCCGGCTGGCGCGAACGGATCGAGGCGGTCACGCCCGAGCTGAAGAGGGCCTGGCTGGGGTCGTTCGTGCGGCGTTCGGAGAACGGCGGGCGCTCGTGGGGGGCGCCGGCCCGTGTGTGGGGATCGGCGCCGCATGGCCCCGCCGCCTTGCGCGATGGGCGCCTGCTGTATGTGGGGCGCCGTTACTGGGAGGGGCCCGATGCGCTGGTGGTGGAGGAATCCACCGATGATGGCGAGACCTGGCGAGTGCGCGGCGAGGTGCCCGTCCCCGAGAACGAGCCTTTCGCCCGCTACCACGAGCCTCACGTGGTGGAGACCGATGACGGGGAACTGGTGGCCCTGTTCCGCTATGAGGCGCCCCGCGAGGAGGACTGGAACATGCGCCAATCGCGGAGCGTGGATGGCGGGCGCATCTGGTCGGTGGCAGAGAATACCGGCATTCTGGGCTATCCACCGCATCTGTTGCGCTTGGGCAACGGTTGGCTGCTGCTAACCTTTGGCCGGCGCTTTGTGCCGTACGGACAACGCGCGGTCTTGAGCCGAGATGGCGGCCGCACCTGGGACGTGGAGCACCAGATGGTGGTCGCTCCCTCGCCCAATGCGGATATGGGTTACCCCGCCACCGTGCAGCTCCAAGATGGTACGCTCTATACGGTGCACTATCAGATGGCCCGCCCCGGCGAAAAGACCTCCATCCTGGGAACCCATTGGCGTCTGGAGGGAGTGTAGGCATGGAAGGACAAGTCAGAGGACTGCCGCCCGGCGATGTGGCTATTCTACGCGAGCTGGCCCGGCGGGTGGCCGCGATGGCGCACGAGCCGATCATGGCCGAGCGACGCGAGATGTGGATCCGCCACAACATGCTGGATCCCGTCCGCCCCATGGTGCTGGTGTTCCCCGAGGGCTCCTGGCGTGAGCTGCTGCCACAATCGGTCTTGCGCTGCGAGGGGGCCGAGGCCCGTCGGATCGAGTGGGATCTGCGCAGTCGGATCTATTACCACGAGCATCTCCCCGATGATTCGGTGATCGAGGGCGAGTGGCTGGTCCGCAAGGCGATCTCTGTCTCGGGGTGGGGCCTGGAGCCCGAGCACGAGCCCAGCGCCCAGGAGACCGGAGCGTGGGGGTTTCGCCCGGTCATCCACGACGAGAGCGATCTGGAAAAGCTGACGTTTCCACGGGTGCACCACGATGAGCAGGAAACAGCTTGCCGGTTGGCGCAGGCGCATGCCCTGTTCGACGGCATTCTGCCGGTCCGCCTGGTGGGGGTGCAGCATGTCAGCTTTCATCTGATGAGCATCTACTGCCAGCTCCGCGGCCTGGAGCAGGTCATGTGGGATATGTACGACCAGCCCGACATGCTGCATCGGGCCATGCAGATTCTGGAGGAGGGGCATCATCGGCTGGTGGACCAGTATGTCGCTTTGGGCTTGCTGGAGCTGAACAACGATGGCACTTACCACTCGTCCGGTGGGGTGGGGTACACCCGCGAGCTGCCGGCGCCGGGCTATCGGCCGGGGGAGGTGCGAACGGGCGATATGTGGAGCTCGGCCGAGGCCCAAGAGATGGCCGAGGTGTCTCCGCCCATGCACCGCGAGTTCATCCTGGCCTATGAGAAGCGGCTTCTGGCGCGGTTCGGGCTGAACGGATATGGCTGCTGCGAGAACCTGTGCGACAAGCTGGAGGATGTGTTCACCATCCCCCGCATGCGGCGCATCTCGATCTCGCCTTTTGCGCCGGTAGCTCCCTGCGCCGAAAAGCTCGGTGCGGACTATATCTACTCCTGGAAGCCCCATCCGGCGCACCTGGTGGGCGATTTCGACGAGGAGGCGATCCGTCGCTATCTGGAGGATGCCCTGCAAGCTACGCGCGGATGTGTGGTGGAGATGATTCTCAAGGATACCCATACCTGCGAGCACCGCCCGGAGCGCTTTACCCGGTGGATCGAGATCGCGCAAGAGGTGGCGGCGCAGTATGCATAGGGAGAGGTAACATGGAACGTCGTACACTGGGCAGGACGGGGCTATCGGTCAGCCGGCTGGGGCTGGGCGGGCTGTTTGTCTCCCAGGTGGGAGGCCCCTATGAGCAAGCTCGCGAGGCCATCCATCGAGCGATCGATCTGGGGATCAACTATCTGGACACGGCGCCGGGCTATTTGAACAGCGAGGAGGTGCTGGGGCGGGCCCTTGCCGACGTGGACGCGCCGCTGGTGCTCTCCACCAAGCTCGGTGGGCGGCCGCAGCCGTTCAACGCGCAGGATCCGGATCAGCTCCGGGCATCGTTCCGAGAGAGCCTGCGCCTGTTGGGGCGCGACTATGTGGACATGCTTATCATCCACGAGCCGGATCGGCCGGGCCAGTATGACTGGTGGACGGACAAGGAGCATTACGACGGGCCGGTGATGGACGTCCTCGCGGAGCTGCGTGACCAGGGGCGCATCGGCTATATCGGCCTGGGAGGCACGACGGCTTACGAGCTGGCGAGGATCATCCGGACGGGCAAGTTCGACGTGGTGCTGACGGCATTCAACTATAGCTTGCTGTGGCGCGAGGCCGAGATCGAGGTGCTGCCCGCGGCCGTGGAGCAGGGCATGGGCATCATCATCGGCTCGCCGCTGCAGCAGGGCGCGCTATCTCGCCGCTACGATGACGAGGTGCGCCACGGCGCGCCCTGGCTGAGCCAGCCGCGCCGCGAGCAGTACCTGCGCCTCTATGCGCTGCTGGACGAGCTGGGGATGCCCATCGCCGAGCTGGCCATGCGCTTTGTCTTTGCCAATGCCCAGGTGGATACGGTGCTGACGGGCGCGCGCAGCGCTCAGGAGGTGGAGCAGAACATGGCCACCCTGGCCAAAGGCCCTCTGCCCGAGGACGTCTTGGCTCGCCTGGACGAGATCGCCGCCATGGTGCCCTTCCGCCCGTTCGAGGAGCCTTTTGGGCTACCGTTTACCCGACCCTATGCCGGCCCCGGGCCGGCTGCCTGAGGAGGAATTCATGACGGATCTGCTGGCTGGACACGGGCGCGCTTGCATCACGCCGCGCTATCCCGTGCACATGGCAGGGTATGGTTATCGCTCGGCCAAGAGCGACGGCGTGCATGACGATCTGTATGCCAACGCCATCTACCTGACCGATGGATCGGGGCGGGCGCTGATCGTGGCGCTGGATCTGTGTTCGTTCGACCGCGAGAGTTTGCTGGAGCTCAAAGGGGCCATCGAGGAGCGCACGGGGCTGGGCCCAGGCGAGGTGCTCATCAACACCTCGCACACCCACGCAGGCCCCATGACCACCCGGCGGGCCTACCAGCCCTTTGAGCCGGGCTATCTGGGCGCGGTGATCCTGAGGACGGCCGAGGCGGCTGCCCTGGCCGTGGAGGACGCTCAGCCGGCTGGGCTTGCCGTGGGGAGCGCCCCCGTGGAGATCGGCGGCAATCGGCGGCAGACCAACCCGGACGGCACCGTGGTGCTGGGCGTCAGTCCCGATGGCGAGACGCTGCAGGAGGTCACTGTGTGGCGGCTGGCCCGCGAGGCCGCGCCGGATCTGGTCTTGTGGACGGCCCCTGTGCACGGCGTCGTCATGGGCGACGGCAACCTGCTGATCTCGTCCGAGTGGATGGGCGCCACGGTGCGCATTCTGGAGGACGCGGACCCCGGGCTCCGTGCGGTGTTCTTGCAGGGTTGTTGCGGCGATCAGAACCCCCTTTGCCAGGGGAGCTCGTTCGGCTGGATGGACGTCTTGGCCGAGCGCGCCGCCCGAGCGGTGGAGCAAGCGCTGGACACCGCCCGAGCGGTGGATGCGCTGCCGCTGGTCAACCTGGCCGATACCATCGCCCTGCCCATCGCCGCAGAGGCGCGGACCGAGGAACGCGCGACCGAGCCCTGCCCCATCCACGGGCTGCGTCTGGGCGAGGCGGCCCTGGTGGGTTTGGCCGGCGAGCCGTTCGTGCGCTATGCGCTGTATGGTCGCGCTCTGCACGGCGAGGATACGACCATGGTGTTGGGCTATACCGATGGCACCGTGAGCTATCTGCCGACGACCGAGGCCTATGCGGAGGGCGGTTATGAACCCGGCGCCTATGTCTGGTATCCTGATGGCGTACCACTGGATCCGAGCGTCGAAGCTGTCGTCAAGAGCGCCATCGAGCGCACACTAACCAAGATGGGAGCGATTTCGGAATGAGCGATTTGCAGATCGGGCACGCTCGTGCGTGTATCACACCGCCAGTGGGTGTGGTAATGATGGGCTATGGCGCGCGCTCCGAGCCCAGCGTGGCGATCCATGATGATCTCTATGCCAACGCAGTGGCTCTCTCGGACGGCGTGCAGCGGCTGGTGGTGTTGGCTCTGGATGTGTGCGAGATGCCTCTCTACACCACCCACCTGCTCAAAGGCGCCATCATGGAGGCCACGGGCCTGGAGCCGGATCAGATTCTGATCAACACCTCGCATACCCATGCCGGGCCCGAGGTGGGCGTCACTGTGGGGCAAGACCCGTTGACCCTGCACGAGCCGGCCTATTTCGTGACCATGGCGCAACAGGCCGCCCAGGCGTGCCGTCAGGCCCTGGCCGACCTCTCGGCGGCGACGATGCGCGTGGGGCGAGCGCCGGTGGACGTTGGGGCCAGCCGCCGCGAGCGCACGGCCGAGGGCACCACCATCATCGGGGTGAACCCCGACGGCCCTCGTTTGGCGGAGGTGACGGTCTGGCAGTTTGCGCGGGCGGCCAAGCCGGACGTGGTTTGGTGGAGCTTGCCTCTCCATGGCGCCACGGTGACCTGGGACAATCTGCAGATCTCGGCCGAGTGGATGGGCGCTGCGGTGCGCGCCTTTGAGGCTGACCAGGATGAGGCCGTGGCCGTCTTTTTGCAGGGCTGCTGTGGCGACCAGAACCCCTATCGTGAGCGCAACAACTTTTCGCAGATGGGCGAGCACGGGGAGGCCGTGGCCCAGGCGCTACGCGAGGCGATCCGAACGGCGTCCGAGATCGTGGCGACGCCGATGTGCCACAGTCGTCGGACCGTGCTCCTCCCCAGCGCGCGTGGCGGCGTGCAGCGATTGCCCGTTCAGGGGCTGCGGCTGGGCGATGCGGCGTTCGTCAGCTTGGCCGGGGAGCCCTTTGTGGCCTATGCCCTCCACGCTCAGGCGCGCCGGCCCGGCCCGGCCACCATGGTGCTGGGCTATACCGACGGCACGGTGGGATACCTGCCCACGGCCGACGCCTTTGCCGAGGGCGGCTATGAGCCCAACTCGTGGCAGGGCTTTGCCGATGGCGAGCCGCTAGGCCCCGAGGTAGAGACGATGACGAAAGAGGCCATCGACGCCATGCTGCGGGAGCTGGGCGAGCAAGACTAGATGGCACTGCCGCTGGGCCGGGGCAAGATCCGGCAGGAGGTGCCCGTGAACGAGACACTCGATCTGTATTGGTTCTCGGGCACCGGCAACACCTTGCTGGTGGCCAGGGCCATGGCTGACGAGTTTGCGGCCCATGGTTGGGACGTTCACCTATGGCCCATGACCGAGGTGGATCCCAATCGCATCGCGCCGCAGGGGTGGGTGGGGCTGGCCTTTCCGGTGGCTGTGCAGACCACGTATCCCCTGGTGTGGGAGTTCTGTGAGCGGCTGGCCCTGGCGGAGGGCATGCCGGTCTTTATGGTGGATACGCTGGCGGGCTACTCGGGGGCGATCGTGGGGCCGCTGCGCGAGGTGGTACGGCGCCGCGGCTATACGCCTGTGGGCGCGCGCGAGATCCGGATGCCCTCCAACCTCTATCCCATCGCGACGTCTGAGGAGCGCAACCGACGGCTGCGAGAGCGGGCGCTGGCCCAAGCGCGGCGATATGCGCGTGATCTGATGGCCGGGCGTGCCCGTTGGGGGCACATACCCCTGTTGCCAGACCTGTTCCGCGCCCTCACCGGCGCTCGTTGGGCGTGGCGCTGGGTGGCCTGGACGGACACGCTGCTCGCGGTGGATGCCGAGGCCTGCACCCGTTGTGGTCTCTGTGCCGAGCTGTGCCCCGTCGGGAACATTGCGCTGGAGCCGCTACCCCGCTATTTGGGCAAGTGCCAGCAGTGCATGCGGTGCCTGTCCTACTGCCCCACCGGCGCGCTCAAGCTGGGCTCGTTGCCACGGCGCCCCTATCGGGCTGTGCCGGCTAGCGACCTGGTTTGATCACTCCCAGCGTGGGGGCCTAGACGAGAACGGGGCCTGCGTTCCACGCAGGCCCCGTTGTACCCCTAACGGTGTGGCGGCGCGGTTATCCCTCGCCGATCATGATGGTGACGGTGGTTGGCGTGCTCTCGTCGTCGATCATCAGGGTGAGGCTGCGGCCCTCTTTGCTGAAAGAGTGCATGGTCTCGATCATGCTGGATTCGAACGTCCAGCCGTTGTCCTCGAGAGCCTCCATGTAGAACTCGGTCACCTCGGCGGCCGTCGCATCGATCTCAAAGTTGGTAAAGCCCATCATCGATGAGACGTTGCTGGCACCGGGCATGAGCGGCACATCATCGGGCAGGCCGGGCTTGTCCACGCCCTCGGGCGCGGTGATGGTGATGGGCTCGTTGATGTCGGTGACGTCCCATTGCATGTTCCACTCGCCCGATTCGTCCCCGACTGTCGAGATCCATTGCACGATGCCTCGAACGACCACATCGTACTCGGTGGACACCCAGTAGTCGGCTTGGCGAAGCTCTCCGGCGAGGGCCAGCCCCATACCAGTGGCCCGGTAGTGAACGGAACGGTAGCCGTTGACCGTCTCGGTACCGATGCGTTGGCTGTCATCGGTGACCATATCGTCCGGTGCGTAGCCCCAAGGGTCGATCATATCGTCGTCGCTGGAAAAGGCCATCCACTCGTCACCATAGTTCATATAGGTGACGCCATCGATCCAGATCATCTCCATCCAGCTCTCTTCGTCGGCATCGGGACCCTCTTGGCCCATCATGCGCCAGTGTACGGCACGGGGCTCGCGCACATAGGCGATCTCCCAGCGCATCCGACCCTCTTCCGAGCCTTCGTCCGTTTCCGCTTTCCAGTCGATGACCTGGGCCATGCGGTAGCTATCCAGGCGCTCAAGGTCCGTGGCCCTGTCGGCATCGATCGTCTCTTCCTCGGCCGGCTCTTCCTGGGGCGTGGCCGTGGCGCTGGCCGTCGTGGCTCCACCCTTGCCACCCGTGGTAGCTGTGGACTCGCTGCCCTCCTCGCTGCTCTCGCTGCCGGTGACGCTCTCGGCTATCTGGCCGACGGCGCCTTCGACCACGTCTTCCA
>CAZUZB010000047.1:0-4728 GCA_964624695.1 uncultured Anaerolineales bacterium | reverse complement strand
GTCAGGAGCTGGACTCGGCGAGACATTGCGTACCTCCTTGAGTTGGGGGAGTCTTTGCATAGCACAGGAAGCGGTGATGCAACCGGTGCCACCGTGCCATGCATGATAGTATGTTAACATGCAACGGTGGGTTGGTCAAGCTGGTGGTGCTCTGCGAAAGAATTCAGATAACCTCAATGATCAGCTCATTCAGTGGCCGCTTGGGCACATGATGCCTATCCTGGTCGTCTCGATAGTAATGGATGTCGCCATCGCTGCCCGTTTCCTCCAGTACCACCTCCTCGGCGGGCACGCCCAAGGCGAGCACCAGCAGAATTTCATAGTGCTCAGGCAGAGCTAGCTCTTCCGCCAAGCCGCCGCGCTGGATGGCGCCGATCATGCAACCCCCCAGGCCCTTTTCGGTGGCGCCCAGCAGGATCGACTGTGCGGCGATGCCGTGGTCCACGCCGGCATTGGCGCGGATGCGCTTGTCTCCCAGGATGATGATATAGGCGGAGGGACGCTCGCCCTCGGCGGGGCCACCCCAGTCCTTGAGATAGCCCGCCCAGGCCAGGTAGGGAAAGATGCGGGCGTTGGCCTCGGGCGTGCAGGCCAGGAGGAACTTGAGCGGCTGCATGTTGGACGCCGAGGCCGAGAGCCGCGCGAGATCGACCAGCTCGCGTAATGTCTCTTTGCTGATCGACCGCTGCTGATCAAAACGACGGTAACTGCGATTCCTGACGATCAGATCACGTAGCATGGTTTGCCTCCGGCTGACGACTGAATCTAACTAACCGATGCACCAGACGGGGTTTTCCACCGTCTCTAGCTGACCGCTGTGGGCCGAGCGCACGCCGGCATCGAGGATGGCCATGACGTCCAGGTTGAATGCCATCTCTAGCGTGGGGTGCAGCGCGTGCTGGCCCTCCAGGTGGCCGTAGACCTCGTGGGCCAGCGTGTGCCGGCCGTTGGGGAGGGGCTCTGCAGGGATGCGCTCGCTGCGGTCGCCGCGTTCGATGCGCACGATGGGAGCATTGTCCTGCTCCTCGGGGATCATGGTGCCGGTGGTGCCAAAGACCAGCATCCCCTTGCGCCCGCCGTGGTCCAGCGTGCTCCAGGAGCCCTCGTACAGGCCCAAGGCGCCGGGGAAGCGCGCGACCATCACCGCATTGTCCTCGGCGTCTCCCCAGTGGCTGGCCAGGTTGGCCTTGACGCCCAGGGCCGCGGTGGCTTGCTCGCCCAGGTACCAGCGAGACATGCAGCAGCCGTAGCAGCAATAGTCCAGCATGGCGCCTCCGCCGGCGGCCGATTGGTGCCACCACGTGGCGGCGCGAACTGGCCCGCTTAGCCGTGCGGCCGGATCCTCTACGCCCTCGTGCCCGCTGCCGGGGCCCAGGGGGCCAGTGTGGCCGCCGCGCCAGGTGATCTCGATGACGCGGCCGATGGCCCCTTCCGCCACCAGCGCTTGCCCTTGGCGGGCCGAGGGCCACCAGGTGGTTGGCCAGTTGGTGATGAGGGTGGTTCCCGCATCGCGCACCGCCCGCGCCATGGCCAGCGCATCGGGGAGCGATGCCGCCATCGGCTTTTCGACGACCACATGGACGCCGGCGGCGGCGCAGGCCTGGACGACGCTGGCGTGCTGGGCGTTCTCGGCGCAGACGATGACCAGGTCGAGCCTTTCCTGGTGGAGCATCTCGTGGTAATCGTCGTAGACGTTGGGGATGCCCAGCGTCTCCACACAGTGCTGGAGGTTCCATCCCCGGGTGTAGGTGTCGACCTTGCGCTCTGGCGTCAGGGGGATCGTATCGGCGCAGGCGACGAACCGAGTCTTTTCATGGGCGGCAAAGACGCTGGCGACGTGGTTCACGTGCATATGGGCGAACCCAATGATGCCAAGGCGATACTGGTTGCTCATGTTCGTTCCTCCGTGTGTCCTCAGCGGCGTTGACGGTATCGTACCCATCTCGGCGCCGGCCGTAAAGGGGACGCCGCCGCAGCGTAGGCTACGGGCGCCCCGCCCAGTAGGTGCGGTGCTCCATCAGGGCTTGGCAGAGGGCTTCCACGTTGGCGGCGGAGGTGGGGGGATAGATGCCGGCCACGAACGCCAGCCCGCCAAACGGCGCGCCGAGGGTGAGCACCTCGTACCGAATCAGCTCGCGCACATCGTTGGGCGAGCCGTATGGCAGCACGGTCTGGCGGTCGATATCCAGGAGGATGCAGGCGCGCCCTTTGAACGCCTCGGCGATGGGCTTGATGCCGTTGACCAGATCCTGCGGGTTGACGACGCTGACGCCGGTCTCCAGGAGCGGCTCGGCCACGTCCATCACATAGCCGTCGGCGTGCAGGTAGACGTGGATGCCCGCCTGGCGCGCAGGCTGAAACAGCCGTCGGTAGGTGGGCAGCAGCCAGCGGCGAAACTGCGCCGGGCTCAGCATGCAGGCCTTTTGGGTGCCCAGGTCGTCGGCAAAGGCCAGCAGGTCGACCCCCGCGTCGACATAAGCCTGGGCGATGGGCTCATGGTAAGCTACGATGGAGGCGATCAGATCATCGAGGCGCGGCTCTTGTGTGGCAATGTCCACCATCAGGTTCTCAAACCCCCGCAGATAGTAGAGCCGCATAAAGAAAAAGCCATGCTCGCCAACCGACCCGATGGCCAGGCGGTCTCTGGCCTGGTCCTCCCGCAGGCTCGCCAGCGCCGCGGCATCGGGAAGCCTTGGCTGGGGCGCGTGCCATGTGGCTAGGTGCTCCCAGTCGCTCAGCGGTTCGTGGATGACGATGCCATCCAGGCCGGGGAGATCGTATTGCCACACGCATCCCCAGTCGTCCACGCGCTCGCTGCCAGCGGCGCGCAACGATTCTGCCGAGGGCGGATGGCACCCGCCCTCGGGGAACAAGGCCGGGTAGCGGGCGCAGACCGCGCTGAGGCCCTCGGGGTCCTCCAGCCAGGAGGCCGCCGAGATGGCTATCAGCGCGGGGATGTATTCGTGGCCCTGGAGGGAGGCATTCCGTAAAAAGTTGGCGCGATCCGGGAACATGGCAGCGCTCCTCTGGTGATTGCTTACCTACCATCTTGGCCGAGGTCGCGCCGGCGCGCAAGCCGTTGCGCAGCCACGGCGGCGATCCTATACTCCAGCCGCTGTAGAGCGTTCTGTTCCTAGGGGGTATCATGAAAAGAGTCCTGTACCTGCACGGCGGTGCGTCTTTCCACTGCTCGGACTATGGGGCCAAGATCCTGGCCCAGATGCTGGCGGAGGACGGCCGATTCGAGCTGGAGGTGACGGAAGACCTGGATGTGCTAACCAAGCTGCCAGAGGGCGGCTGGGATACGTTGGTGATCTATACCACGGGCTTTCGTGACGAGCTGACGCCCGCACGCGAGCAGGGGCTGCTCGGGTTTGTGCGCAACGGCGGCGGGTTGGTGGGCATCCACTCGGCGGCGGACTCGTTCCGTGGCAGCCAGGCCTACCTGGATCTGCTGGGCTGCGAGTTCGAGACGCATCCGCCGCAGCTCAAGGTGCCGGTGCAGATCAGTGCAGCGCCGCACTATATCACGACGCGGGTGCCCGAGTTCGAGGTGGAGGATGAGCTCTATCTGTTGCGGGGCGTGGACGAGGCGCGCGAAGAGATGCTGGCTACCACCAGCTTCCAGGGCCGCCCGGCGCCGCTGCTCTTTGTGCACCCCTATGGCGAGGGGCGGGTGAGCTACCTGGCTTTGGGACACACCCACGAGACGTGGCGCCACCCGGCCTTCCAAAAGCTGCTGCTGCGGTCGATCGCCTGGTGCTGCCAGGAGCCCGAGCTGGCCAGCGAGGTTCGTTGCGGCATCCTGGGCTATGGTGGGGCGTTCAACATGGGGCGGGGGCACGCCGGGTGGATCGACGAGCAGCCGGGGATGCGCACGGTGGCCATGTGCGACCAGGATCCGGCCCGCGTGGAGGTGGCCAAGGAAGAGCTGCCCCACCTCGATGGTTACTATACCGAGGTGGAAGACCTGCTGGCCCACGAGGGGCTGGATCTGGTGGTGGTGATCCTGCCGCACAATCTCCACGCCAAGTTCGCGTTGCGTTGCCTGGAGGCCGGCAAGCATGTGATCCTGGAAAAGCCGATGTGCATCACGGTGGACGAGGCCAACAGCCTGGTGGACGCCGCGCGCCAGCGCGGGCTGATGCTGAGCGTGTTCCACAATCGCCGTTGGGACGGCGACTATCTCACCATCCGCCAGATCATCGAACGGGGCATCATCGGCGACGTGTTCCACATCGAGGCCGGCATCGGCGGGTATAACCACCCAGGCTTCTGGTGGCGCTCGAACAAGGCGATCAGCGGCGGCGTGCTCTATGACTGGGGCGCCCACTTTGTGGATTGGCTGCTGAATCTGGTGCCCTCGCCGGTGGCCCAGGTGATGGGCGATCTCCAGAAGCGGGTGTGGCATGCCGTCGACAATGCTGACCACGGCGAGATCTATATCCGGTGGGAGAACGGCGTCACCGCCAGCTTTACTACGTCCTCCATCGCGGCCAGCCTCCGCCCCAAGTGGAGGATTCTCGGCACCAAGGGCGCCATCGAGGTGGGGTGGAACGGCCCGCTAAAGGTGACCAGCCTGGCCAATGGCGTCCGCCACGAGGGCACGGTGGAGGTCACCTTGCCGGGCTATGGCGTCGCCCCCTACTATCGCAACATCGCCGATCACCTGCTGCTGGGCGAGGCGCTCCAGGTGACGGGCGAGAGCGCCCGCCGGGTCATCGCGGT
>CAZUZB010000046.1:15841-17028 GCA_964624695.1 uncultured Anaerolineales bacterium | reverse complement strand
ACCATCACGCCCACCATCTCGTTGATCTCGGGCCCCGCCTGGTACTGGCTGCGAGGGCGCCCCACAGCCACGGCCGTCCCCGCCTACATCCGGGCCACGCCCCGCGCTGGCTCTGCTGTGGGCACCATCGCCGCCCCGGGGATCACCCGAGCGGCCGCCCCCACCGTCACGCCCGCCACACCCCAGCCGCAAGGCACCGCCTGGAGCACGCCCGGGCCAGCCACCGCCACGCCGACGCCCGACGGCTCGCCCACCGTCACCGTGACGCCCACACCCTAAGCCCTCTCGAATGACGGCGCGCTAGGCCGCCTCAGGCTCCCGGCTAAAGAACAGCGCCACCACAAACCCGGCCGCGAACATGGCCAGCATCAGCAGCGGGCTGGCCTCGGCCAGATGGTCCGGCCACAGGCCGTACACCGCTCCCACGATCAACCCCAGCACCACATAATAGCTCACCGAGGGCGCCTTGCGAATGGCCACATCGATCAGCTTGGAAAAGCCCAAGATACCCGCAACGGCCCCCACCCCCACGCAGATCAACAACACCCACTGGATCTCGAGATGCTTGAGAGCCGATAGCGCCGCCAGAATCGGCTGATAGGTGCCAGCGAGGATCAGCACATAGGAGCCATCCATCCCCGGCGTGACGCTGGCCCCGCCCCCCAAAAAGCTGGTTGCCAACGTGTACAGCGCGCCATCCCAGTCGGTCAAAGCGCGCACATCCTCATAGCCGCCCCGCGCCCGAATGGCTCGGAACAGCACCACGATGCCGATGCCCACCAACGCGCCCACCACGCGCCCCACCGTCGGGCGCATATCATCGTGCAGGCGAATCACGCCCGGGATGGTCCCCAGCATCAGCCCGATGAAAAAGACCTTGGTCACCTGCTGATGCGTCGTCCACAACCAATCGATCCATCCGGCAAAGAGGACCATGGCCAGCACCATGCCGATGCCGATCGGAATCAGGAACGGCAGGAACTCGCGCCAGCGGTGGCGCTCCAGGAAAAAGTTGCCCACCGCGTCCACGAACTCGTCATAGATGCCCATGGTGATCAAAATGATGCCGCCACCCAGGCCGGGCACCAAATGCGTAATGCCGTAGGCCATCCCCTTGAGCACGAGAACCAGATAGCGCAGCATGCGATTCTTCCCCCCTGTGAGTGACATTTCCAGGGAGTATAGCG
>CAZUZB010000046.1:13118-15741 GCA_964624695.1 uncultured Anaerolineales bacterium | reverse complement strand
CCAAACCGCCCCGTGATATAGTCCTCGGTCCGTGGGTCCGATGGCTGGGTAAAGATGCGCCGCGTCTCGCCAAACTCGACGAGCATCCCGCACCGACTCTCGTCGGTGAGAAAAAAGGCCGTGTCGTCCGAGACCCGCGACGCCTGCTGCATGTTGTGCGTCACAATGACGATGGTGTACTTTTGCTTCAGCTCTCGGATCAGTTCCTCGATCTTGAGCGTGGCAATCGGATCCAGGGCCGAGGCCGGCTCGTCCATCAAGATCACCTGCGGCTCCACCGCCAACGCCCGCGCGATGCACAACCGCTGCTGCTGCCCACCCGAAAGCGCCAGCGCCGAACGATTCAGGTCGCCCTTGACCTCATCCCACAGCGCGGCGTCGCGCAAGCTCCGCTCCACGATCTCCGAAAGCGCCCCCCGATCGCGCACCCCGTTCACCCGCGGCCCATAGGCCACGTTGTCATAGATCGACTTGGGAAACGGGTTCGGCTTCTGAAAGACCATCCCCACCAGCCGGCGCAACTCTACCATGTCCCGGCAGTAGATGCTCTCGCCGCCCATGAGCACACTGCCCTCCACCCGCGCGCCCGGAATCAGGTCGTTCATCCGGTTAAAGGTCCGCAAAAAGCTGCTCTTGCCGCACCCCGATGGCCCGATGATCGCCGTCACCCGTCTGGCGCCGATGGACAAGGTCACATCGCTCAGCGCCTTGAACTCGCCATAGTACAGGTCGTAACCGCGCGTCTCTAGCATCACCTCGGATGCCTTGTCTTGTTCAGCCATTCCCCATCATCCGTTTCGTGTATCGTCGCGACAGCCAGGTGATGCTCGCATTGATCAGCATGATGGTCACCACCAGGATGGCGCCGGTCCCCATGGCGCGATCAAAGGCCCGCGTATCCATGGCCAAATAGTAGACGTGCAGCGCCATGGTGCGGCCGCCCTGCAGCAGCGATCTGGGCGCCGCCGCGTTGCCGCCCAACGTCACATAGAACACCGCCGTCTCGCTGACCACGCGCCCCACCCCCAAGACGATGCCGGTGATCACCCCCGGCCCCGCCGCCGGCAACACCACCTGCCAGATGGTCTGCCATCGGGTAGCGCCCAAAGCCAGGCTGCCCTCCCGGTACGAACGCGGCACCGCCTTGAGCGCCTCTTCGGTCGTCCGGATGATCACCGGCAGGATCAGGCAAGCCCCCGACATCGCCGCCGCTATCAGCGAGAACCCGAATCGCAGCGCCACCACGAACAGGGCATAGCCGAACAGCCCAAAGACGATAGAGGGCACCCCTGCCAGCGTCTCCACCCCGAACCGCGCCACCGATACCAGCCTGCTGGTCAAGCCCGAGCCCTTGGCGGCCTCGCCCGCATACTCGACCAGGTAGATCGCCGCGCCAATGCCCAGCGGCGCCGCGATAGCCAGCGTCAACCCCACCAGATACAGAGTCGTCACGATGGTCGTCGAGATGCCGCCCTCGCCCGCCAGCCCTCCCCGTGGCGCCGTAGTCAGGAACTCCCAATCGATGACCTGCGCCCCCGTCCAGAGCACGTACCCGACCACGCCAACCAATACCACCACGCCAGCCAGGCCCGCCAACCAGAGTGCCCCAAATGCCAGCGCCTGCACTGCTCGGCGCCGTCGCAGATGCGTGCCCGCCAGAGGCGCACAGCGAACGGTCCCATCGCACGTCGCCCTCTTGGCATAGGCGCTCAAAAGCCGCTCGGTCATGCCGCCCTCCTTGTGAGCAGAGCCCGCGCCAGGCTGTTCACAGCGATGATCAGCACAAAGAGAACCACCCCTGTGGCAAAAAGCGCTTGCTCCTGCAAGCCCGTGGCGTACGAGATCTCCACCGCAATGTTGCCCGTGAGCGTCCGCGCCTGCCGCAGGAACAGGGTCAGCGGATTGTCGTTCAGGGGCGAGGGCACCACCACCGAGTTGCCGATCACCATGATCATCGCCATCGTCTCGCCCAAAGCCCTACCCACTCCGAGGATCACCGCCGCCGTGATCCCCGACCGGGCCGCCGGCAGGATCACCCCCACGATGGTCTGCCAGTGGGTCGCCCCCAGAGCCAACGATCCCTCCTTGTGCTCCTTGCGCACCGAGCGGATGGCATCCTCGCTCACGCTCGTCACCGTCGGCAGAATCATCACCGCCAGCACGATGGATGCCGAGAGCAGCCCATAGCCCGTGTTCCCAGGCACTTGGAACGTGTTTCGCACCCAGGGCACCAGCACGATCATCCCGAACAGCCCATAGATCACCGAGGGAATGCCCGCCAAAAGCTCCACGGCTGGACGCACGATCTCACGAAGCCAGTTCGGCGCCACCTCGGCCAGAAACACGGCCGCTCCCAAAGACACGGGCACCCCCAGCACGATCGCCCCCGTCGTCGCCAACACCGAGCCAGCGATCATGGGCCAGAGGCCCAACTGCCCCTCCTTGGGCCGCCATACCCGCCCCAGCAGCAGCTCGCCCACGCCCACTGTGCGAAAGGCCGGCAGTCCCTCCCGCAGGATGAACAGCCCAATTAACAACAGCACGAGGACCGAGACCATCGCGCACGCGAACATCAGATACTTGACCCCGCGATCGACCAGAAACCGCAAGCTTACCTCCCCTC
>CAZUZB010000046.1:9868-13018 GCA_964624695.1 uncultured Anaerolineales bacterium | reverse complement strand
AACATCAGATACTTGACCCCGCGATCGACCAGAAACCGCAAGCTTACCTCCCCTCTTACGCGAACAGGGGCGGCGGCCCCATGCAGGGCCGCGCCCCCTTCCATCGCGCTCGCGCCTAGTTAGCCGCGATGTACCCTTCCGCCACCACGATGGCCTGCCCGGCCTCGCTCAGGATCCAGTCCAGCCAGGACTTGACCAGGCCCTCCGGCTCGCCATCCGTCACCATATTCAGCGGCCGCACCACCGGGTAGCTGCCGTTCTTCACGTTGGCCGCCGTCGGCGCCGCGCCGTCCACCGCCACCGCCTTGACGCTCTCATCCAGGTACCCAAAGCTCAGGAACCCGATCGCATCCGGCGTCGTCGCCACCGTCGTCCGCACCGCTCCGTTCGATTGCTGTAGCAGCGCCAGGTCCGTGATCAGCTCCTCGCCCATCACCAGCTCGTCGAATGCGTCCCGCGTCCCCGAGCCCTCCTCCCGCGCCACCACCACGATCAGCGCGTCCGAACCGCCCACCTCTTGCCAGTTCGTGATCTTGCCGGCAAAGATGTCTCGCACCTGCTCCAACGTCAGGCCGTCCACCGCTACGTCCGGATGCACCACCGGCGCAATCCCATCGTACGCGATGGCGAATACCTGCATGTTGGGATACTCTTCCAGCTCCGATGCCTTGATCTCGCGCGAGGCCATGCCAATGTCCGCCGTGCCCTGCACCGCCGACTTGACCCCCACGCTCGACCCGCCGCCCTGCACCTCGATCCGCACGCCCGGGTTCGCCGCCACAAACGCCTCACCCAAGAGCTGCGCCAGCGGCTGCACCGTCGTCGAGCCCGCCGCCGAGATCGTGCCGTCCGCCTCCGCCACAGGAGCGACCGTCGCCGGCACCTGGGTAGCGGGAGCATCGTTCGGCTCCGCGGTCGGCGTTGGGCTAGCGCATCCTGCCACCAGTAGCGCCACCAGCAGCGCTCCAATCACGAGACGTCGCATCATTTCCTCCTCATCTATCTCTTGTCATCAGGAGCAGTATGCGACCTCCGTATTAAGGGCGTCGTACATCCTTGTTAAGGTCTGGTTAAGCTTCCGGCCGAGGCCAGCACCAGCCGCCGCCACATTGACACGCCCCTCGAATCGCGGCCATAATGGTCAGGTTGATCGCCCATCCATGAAAGGACGACTCCCGTGCGCATCACCGACGTCAAGACCCATGTCGTGGGCAACCCCTGGAAGAACTGGGTCTTTGTGCAGGTCCACACCGACGAGGGGCTGACGGGCTTGGGCGAGGCCACGGGCAGCCTGGCCACCCTGCCCCACCAGGCCGACGTGGAAGAGCTCAAGCACGTGGTGCTGGGCGAGGATCCCCGCCACCCCGAGCGCCTCTTTCTCAAGATGGTCAAGGCCCGCTTTTTCGAGCGTTCCGTGGGCATCGCCGCCATCGAGCAGGCCTGCTGGGATATCCTCGGCCAGAGCCTGAACGCGCCCCTCTGGCAGCTCTTTGGCGGAAAACACCATCCGCGCCTGCGCGTCTATGCCAATGGCTGGTATCGCGGCCCCCGCGACCCTGACTTTTTCGCCGAGCGCGCCTGCGAGATGGTCGAGCAGGGCTACACCGCCCTCAAGTTCGACCCCTTTGGCGGCGCCTACAAGCTGATCGAGCCCGACAGCGAACGCCTGGCCATCGCCATCGTCGCCGCCATCCGCGAGGCCGTGGGCGACCACGTGGACCTGCTCATCGAGGCCCACGACCGCTTTACCGTCTCCACCGCCATCCGCATCGGCCAGCAGCTAGAGCCCTACCGTCCCTTCTGGCTGGAGACCCCCGTCCGCAGCCATGACATCGAGGGCACCCTGGCCGTCCAGCAGGCCCTCGGCTACCCCGTAGCCGTCGGCGAGATGCTCACCGAGCCCCGCCAGTTCAGCGACCTGCTGGCCCATCGCGTGGTGGATATCATCCAGCCCGAGCCGATGACCCTCGGCCCCTCCACCACCCGCAAGGTGTTCGCCGTGGCCGACGTGTACGACGCCTCGGTGGCCTGCCACCAGGCCCAGAGCCCCTTCTGCACCGCCATGAACGCCCACCACCACTGCTCCATCCCCAATTTCCTGATCCAGGAGTGCTTTGACGACTCCTTGGAGCCGTGGACCTGGGACGTGCTGGAGGGCGTGCCTCGGGTCGAGGATGGCTACCTGGTGCCGTCCGATGCGCCTGGCTGGGGGGTGACCCTCAACGAGCGCGAGGCCGCCAAGCATCCCTACCATGAGGGCAACCGACTGCGCCTCTTTGAAGAGGGCTGGGAAAAGCGCCGCCCCACCGAGGGCGGGTGAGGCTCTGATGAGCGCTGGGGGGATGCGGCTCGCCGCCGCCACGGCCCTGCTATGGCTGGGGCTGGCCCTGCCCGTAGCGGCCGATGCCCCCACCTGGCTCAGCGCCAGCCCAGAGCTGGTCGGCCGTCACGTCTATGACCTGGCGGTCTCCCCAGCCAACGGACGCCACGTGCTGGCCGCCGGCGAGCTGGGCATCTACCGCACACTGGACGGCGGCGCCACCTGGTCCGAGTTCAACCAGGGCATCGCCCCCGCCCATCGCCCCATCCTGCGCCTGACCCAACACGCCACCGCCCCTTGGACCGTCTATGCCGCCTCGGACGATGCGCTCTACCGCTGGCGCGAGGGCGAGGCGGCCTGGCAGAACATCACCAGCCATCTCCCCTCCTCGGGCTCGCGCATCTGCGGCCTCACGGCCGCCCCCAGCGACCACGGGCGCCTCTATGCCGTGATCGAGGGGCTGGATCATTGGCTGCTGGTCTCCTACGACTGGGGCGCTGCCTGGATCCAGCGCGCTGGTAACTTGGGAGAAGAGGGCTGGAAACTGCCCAGCGCCCAGCCGCTAGGCAATAGCATCGTGGTGGCCGCCCACGATCCCGAGCTGCTCATGCACGCCCAGAGCCCCGCCACGCCCCAGATCCTGCTCTCCGCCGACGCCGGCAATGTGTGGACCGGGCATTCGCTCCCCAGCGGCGGCGTATTCGCCCTGGATATGGCCCACGCCACCGCCCCCTGGCCCGCCTACGTGGGCACCAGCGGTGCCGGCGTGTACGCCCGCGCATCCGCCGCCGATCCCTGGCTGGCCGCCAGCACCAACCTCCCGGGCAACG
>CAZUZB010000046.1:4996-9768 GCA_964624695.1 uncultured Anaerolineales bacterium | reverse complement strand
TCTGGGCCGCCACCAGCGATGGCGTCTGGCACGTCACCGGCTCGGCCCTCTACCTGCCAGCCCTCTGGCGCCAGCCCGCGCCCTAAGACGCCACCCGCACCGTCAGGAAACTGGTGTCCCCAGCCTGCACGGTAAAGCGCTCTTCATAGTGGCGGCCGTTGTGATAGGTCTGCAGCACCCACTCCCCGCTGGGAAGGTCGCCCACCACCAGGTTCTCGCCCCAAGAGGGATCGGGGTTCACCTGCGTCTCGGGATACGTCAGCAGCTCGCGATAGGGCACGCCGGGCGAGCTGGCGCGGGCGATCACCACCCGCAGCTCGGGCAGCGGCTCACCATCCAGCGTGCCGATCCAGGCGGCCAGCGTGCCCAGCCCCGGCTGCGGCTCCAGCCACAGCTCTGGGTTCACCGTGGCGCTGTAGGCGTTCTCGGCATAGCGCACCTCGAAATGGAGATGCGGCCCCTCCGCCGCGCCCTCCTCGCCCACCAGCCCGATGGTCTGGCCCGCTTGCACCCGCTCGCCCTCGGCCACCCGCACCTCCGAGACGTGCCCATACACGGTATACACGCGTTCGCCGCGCCAGGCATCCGCATGTTCGAGGATGATCGCCAGGCCATAGAACCCGCTGCGCGCCCCCACCACGCGGTGGAGGTCCTCCCCGGCGAATACCACGGTCCCGTCGGCCGCCGCCAGCACCGGCGTGCCCAACGGGTTCACGAACTCGACCCCGTGGTGGATCGGATAGGCCCCGCCGCCCCGCGAGCCGTACAGGTAAAAGCTCGCCACCTGATCGGTATGTGCCGAGGCAATCGGCCGCCTCAGCATGTAATGGTCCACCCTCGGCGGGGGCGTCTCGATCAAAGGCACCGTCGGCCGTGGCGTGGCCACGTTCACAGCCCGCGGCGTCGTGGGCACCCTCGTCGGCACCCGCGTCGCCACGCCCAGCGCCGCCAACACCTCCGAGGCGCGCTCGTCGGCCAGCGGCGTCTCGCCCGCTGGCCCCGAGCCCAGGATCAGCAGCACCAGCGCCACCCCCAGGCTCACCACCAGCAGGATCGGGAGGATCCGATTCGGCCTTGCGTCCAGTTCAGTCATCGCTCTCTCACCCGAAAACTGGCCCGATTATAGCCCACGCAGCCGCCCCCACCAACTTGAGTTGGCCCCGCCCAGCGCCTACAATAGGCCCAGGCTGAGGGGAGGACCATGCGCTTTGATATCCTGACCCTGTTCCCCGCCATGTTCGGCTCGGTGTTCTCCGAGAGCATCGTCGGCCGAGCCCAAGAGGCGGGCCAGGTCGAGATCGCCGTCCACAACATCCGCGATTGGGCGCTAGACAAGCACCACATCACCGACGACACGCCCTATGGCGGCGGCGGCGGCATGGTGCTCAAGCCCGAGCCGATCCTGGGCGCCCTGGAGGCCATCCTCGACGCCGATCTGATTGCCAGGCAAAAGGCCAGCGGCAACGTCGAGGTGCCCGTGGTGTTGATGAGCGCCGCTGGCGCCCCCTTTACCCATGCCCTGGCCCGCCAGTTCGAACGCCACGGCCGCATCGCCCTGGTATGTGGCCGCTACGAGGGCGTGGACGAGCGCGTCTGCGAGCTGGCCGTCACCCACGAGGTCTCCATCGGCGACTATGTCCTCTCCGGCGGTGAGATCCCGGCCATGGTCATCGTCGAGGCGGTGACCCGCCTCGTGCCCGGCGTGCTGGGCGATATGCGCGCCATGGTCGAGGACTCCCACGCCAACGCCCTGCTGGAGCACCCCCACTATACCCGGCCAGCCACCTTTCGCGGGCTGGGCGTGCCCGAGGCCCTGCTCTCTGGCGACCACGCCCGCATCGCCCAGTGGCGGCGTCAGCAGGCCCTCCGACGCACCTGGGAGCGCCGCCCCGACCTCCTCGCTCGTGCCAACCTCTCGCCGGCGGATCGCGCCTTTTTGCAGAGTCTGCAGGCCGAGGCCGATGAACCAGGCTAGCGCATCGAGATCGCAGCCAGGCGCCATGCCGGGATTTTGCGCCGCCCATGGGCCGTGTTATAATCGTCGTTTGTGACTAGCAACGAAAGGCGGTAGCGAACCATGACAGACATTCTTCGCACGCTGGCGCCCGAGCCAAACGCCAATATCCCCGCCGATCTCCGCAGCGGAGATTCGGTTCGCGTGCATGTCCGCATCGTCGAGGGCGATCGCGAACGCGTCCAGATCTTTCAGGGCGTGGTCATCAGCATGCGGCGTGGCGCCGATGGCGGCAGCTTTACGGTTCGCCGCGTCGCCGCCCATGGCATCGGCGTCGAGCGTACCTTCAAGCTGCGCTCGCCTCGCGTGGAAAAGGTAGAGATCATCCGCCGCGCCAAGGTGCGCAGGCGGCAGCTCTATTACCTCCGCAAGGCCAAGGGCAAGGGCCTGCGCCTCAAAGAGGATCGCGGCCCCGCCGCTCGCTAACCAGCGCCTCCCGCGACGCGCCCACTCACCTCGATCGACACCGGAGGGAACGGTGCCCAGCCGGCCGGACCTCTCGTTCGAACTGGAGCTTTGGCGCGCGGGCTACACCAGCGTGGCCGGCCTCGACGAGGCCGGCCGTGGCGCTTGGGCCGGCCCGGTCGTGGCCGCCGGGGTGATCTTTTCCCCCAGCAGCTCCTGCGTCGCCCAGCTCATCGGCCAGGTCAACGACTCCAAGCAGATGTCGCCCGCTGCCCGCCGGCGTTGCGCCGCCCTCATCATCGCCCAGGCCGCGTCCTGGGCCGTGGGGTTCGCCCCCGAGCGCTATGTCGACGCCCGTGGCATCGTTCCGGCCACCCGCCTGGCCATGCGCCGCGCCCTCCAACGCCTGACGCTCTCGCCCGACCTGCTCCTCATCGACCATCTCTTGCTTCCCGAGGCCGCCACGCCCCAAATCGCCCGCCCCAAAGCCGACGCCACCCACCTTTCGGTGGCCGCGGCTTCCATCTTGGCCAAGGTCGCCCGCGACCACTATATGGCCGCCGTGGACCGCGTCCTGCCCCAGTATGGCTTTGCCCGGCACAAGGGCTATGGCACCGCCGATCACCGTCAGCGCCTGCAACGCTACGGCCCCAGCTCGTACCACCGCCTCTCCTTTGCCCCGCTCCAGCGGCTGATGGAGGATGGCTGTGAACGCCCTTGATCGCCCCGTCCGCGAGTGCCCCTTGGCCATCGTCGATGTCGAAACCACCGGCCTGGATCCCCGCCGTGGCCACCGCGTGTGCGAGGTGGCCGTCCTCCGTTATGACGACGGCCAGCCCACAGCGACCTGGCAGCAACTGGTGAATCCTCAGCGCCCCATCGAGCCGGGCGCCTACGATGTCAACGGCATCTCCGATGAGATGGTCGCCGACGCGCCCACCTTTGCCGAGATCGCCCCGCGCGTCGTCGAGCTCACCCAAGGGGCCATCCTGGTGGGCCACAATGTCTGGTTCGATACCCGCTTTCTCGCCGCCGAGATGGACCGACTCGGCCAGCCGCCCATCATTCCCCCCGCCTGCCTGGATACCCTCACGCTGGCCCGCGCCCTGCTCGAGCTGCCGCGCTACAGCCTCACCTCGGTGAGCTCGGCGCTCCGCGTTCGGGTTCACGGACGCGCCCACCGCGCCCTGGCCGATGTCACCCTCACCTGGGGCGTCCTCATCAAGCTGCTCGATTTCCTGGCCGAGGATGATGTCATCACCCTGCACGATGTGCTCCAGGTCCAGCGCGCCAGCAGCTACTATCTCCCCAAGGATCACTTTCAGGTGCCAGCCCCCATCCAGCGCGCCCTCAGCGAGGGGCTGGCGCTCCAGATCCAGTATGCCGATGCCGCCGGCCGCACCACCCAGCGCCGCGTCAACCCCATGCGCGTCGTGGCGGGCGCCGAGTGCCCCGCCCTGGAGGCCTACTGCCACCTGCGCAACCAGATCCGCCACTTTCGGCTGGATCGCATCGTCGCCTACGACCTGCTCGAACCCGAGGACTGAGCCATGCCCGAGCTGCCCGAGCTAGAAGCGCTGGCGGAGCGACTGCAAGCCACCGTCGTGGGCCGCATCATCACCCGCGTCGAGGTCCACCGCCCCCTCATCCTGCGCCCTCCCACCTCGGGCGATGATCCCTCGGGCTATTGCGCCCAGCGCGAGATCCTATCCGCCGGCCGCCGCGGCAAAACCGTGCGCATCGCCCTCCAGGGCGAGCGCTGGATCGTGCTCAACCTGATGCTCGCCGGCACCCTGCGCCGCTGCCCCTCGGGGGAACCGCTCCGCGCCCGCGACGCCGTCTCCTGGCTGCTGGACGACGCCACCTCCCTCCGTCTGCACGACCGCACCGGCATGGCCAAGGCCTACCTGTGCCACGATCCCGACGACATCCCCGGCTTTGACCCCGGCCCCGAGCCCTTTGATCCCGCCCTCACTGCCGACGCCTTTCGCCAGGCGCTGCGCCCCTTTCGCGGCGAGATCAAAGGGGTCCTCACCCGTGGGGCCCTCGTGGCCGGCATCGGCAACGCCTACGCCGACGAGATTCTCTTTGCCGCCGGCATCTATCCCTTTCGCCGCTCCACCAGCCTCACTGCGGAAGAAATCCAGCGGCTCTACCTGGCCATTCACCGCGTCTTGGCCCAGGCGCTGGAGGACGCCCGCGCGCGCCTGGATGACACCCTGGAGCTCGACCATGACCGCGTGCTGGCCGTGCACAATCGCGCCGGCCAGCCCTGCCCCGTCTGCGGCGCGCCCATCTCCGAGATCCGGGCCCGCGGACGCATCACCAGCTTTTGCCGGCGGTGCCAGCCCGG
>CAZUZB010000046.1:0-4896 GCA_964624695.1 uncultured Anaerolineales bacterium | reverse complement strand
GGTTGCCAGAGCCGCCCGTCCCCTCTATAATCGGCTTGGTCGCGTGCTCGGATAGCTCCTCACGCCCCGCGCGGCCGCCCCGGCGATAGAGCGTAGCCTGGCCCCACGCCGCCGCTCTCGCCGACGCTTGGAGATGAGCGCGCCGCACCTGACCCGCTCGGCAACCGGCGCTGATGGAGGTTCGATGGCCGACCCGCAAGAGAACTTGACCGTCGATATCAACCAGGAGATGCGCCAGTCCTACCTGGACTATGCCATGAGCGTCATCACGGCGCGCGCCTTGCCCGATGTGCGCGACGGCCTCAAGCCCGTTCAGCGGCGCATCCTCTATGCCATGCGCGAGCTGGGCCTCCAGGCCGACCGCCCCACCCGCAAGAGCGCCCGCATCATCGGTGAGGTGCTGGGCAAGTACCATCCCCATGGCAACGATGCGGTCTATGACGCCATGGTGCGCATGGCCCAGGAATTCAGCCTGCGCTACCCCTTGGTCGACGGCCAGGGCAACTTTGGCTCGGTGGATGGCGATGGCGCCGCCGCCATGCGCTACACCGAGGCGCGCCTCTCGCCCTTGGGCGAAGAGATGCTCAAGGACATCGAAAAGGACACCGTCGACACCGTCCCCAACTTTGATAACACCCTCAACGAGCCCACCGTCCTCCCCGCCCTGCTGCCCAACCTGCTGGTCAACGGCGTGGGCGGCATCGCCGTGGGCATGGCCACCAACATCCCGCCCCACAACCTCAACGAGATAGCCGACGCCATCGCTCACTTGGTGGACCATTACGGTCAGCTCGAGGACGTCAACGTCGAAGACCTGATGGCCTTTGTCCCAGGGCCCGACTTTCCCACCGGGGGCCTGGTCCTGGGCAACGAGGGCATCAAGCAGGCCTATGCCACGGGCAAGGGGCGCATCATCTGCCGCGCGCGGATGCACGTCGAGGATCTCCGCGCCAACAAGCGCATCGTTGTCACCGAATTGCCCTACCAGGTCAACAAGGCCAACCTGGTGGAGCGCATCGCCATGCTGGTGCGCGAGGGGCGCGTCGAGGGCATCTCCGACCTCCGCGACGAATCCGACCGCAACGGCACCCGCGTCATCATCGACCTGCGCCGTGGCGTCGAGCCGGGCAGCGTGCTCTCGCCCCTGCTCAAATACACCCAGCTTCGCACCACCTTTGGCTGCAACATGCTGGCCCTGGTGGATGGCGAGCCCAAGGTGCTCTCCCTCAAAAAGATCCTCGTCGCCTATATCGAGCACCGCCATGAGGTCATCGTGCGGCGCAGCGAGTACGAGCTGGCCCGCGCCCGCGACCGCGCTCACATCCTCGAAGGCCTGCTCATTGCGCTGGATAACCTGGACGAGGTCATCGCCACCATCCGCCGCTCGCAGACCGCCGATACCGCCCTCACCAACCTGCGGCGCAAGTTCAAGCTCAGCGAGGAACAGGCCCGCGCCATCCTCGATATGCAGCTCCGTCGCCTGGCGGCCCTGGAGCGCAAGCGCATCCAGACCGAGTACGAAGAGGTGATGGCTCGCATCGCCTACCTGGAAGAGCTCCTAGGCTCCAAGGCCAAGGTCCTGGCCCTGGTCAAAGAGAACATCCTAGACCTAAAGAAACGGTACGGGGACGCTCGCCGCACCCGCATCTGCGAGGCCGAGCACAAAGGAGCCAAGATCGAGGATCTGGTCCCTGATGACGAGCGGCTGCTTCTGCTCACCCGCCAGGGCGCGGTCCGCTCCGTCAAGCTGGGCACGCCTCAGGCCCGCCGCAGCGGCACCCAGGCCGTGGCGGGCATGTCCAACCAGGAGAGCGACGTCGTCCGCGCCGCTTGCCACGCCAACGGCAAAGACACCGTGCTCTTTGTCGGGGAGCGGGGCAGCGCGGCCCTGCTGCCGGCCCACCGCGCGCCCGAGGTGGCCCAGCATCCCGAGGGCACGCCCGTGCACGCCTGCTCCCAGTTCCCGCGCGATGAGCGGGCCGTTAGCATGCTGGCGCTGGCTGACCTGACCGATGACTCCACCCTCCTCGTCATGGGCACCCGCCAGGGCAAGATCAAGCGCTTGCGCCTGGCTGACCTGGCCGAGATCGGCGCCGCTGGCGAGATCATGGGCGTGCCCGAGGGCGACGCGCTGGGTTGGGCCTTCCTCGCCACCGAGCAGGACGAGGTCATCTGCGTCACCGCGCAGGCCAAGTCGATCCGCTTCGCCGCCAACGATGTACGCCCCCAAGGCCGCACGGCCCAAGGCGTTATCGGCATCAAGCTGCAAGATGACGACACCGTCATCGCCATGGAGCTGGTCCGCCCCCAGGCCGAGCTGCTGGTGGCCACCAGCCACGGCTATGCCAAGCGCACCTCCTTGGATCAATACGCACCTCAGGGGCGCGGCGGCCAGGGCATCCTGGCCATGGACGCCTCCAAGATCGACGATACCGGCCCCGTCGTCGCGGCGTGCGTCGTCACGCTTGAGAACGAGCTCATCCTCACCACCGCCAAAGGGCGCATGCAGCGTATCCGCGCCCAGGACGTGCCCGCCCTCGACCGCGCCACCTGGGGGCGGCTGGTCAGCCAGGGCGACGAGGGCAAGGTCTGGGCGCTCAAGAACGACACGCTGGACGGCTGCGTGCGTATAGAGGACGGCGGCGAGGGCCACGGGGGCGATCCGTCCGGCCCTGCCGACGACGAGCCTCGGGCGACCCAGCCCAAGCCGACCACCCGCTCGTCGCGGCGCTCCCGGTCGTCGTCGCGCCGCAGCAGTGGAACCAAGGCCGAGAGCACCTCGGCCGATGAGCCAGAGGCCACCGCGCCCGCCGAGGACCAGCCCAAGGCCACGCCCACGCGGCGCTCGCGGCCATCGTCATCAGCCCGCTCTCCCAAAAAAGAGCCCCCGGAGGAGAGCCCCCCATCGCACCAGGAGGAAACCGCCGCTCCAGCCGAGAGCAAGCCTACCGCCTCGCGCACGCGACGCGCCACCGTGACCCGTCGCCGCACCCGCCGCTCTAGCGGCTGATCCAGGCCAAGGGAGAAGCAGAGATGCTCATCAAGCTCGCCAAGACCTACAAGCAGGTTCGCATCGCCGCCATCATCCTGCTGGTGGCCCTGGTGGGGGTCGCCGCTTACTATTTCTATGACTTTTACGTGCAGCGTGCCGCGCCCGCCCGCATGGTCCAGACCTACTTTGCGGCTCTGGCCGAAGGCGACCTGGACGAGGTCTACCGCCTCACCGATCCCGCCAGCTTGCGCGACATCTACGGGCGCCCCATCACCAAGGGCGAGATGCTCCGTCAACTCCGCGCCATGACCGGCGACGAAAGGCTGCCCATCTACGAGGTCCGCGAGAACCGGCTCTTTGATCGCGGCGGCTGCTATTACTATTCGGTGACGGTGCGCTCCTCCGTGGGCGGCGACTCTCGCGGCCGCATCCTCCTCGAGGTGTGCCGCAAGAGCGGAACCTGGTACGTCACCTATCCCTTTGCCATCATGCTCTAGCGGGCGGCCAGCCATGGATCTGCGCGAGCTACTGGTGCGGGGCCGTGGCCCCATGGTCGAGTTCATGCCCGAGCCCAGCGCCGAGGCGCTGGCCGAGCTGATGGTCGCCTTTGCCAACGGCGTGGGCGGCACCATCGTCGTCGGCATGGACGCCCAAGGCCACGTGCATGACGACGTCGCCGAGGATGCCGAGCCCCTCTTTGAGCGCGCCCTGGGCATCTGCCTGCCGCCCTTTCGCGCCGGCGAGCTGCCCCTCTGGCAAATAGAGCCCGTGCGCGAATCCCGGGTCGCCGTCATCACCGTCCGCCCCACCCAGCGCGAGATGAGCGTCCACGGGCAGGCGGTCTATGTCCGCTCGGGCACCCAGAACGTCCGCCTCCGCGAGCCGGGCCGCCCCCAGGCCGATGATCCCGAGGACGAGCTGTACGAATCCCAGGTCGTCCCCGGCGCCACCCTGGACGACCTGGATGACGCCATCATCGAGGAATACCGCCGCAACCGTCTCCAGCGCGGCCCCAGCGGCGCCGTGCTCACCCGGCAGGAGCTCTTGCGCGATGCCGGCGCCATCACCCCCCAGGGGAAGCCCACCGTCGCCGGCGTGCTCCTCTTTGGCAAGAACCCCACCGCCTACCTGCCGCAGGTGGGCGTGGTGATCGTGCGCTTTGCGGGCACCAGCCTGCGCCAGGCCGCCCGCGGCGACCAGCGCTACGGCCGCCGGGTCGAGATCGCCGGCCCGGCCGCGCGCGTCATCGAGGGCACCTGGCAGGTGCTCTTTGAGGAGCTGCACCGCCAGGCCGTCCAGGACGGGCTCGAGCGCCGCGAGACCTACGCCCTCCCGCCCGAGGCCGTCCGCGAGGCCATGGTCAACGCCGTCTGCCACCGCGACTATACCTTGCGCGGCCAGCGCGTCGAGATCCGCCTCTTTGACGACCGCTTGGAGATCCACTCGCCCGGCGCGCTGCCGGGCCACATCACCCTGGATAACATCCTGGACGAGCACTATTCCCGCAACCCGCGCCTGGTGCGGGGCCTCTACCACTGGGGCTATATCGAAGAGCTGGGCCAGGGCGTCGACATCATCTATGACGCCATGCGCCGCGACCATCACCCCGATCCCGAGTTCCGCGAGACCGGCCAGAGCCTGCTGGTGACCCTGCGCAACGCCGTGGACGACGTCTCCCAGGAGCTGGGCGCCGACGTCAGCCCGCGCCAACTCTTGGCGCTGCGCTACCTGCGCTCCCACGGCCGCCTGACCTTTTCCCGCTACCGCCAGCTCTGCCCCGAGGCCACGCCCGAGGCCCTCCGCCTCGACCTGCGCGATCTCGTGGAGCGGGGCATCCTGCTGCGCATCGGCGACAAACGCGGCACCATCTATGTGCTCAAATAGCCGCGGTTGGTCGCAGGCGG
>CAZUZB010000045.1:14100-17477 GCA_964624695.1 uncultured Anaerolineales bacterium | reverse complement strand
GCCATCACCCCCGAGGCGCTCCACAGCCGCCTCCATACCCGCGTGCTGGCCCAGTCCGTCGAGTTCTACGAGAGCATCGATTCCACCAACCGCCGCGCCATGGAGCTGGTCGATGCCGGCGCGCCCGACGGCACCCTGGTCCTGGCCGAGCACCAAACCCACGGCCGCGGCCGCCTGGCGCGCACCTGGCACGCCCCGCCCCACACTTCGCTGCTGTTCTCGCTGATCCTGCGCCCGCCCCTGGCGCCCCGCCAGGCCCAACGCGCTACCATGCTCTGCGCCGTCGCCGCCGTCGAGGCCATCGCCGATACCACCGGCCTGGCCGCCGGCATCAAATGGCCCAACGACATCGTCATCGCAGGGAAAAAACTCGGTGGCATCCTCACCGAGCTCCAGGCCCATGGCCAGCAGCTCGCCGCCATCGTGGTGGGCATCGGCCTCAACGTGAATCTGGACGCCGCGCAACTCCCACCCCTCATCACGCCCGCCACCAGCCTGGCCGCCGAGCTGGGGCACAGTGTGGAACGCCTGCAACTCCTGGTGGCCTTCCTGGAACGCGCCGATGCCCTCTACGACCGTATGCTCGCCGGCTGGTCTCCTTTTGCCCTCTGGCGCCAGCGCCTGGTCACGCTGGGGCAGCCGGTCCGCATCGCCACCGACGAGGGCCTCCTGGAAGGCACCGCCACCGACGTGGACGAGAACGGCGCCCTCTTGGTCACCACAGCGTCTGGCCGCGTCCAGCATGTCTTGGTGGGCGACGTCACCGGACGTGCCGCCCCGCCTACAGAAACGCCTTGACAAGATTCACGCAAAAAGTTAGAATATCTTATGTAGGCATTGATATCTTTGATATCGGCTGTGGAGGCGCCCATGCAGTCCCGTCTCATCGGCCAGTGCCCCGTATGTGGTGACGCCCTCGAAGCCACCACGCTGTCATGCCCTGGCTGCAACACCGAGATCCATGGGCATTTCGGCCTGGGGCGCTTTATGCAGCTCACCCAAGAGCAGCTCCACTTTGCCGAGACCTTTATCCGCTGCGAGGGCAAGATCACCCGCGTCGAGGAGGAGCTGGGCATCTCGTACCCCACCGTGCGCAACCGCCTCCACGAGCTCATTCGCGCCCTCGGCTTTGAAACGAACGAGGACACGCCCCCACCATCGGTCGACCGACGCTCCATCCTCGAGCGCCTCTCCCAGGGCGAGATCAACGCCACCGAGGCCGTGCAACTGCTCAAGGGCCAAGCCCCATGACCGCCGCCGTCGTCACGCCCAACAGAGCGCGCGACGGGCTGCGCCGCATCCGCCCAGCCAGCGACCTGCCCGCCCTGGCCGATCTCATCGAGGTCGCCTATCGGCCCGAGCTGGCCCTCACGGGCAGCAACCTGGTCGAGCGCCTCCGCCAATACGCCTCCATGGCCGCGTTCCTGGGCTTTGCCGAGCGCCTCGCCCCCCTGCTGGATGGTTTCGTCTGGTTCGAGGACGACCTGCTCGTCGGCAACGTAACGCTGAACCGTGATGCGTCCATCTCTGGCGGCTGGACCATCAGCAACGTGGCCGTGCTGCCCGAGTATCGCGGCCGCGGCATCGCCGGGCGGCTCGTCGACGCCGCTCTGGCCCAACTGGATGATGCCGGAGCCCGCTGCGTGCGGCTCCAGGTGCGCACCGACAACGCCGCCGCCGTCGCCCTCTACCGCCACCGTGGGTTTGCGGTGTACGAGACCACCCAAGAGATGCGCCTGGCCCACCGCGACCTGCGCCCATTCACCCAAAACCGCGACCGCCGCATCGGGCCGCCCCGCCTCGGCGATCCCAAAGAGCTCCTGCGCCTGGCGCGGCAGGATCAGCCCGCCGCCTTGCGCTCTCTGCAGCCGCTCCACCGCACCGATCTGGGCCTGGCGCTCTGGCAACGGGCGCTGCACGCCGCCGCGCGCGGGTTGGGCCTCGACGCCCCTCGCGCCCTGGTCGCTCGCCCCTCCCGCAGCCCCGTCGGGTACGCCTACCTCGCGCCCGTGGGTGGCGGCACCCTCGGATTGCGGCTACACCTGGCCAGCGATCAGGCCCAAGATATCGCCGCGCCCCTCATCCAGGCCTCGCTGGCCGGGCCAGCGCCTGGATCCTGGTCTCAAGTGGTGGCCGAGATCCCCGCCGAGGCCAGCGCGATCAGGTCCGCCCTCGATACGCTGGGGTTCGAGCCGCTACGTACGCTGTACGGCATGATCTGGGAGCCCCCGCAGCCAGCGCGCCGCCGGGGCATCACCCGTTGAGGTAAAGGAGGAGCCATGGGCGAACAGGATGACAGACTGCAGATACTAAAGATGATCGAGACCGGCACCATCAGCGCCGACGAGGGCGTCAAACTGCTCAAGGCGCTGGATGAAGCCTCCGAAGCCGAGGACGAGACCACCAGCACGCGCATGCCCAAATGGTTCCGCGTTCACGTCACCGACCTGGCCACGGGCAGACGCAAGGTCAACGTCAATATCCCCATGAGCCTCGTCAACGTGGGCATGCGCCTCGGCGCCCGCTTTGCCCCCGAGCTCGATGACATGGAGATCGGCGAGATCATGGAGGCCATCAAACAGGGGACCGTGGGCAAGATCATCGACGTCGAAGACCCAGAGGACGGCGAGCGGGTCGAGATCTTTGTGGACTAGTCGCGCCAGAGGTCTGCCCGCGCGGCGGTCTACGCCAGGGCGTCGCCACGAGACGAGGTTGGTATGCGCAAGCTACTGCTACGTTGGCTGATCAACGCGGTGGCCGTCTATGCCGCCGTCCAGCTCCTGCCAGGCATCCGCGCCACCACGGCCTGGGATTTCCTCGGGGTCGCCCTGATCCTCGGGCTCCTCAACGCCCTGATCGTGCCCCTGCTCAAGCTGCTCACCTGCCCGCTGATCCTGCTCACCCTGGGCGCCTTTACCCTGGTCATCAACGGCGCCATGCTCCTGCTGGCCCAGTTCCTCGGCCCCATGATCGGGGCGCGCATCTTTGTGGATGGCTTTGGCACCGCCGTCCTCGCCTCGCTCATCATCAGCATCGTCAGCCTGGTCCTCAGCGCCGTCACCGGCGTGAACCGCAAGAGCCGCCGAGAGTAGCTCTCGACGGCTCTTGGCACACCCATCTCACGATCCTCAACGCGAACGCACCCGCCTGCGCCAGGGATCCAGCAACGGCGACCGATACAGGCTCCGGATGGCGAAATACAGAATCACCGCCCCCACCGCCACGAACAGAGCGCCGCGAACCGGCCGCGGGATGAACTGCAACGTCACCCAATACACCCAATCGGGAAACGGCTGCTCACGGTACAGGTGCGTCAGCAGATAGGCGATGCCCAACCCTAGCCCGATCACGCCCGCCACGAAAAAGCTCATCCACCG
>CAZUZB010000045.1:1201-14000 GCA_964624695.1 uncultured Anaerolineales bacterium | reverse complement strand
AGGCGATGCCCAACCCTAGCCCGATCACGCCCGCCACGAAAAAGCTCATCCACCGACCCACATCCTTGAGCTGCACCCGCGAACGTCGCAAGGTGGTGCGCACCGCCTCGGCGCGGTCCGAGATCAGGTGCACCTCCGGCAGGCAGTCCGGGTCGGCATACAGCGCCTCCGCCGTCGGCATGGCGGGCGCCCGGTCGCGGCTATGGCCCAGCTCCTCTGCGATGGCGCTCTCTGTCTCCAGGTAATAGAGCGCTTTGGGTAGATCCATCGCCACCGGATAGTCCTTGTGGAGCGGAAAAGAGCCCACCGCCTGCTCGATGGTCCTGCCTCCCAACGGCAACACCGCTCGCACCCCCGCCGCCCGCGCCGTGGCCACGCCGCGCTCGTCATCGGCCAGCAGGTAACACGCTTCCAGACGCAGGTCGAACTGCATCGCCGCTACCCAAACCAATCCCGGCATCTCGCCCCAACACTGGCACGCGTCGTCCTCTCCATGGGGGCAGACGATCAGCGCGTCGATCTCCCCGCCGCCCGCCGTCACCTGAGATACCAGCCGTAGCAGCAGATCCCGCGACGCGCTCCTCCCGCCCAGGCCGCCATACAGCAGCACCAATGCATCGCCACCGCTCAGTTGGCGCATCGCCTCCAGGGTCGCGGGGGCCAGCGCCCACCCCTCTTCGGGCAACGCTGCGGGATCGAACAAGCTGTCGCGTAACAGAACGTCAGCATCCACAAAGACGGCCGTTTGCACCTTGCCTCCAAACGCTACGTGGTCGCCTCGGCGTCGGCACCCTCATCGGGAGAGTCGGCCGCCCCTCCGCGCCCTCGACGTCGACGAGACCCCTCTTCCTCACCGCTCATGACGCAGGCGCCCCGCAGCAGCCCCCCCTCGGCGATCTGCAACGACCCCACCTGCACATCTCCCCACACCCGACCTGTATCCAGAATCTCCAGACGACCCTCCACGCAAATGTCGCCGTGGACGATGCCCGCCACCTGCGCCGATTGGGCCACCACCGTCGCCCGCAGATCCGCGCCCTTGCTGATGATCACGTGCCCATCGCACGAGAGCTCGCCCTCCAGCCCGCCCTCGATGCGCACATTGCCCTGCGCCTTGATCGCGCCCTTGATCGTCGTCCCCGCCCCAAACAGGTTGTCGATCTTGACGCCCTCGCCGCCACCGTTGCCCCTCCGCAGCCACCCCATCTCTCTGTCTCCCTCGTCCGTCGTGCCAAACCGCCAATCAGCCCCAATCGCCTCACCAGATCGATCGCAGTGTGTGTACCTCCAGCGAACGGAACACCAGCTCGCCGCCCCACGGCAGGGCGCGCAACGCTCGCCCGCCGGGCTCCGTCAACACCCGCAACGGCAGAGCCGCCAGCCCACCCTCGCCATACAGCTCCACCGAGGCACGATCCGCCAGGATGCGCAGGTCCACCAGGCCATCGCGTGGCCGGCAGCGGCAGGCGCGGCCATAGCACCAGAGCAGCTCCTCGCCCGCGTCGTACACCACGGGGACGCCCCGCACCATCAGCCCAAACCCCGGCCCATCGCCCACCGCCACCTGCGCCCGCACATCCAGCAGCTCGCCCCCCACGCCATCGAGCGGATCCTGTCCTGCCTGCACCACCAGCCCCTCCCAACGCTCCGTCGATACGTACAGCGACGCGATCTCGGCCACAGGCTCGGCCGCCAGCCGCATCCCCCTCGCCGCCGCCCGCAGCTCCAGCGTGTGCGGAAAGGTCATCTGCTGGGTGAACGGCATGCCCGGCAGATCGCCCCGCAGCCAGGCGATCTGAATCCGCCGCCCGTCCTCGCTCGGGATATCGCTCCACGTCTGCGCGGCATAGGCATCGCCATTGGCGGCCAGGCGCGCGGGAGCCTGCGCGGGAGTGAACCGCTCGCCGTCAAACTCGCCCACCAGATACGTGCCATTGGCGCCCCAGAACACCCAACGTACATCCTCGGCGTCGCCCTCCAAGGCCAACGGGAAGAGATCGGGGCATTCCGCCGCCCCCGCCAGCGTCAGCTCCTGGATCACCTCCCACTGGCGCAGATCCCGCGAGCGCAGCAACGCATAAGCGTTGCCATCCAGATAGAGCGCCATGATCCACCGCTCCGTGGGCGCGTGCCAGATCAGCTTGGGATCGCGGTTCTCCGCCCGCAGATGCCCCACCACCGGGTTGCCGTCGTACGGCTGCCAGGTGGCGCCGCCATCGGCGCTGTACGCCAGCGACTGGGTAAAAGGCTCCCCCGCCGAGGTATAGGCGCACACCAGCGGCGGCGTATCCCCATCGCCCAGCCCCGAGCTGTTGCCCCAATCCACCACGGCCGAGCCGCTCCAACAAGCGCCCAGGGCATCCGGATACAGCGCATCGCCCACCTCGCGCCAGTGCACCAGATCGCGGCTGGTCGCCAGCCCCCAATGCTTGTTCCTCCCGCTGCCGTGGTTCGCATAGGGGTCATGCTGAAAGAACAGGTAATAGCTGCCGCCATAGGCCACCAGCCCGTTGGGGTCGTTCAGCCAGCCACGCGCCGCGCTGAAATGGAACTGGGGTCGGTAGCGCTCCCGGTAGAGATCCTCGCTGCCGGGGATCGCGTCCGCCTGAACGACCGATGCGCCAGCCAGCCCCTCATCGTCCACCAGAAAAGCCACCTGGCGCCCCTGGAACGCCGCCAGATCCGCCCCCACCCAGAAATCGGGCTCGCTGCCTGTCAAGGGGATGTCGAACGCGCGCTCGACCCGGCCATCCACCCGGATCTCTGCCTTGGCCAGGCGCGCCTCCTGCGCCACCGGCAGGCACAGATACCGCGCACCAGCCTCGAACGTCGTCACCGGATGCATCGCCACCCCCATCCGCGCCCGCTCAGGCCTCCTCAGGCTCTTGCTGCGCCCGTGCCACCGCTTGCCGCTCCTCGTCCGAAAGGTGATACTCGCTGGACCACCCCGCCAGCGGCTTGCCATACACCCGGGAGCCCTCCCGCCCGTGCAGGCAGGTCAAGAGCACCCCATCGCCCCGTGCATCGGCCAGCACCAGCGCCAGGCTCTGCTCGCCGCCCACGTCCCCGTACGCATCAAAGCGCACCAGCGCCCGATGCTGAAACGACGAGCGCACCTGGGGCAGCAGCGCCCGCACCTCGGCGCGCGCCTCCTCGGCGACGGCCACCCCCCGGCGCACCCGATCCACATGCTCGTACAGCACCTCTTCCAACGAGGCCCCACTGCTATCACTCATCAATCGCGACAACGACGCCTCTAGCCGACCGATGCGCCGACGGAACAGCACGATGGTCACCACCAGAGCCACCAGCGTCACCCCGCTGAGACCCCAGCTCAGCCATCCTGCCAACCCATCGCCCAACATGCGCGCCTCCTTCAGTGAATAGCCCGCATTGTAGGGGCGCCCAGCGTCACGGTCAAGGCGCATCTGACAGACCCGGCCACCCGGTCTATACTCGTCCGACGATCGAGAGGAGGAACCCGTGCCCAGCACCGATCTCGCAGCCACCATCGCCCCAGAGCTCGCCCATAGCCCTGCCGCCGTCGCCCGCGCCCTGGCCCTGCTCGACGAGGGCAACACCATCCCCTTTGTGGCCCGCTATCGCAAAGAGGCCACCGCCGGCCTGGACGAGGAACAGCTCCGCACCCTCGCCGCCCGCGCCGAATACCTGCGCCACCTCGACGAGCGCAAAGAGACCGTGCTGGCCTCCATCGAATCCCAGGGCAAGCTCACGCCCGCGCTCGAGGAACAGATCCTGGCCGCGAGCCAGCTCCAGACCGTGGAGGACCTCTATCTCCCCTTCAAGCCCAAGCGGCGCACCCGTGCCACCATCGCCCGCGAACGCGGCCTCCTGCCGCTGGCCGAGCGCATCCTGGCGCAAGACGCCCCCGAGGCCGAGCTCCTCGCCCTGGCAGAGCGCCACCTCTCCGACGAGGTGCCCACCGCCGAGGACGCCCTCGCCGGCGCCCGCGACATTGTGGCCGAGACCGTCGCCGAGGACGCCCGCTCCCGCGCCGAGGCCCGCCAGTCCGCCCTGCGGACGGCCGAGATCGTCGTCGCCCGTCGGCCCGATGCCCAAGACCCGCACGGCACCTATGACGCCTATGCCCAGTACCGCGAACGCCTGGCCAGCATCCCGCCTCATCGCTTGCTCGCCGTCAATCGCGGCGAGCGCGAGAACGTGCTCAAGGCCCAGGTCGAGCTCGATGACGACCAGATCCTGGGGCTGCTCGCGGCCCACTTTCGCCAGGGGCCGCCCTCTAGCCACACGGCCCAGCTCGATCTCGCCATCGAGGACGGCTACCGCCGCCTGCTCCTGCCCGCCATCATCCGCGACATCCGCGCCCAGCGCACCGAGCAGGCCGAGCAGCACGCCATCGCCGTGTTCGCCGAAAACCTCCGCGACCTGCTCCTGCAGCCTCCCATCCACGGCATCCGCGTCATGGGCATCGATCCCGCCTACCGCACCGGCTGCAAGGTCGCCGTCGTCGACGAGACCGGCGCCCTGCGCGAACACACCACCATCTACCCCCACCCGCCGCAGAACCGCCGCGAACAGGCCGCCCAGCGCTGCCGCGAGCTCATCGCCGCCCATGGTATCCACATCGTCGCCATCGGCAACGGCACCGCCAGCCGCGAGACCGAGGCCCTCGTGGCCGACCTCATCGCCGATGGCGCCCCCGTCCAGTACATGATGGTCAGCGAGGCGGGCGCCTCGGTTTACTCGGCCTCGCCCCTGGCCGCTGCCGAGCTGCCCGGTCTCGACGTCTCCATCCGAGGCGCCGTCAGCATCGCCCGCCGCCTTCAAGACCCCCTGGCCGAGCTGGTCAAGATCCCGCCCCAAAGCATCGGCGTGGGGCTCTACCAGCACGACGTGGATCAAGCCGCCCTGGCCCGGGCGCTGGACGCCGTCGTCGAGAGCGTCGTCAACCAGGTCGGCGTCGACCTGAACACCGCCTCGCCAGCCCTGCTGGAGCGGGTCTCCGGCCTGGGGCCGTCGCTGGCCGAGAGCATCGTGGCCCACCGCGACGCCAACGGCGCCTTTGGCTCGCGCCAACAGCTCTTGCAGGTCAAAGGCCTCGGCCCCAAGACCTTTCAGCAGGCCGCGGGATTCCTCCGCATCCGCCACGGCGACCAGCCGCTGGATGACACCGCCATCCACCCCGAGTCCTACCCGGCCTGCGCCCGCCTTCTGGAACGCCTGGGCGCCGATCCACACGGCCCGCTGGCGGCCGATCAGCTACACGCCGCCTGGCGGCGCCTGGCCGAGGCCCCCGGCCCCGCCAAAATCGCCCAAGAGCTCGGCATCGGCCTGCCCACCTTGCAGGATATGGTCGAGAACCTCCTCAAACCGGGGCGCGACCCCCGCGACGAGCTCCCGCCCCCCATCCTCCGCAGCGATCTGCTCACCATGGATGACCTGCGCGAGGGGATGGTCCTCAAAGGCACCGTCCGCAACGTGGTGGATTTTGGCGCCTTTGTGGATATCGGCGTCAAGCAGGACGGCCTGGTGCATATCTCGCAGATGGCCGACCACTATGTGCGCGACCCCCGCGACGTCATCCGCACCGGCCAGGTCGTCCAGGTCCGCATCCTCGAGGTCGACCGCAACCGGCAACGCATCGCGCTCAGCCTCAAGGAGCTGCCCCAAGATTAGCCGAGACGCAGCAAGGGCCCGGCGCGCGATACGCCGGGCCCTCACCTCGTCATCGTAATTGTAGCCTGGCGGCTACGGCCAGTAGAGCCAGCTCACGTCATCCACGTACATCACCGAACGCGCCCTCAGCCCGTCATTGTACGTCTCGAAATGGAGCTGCACCTGCTGCCCCTTGAAGGCATCCAACAGCGCCTCGCCATAGACGTACTCGGTCCAATCCGGCTGATGCGCCTGGCTGGCGCCCTGGCGGAAGAACAGATAGTGATAGTTCAGCCAGGGATCGATGATGAGGGCATACTGCTGATCGGCGGTGTCTGCCGCGTCGCCGACCGAGTCCATCGAGGCCCAGAACGAGAGCCGCATGGCGCTGGATATCGCCGGCACGTTCACCAACTGGGTTGCCGAGGAATAGCTATAGGTCTGCGTGCCGCCCTCTTCGATGCCCGTGCGCAGAGAACGCGCCCCCGTGTGCGCCCGCACCGACGAGTACCCGCCGGTGTAGCGCGTCGCCCGGAAGAACCAGCCGCCCTCGGCCTCGCAATCGCCGTTCTCGATCAGCTCGTACCCCGTGTGGTGGCTCCGATAGATGGCCGGCAGATACACCGGCGGCGCCACCGTGTACAGACCCTCGCCGATGGTGTGGGTGATCGTCTGGGTGACGCTGCTCCACAAGTCGTGCATCGCCAGGGTCAACGAGCTGGTCCCTGGCGCGATGCCCTTGAACGTCACCACCGCCAGGCTGCCCGTCCCGCTATAGGGCGGCGAGGCATCCGCCATCACCGAATAGTCGATCTGCCCCAGAGTAGCGTCCACCACGTTCAGCAGCTCGGCAAAGCTGGTAAAGACGTCGCCAAAGGCAATCTGCCCGCCTGGCGTGGCCGGGCGGGCGTCCTGAACCTCCAGCACCGAGGGATCGTACAGCAGCCGTAGGTCCAGGCTCTGCAGGTCCACCACCCCACTGATGACCACTGTGACGCTGAACGTGTCGTAGAGTGCGATCTGTTGATCGGGCGGCTGAATCGTCAGACTGGCGCCATCCGCAGCGCTGGGCGGAGCCAAGGCCGCCCACGCCAACAGGCACACGCCCACGCACCAGGTGATCGCCCCCAGCCTCCGCCCGCACCTGCCCAGCTCATTCGACCATGCCATGGGAGCCTCCCCGGACCAGCCCAACGAGACAGCAGCTAATATCTGCATGCTAATACCTGGGGCAGCGCCTGTCAACGCCCTGAGCCAGCAGCTTCGCTACTGCCCTTGCGGGCTTTGATCTAGCCGTCTATAATCCCGCGCTAGAAGGGTCACCTCCAGTCCCAACAATGCTGTGGGGCCTGGATGGCGCGAGGAGAAGAGGCAACCTGGTATGCTCCATGATGATGGTTCGTTCGCCTTTCGGTCCGAGATCCTCGATGCCGTGGATGCGATCGTGCAGGCCTATGGGGACCACGTGGGCGATCTGCCCAGCGGCCTCGATCGCGAGCTCCTGATCACCTTTGTGTTGGGGCGGATGCAGTGCGAGCTGGATGTCATCGCCGAGGCGATGGCCGCCAGCCCCACCCTCGATGGCATCGATCCGCAAGAGCTGTACGAGGAGTGCGTCAGCGAGAACTCTGCCGCCAGGCGACAACAGGTGACGCAGATGATCGAGCTGCTGCGCCAGCGAGGCTGGATATCCGAGGGGCAACCTGAGGAGATCGCCAGCGGCTCTTAGGCCAACTCGGCCGAGAAACGCTTGTACAGATCGACCAGGTTGTTGAGGTGAAGCCTGGTAACGAGGCCGTCCAGCGCTATGCGTGGCATGCCGCAGGCTTCGATGTCAATCTCGCGCAGCTTGTCGGGCGGCGCCCCCTGCCGCACCAGCTCTGACACGCGCTCCACGATCGCATCGATATAGCGGCAACTGGCCTCCACCGCCTCCTCGACCTCGCCCCGTAGCAGCACGCGCCCGTGCCCCTGCACGACGAAATCGGGCTCGTACGCTACAAAGCTCTGCAGCGTGGCCTTGAGCTGCTCGGAATCGCCTCCGACCAGGTACGGGATCGACATGAGCGCGTCGCCCGCCACCAGGATCTTTTCCTCTTCCAAGAATACGGCGATGCCATCCGGGCTATGGCCGGGCGCGTGAAACAGCTTCAGGTGGTGCCAGCCCACGTGCACATGCATCCGTCGCCTGAACGACAGTCCAGGTAGCCGCAGCTCCACCTCGGCCAGCGCAGGGTTGGTCTGCCTGGCGGTTGCCAGCATGCTCGGGCCCTGCGACGCCATCAGCTTGACGCAGGCATCGTGGGCGATGACCTCGCCGCCCAATAGATACGCCCCAAACACGTGATCGGCGTGGTGGTGCGTGAGGATCACATACGCCAGCGCGTCCGGTCCAACCCTCTCCTCGAGAAAGGCCTGGATCTGTCGCGTCTCCGAGGGGAACGGGAGGGTGTCGATCACGACCGCCACATCCGTGTCCAGGACGATGGTCGAAGTGACCTGCGCATACAGGTCGCTCATCATCACATAGACGTCCTCAGCCACGCGGTCGATCTGCACGGATGCAGCGCTCCTTTCGACGAACACGAGCTTAGCATGCGCGCGGGGCGCTGTCAAGGTCACGTGCGCCCAGCCGAGCTCGCCACCGAGGCGCCCAAGCCGCGATCTAGCGTGCCAACATGCCGGCCGTCGCCAGATCCTCTTCCGCCAGCTCTCGCGACCCGCCCAGCAGCTCGGCCAACGGGGTGTAGGTCATGGCGCCGTCCACCAACCCCACCATCCCGCCCGATTCGCCCTCGGCCAGGCGCCGCACCGCCTCAGCCCCCAGGCGCGTGGCCAGATACCGATCCTGGGCCGTCGGCGCGCCGCCGTGCTGGATCTCCCCCAGGATGCTCAAACGCACCCCAAAGCCCGTGCGCTCCTGCTGCCCGCGCAGATGCTCATAGATCGCCGTCGCATCGGGAGTGGCTCCCTCGGCCACCACCACGATGCAGTGCTCCTTGCCGCGCACATACGAGTCGCTCACCTCGCGGGCCACATCGTCCAGCTCGAACGGCTGCTCGGGAATGCAGACCATCTCGGCGCCGCCCGCGATGCCCGCCTGGAGCGCCAAATAGCCCGACGCCCGCCCGCACACCTCCACCAGGAACGCCAACTGGCGCGACGAGGCGGTATCCTTGAGATGGTCGATGGCGTCCAGCACCGTGTTCAGCGCGGTATCCACGCCCACGGCCCGATCGGTCCCTGGCAGCTCGTTCTCCACCGTGGCAGGCACGCCCGCCACAGCAACCCCCGCCTCCGCCAGCGCCAGGGCGCCCTCCATGGCGCCTCGCCCGCCGATGACCACCAACGCCCCGATGCCTTCCATGTTCAGGGCGCGCAGGCTATCGCGCAGCGCGCTCTCATCGGCCAGGCCATGGCTGGGCGTGGTGCCCAAGATGGTGCCGCCACGCCCAATGATGCCGCTCATCTGACGGCTGCTCAGCGCCAGCAGCTCGCCCTTGCCCAGGCCCGCGAATCCGCGGCGCACGCCCCAGGGCTCCCAGCCTTGATGCAGGGCCATCCGCACCACCGCGCGGATGCACGGGTTGTACCCGGGACAATCCTCGCCCGCGGTCACCACGGCGATGCGGCGGGTCTTGTCAGGCATGCCGCCACTCCCAGGCTCTGCCGCCCCTGCCCAACGTCACCGCTACTTTTCCGCGATGACGGCGATGCCCGGCAGTTCGGCGCCCTCCAGGAACTCTAGCGACGCCCCGCCGCCCGTGGAGACATGGTCGATCTGGTCGGTCAGGCCGGCCTGGGCGATGGCCGCCGCCGAATCCCCGCCGCCGACGATGCTCGTCGCCAAAGAAGCGGCCAGCGCCCGCGCCACGCCAAAGGTGCCCTCGGCAAAGGGCGCCATCTCGAACACGCCCATGGGGCCGTTCCATACCACCGTCTTGGCCTGCCCGACCTGCTCGGCAAACAGCTTGATCGTCTCGGGCCCGATATCCAGAATCCGCCAGCCCGCCGCCACGTCGCCCACGGGGACCACCTTGGTCGCCGCATCCTCGGCAAAGGCATCGGCCAGCACCACATCCACGGGCAGCACCAGCTTGTCGCCGCCCTTGGCCATCAGCGCTGCCGCCACCTCCAGGCTATCGGCCTCCACCAGCGAATCGCCCATCTCCAGGCCCTGGGCCTTGAAAAAAGTGTTCGCCATGCCGCCGCCAATCAAGAGCTTGTCCGCCTTGGTGAGCAGGTTATCGATCACCTTGATCTTGTCGCTCACCTTGGCCCCGCCCAGGATCGCCACGAACGGGCGCTCAGGATCGCTGACCGCCTGCCCCAGGAACGCCAGCTCCTTCTCGATCAGCATCCCCGCCACCGCCGGAATATAGTCGGCCACGCCAGCGGTCGAGGCGTGCGCCCGGTGCGCCGTCCCAAAGGCATCGTTCACAAACACGTCGGCCAGCTTGGCCAGGCGCTCGGCAAAGGCCGCATCGTTCTTTTCCTCTTCGGGGTAAAAGCGCAGGTTCTCCAGCAGCAGCACCTCGCCCGCCCCCAATGCCGCGGCCGCCGCCTCCACCTCCGCGCCGATGCAGTCGTCGGCCATCTTGACATCCACGCCCAGCAGCTCGCTCAAACGCTGCGCCACCGGCGTCAGCCGCATGCTCTCCACCACCTTGCCCTTGGGCCGCCCCAGGTGGCTGCACAGGATCACCGCCGCGCCCTGCTCCATCAGATACGTGATGGTCGGCAGCGCCGCCACAATCCGCGTGTCATCGGAAATGCTGAGATCATCGTTCAGAGGTACATTGAAATCACAGCGCACCAGCGCCTTTTTGCCCGCCCAGGCCACATCGCGAACCGTCTTTTTCGCCATCGTGATCCTCCCACATCGTTGCCCGCCGAGGAGCGCCTCTCTTCAGTGGCGGCACGGCCGCCACCGCGATTCTAGCATAACCGAGAGGGCCATCCAAGCGCCATCAGCCCGCGCTGCAAGCCGCCACCACCGTCGGAAAGACCTCCCCTACGCAGGATGCGCCATTCGCCGCCCCCGCCCGTCATGGGCTGACGCACCCCTCTGCTATGATAGGCCTAACCCCAGGAGCCGGCCGCGCCTCCCCCAAGGCGCATCCCCCCGCCGGCGACTGGGGCCCTTTGCGGCTGCGCCGCCTCGCCAGCGGATCCTCCCGCAGGGCCCGCACAGCCTACCCCGCCTCCAGCCGATAGCCCACGCCGGGCACCGTCACCACGAACCGCGGCGAGCGCACCTCCTCACCCAGCTTTTGCCGGAGGCGTCGCACCAGCCCGCGCACCAGCTCCGCGCTGCCCTCGCCAGCATAGCCCCACACCCGCTCCACGATGGTCGCCGTCGGCAACGTCTGCCCCTGGTGCAGCATCAGCAGGTACAGCAGGCGGAACTCGAGCTGCGTCAACCGCCGCGGCTCTCCCAGGTCCACCTCCACCTGCCGCCGCGCCACATCCAGCCGCAGCCCGCCAGCCACCAGATCCGGCATCCCCGGCTCGCTGCCGCCGCGATCTCGCTGCATCAGCGCGCGAATTTGCATGGCCAACACCCGCGGGCTCCACGGCCGCGCCACCACCAGATCCGCGCCGGCAGCATAGATGCGCACCAACTCATCCTCATCGGCCTGGCCTACCACCACCACCAGCGGAGCCATCGTCTCCGCCCGGATCTGCGCCGCCAACGTGGCCGCATGCTCCGAGCGCATGGCCACCAGCCAGAGCCCGCCCGGCTCGCCCCGCCAGGCCGCCAGCGCCCCCGCCACGTCCCGGAACGAGCGCACCGGCAGCCCCGCGCGCTGCAGCGCCAGGCTCAAGTACGCGCTCTCGTCCGCATCATCGCAAACCAGAGCGGCATACAGCCGCCGTTCCTCTCCGCGCCCCGCCGTTCGATCCACCCTACCTAGCCTCCGCACACCTGGCGCAACCGCTCCATATAGTAGCAGTGGTTCGCGAACGAGATATCCGGCGGCTCCGAATGGTCCGTCCACGGGATATACCCGCCCTCCTCGATCACCGGCCGCACCCGCTCCAGCTCGGCGTCGATGGCCGCCGGCCCCTCCGCCACCGCGCGCTTGTCCACCCCGCCCCACATCAGCAGCTCGCGCCCAAAGGTCTTGCGAATCCGCACCACATCCATGTTGGCCTGCACCTCGAACGGAAAGGCCACATTGATCCCCGCGTCCAGCCAGATCGGCAACAGCGGCTCGGCAAAGCCGTCCGAATCCAGCCCCACCCACTCGACGCCCGCCGCCCGCACCACGTCCACCACCCGCCGGTAGCGCGGGAACATATACTTGCGCACCAGCCGCGGCGAGATCAGCGGCGCCGTCTTGTAGGCCATGTCCTCCCAGAACACGAACACATCCGGCACCACCACCTCCAGGATCTGCTCCATCACGGCAATGATGAAATCCGCGTCCGCGTCCATCATCTCTTCCACAAAGACGGGGTCATCATAAAAGAGCTGGCACAGCCGCTCCACGCCCACCAGGTTCCGCAGCGGACCAAAGAACCCGCCCCACCGATCGGAAAAGATCGTGAACGGCGCCGGCTGCGCCCGCAAGGCCTTGAGCTGCTCCTTCCAGTCGGGGCCGATCCGCTGCGCCAGGTCCGGCTGCATCCGCTCCTTCCAGAACGCCCGAAACTCTTCCCGCGTCTCCACCGGGAACTTTACAAACTGCGGCATCGAGCTCCACGGCTGATCCTTGCGCTCGCGCATCAGGATCCCCTCGTGGTTGATATACAGAATGTGCGCGTCATCCTCCGCGATCACCTCCCGCTCGAACGGCGGGTGCGGATGGAACCACTGGCTCATCCACAGCCGCTTGTCCGCGCCCATGGCGATGTCGAACGTATCCGGGTCCCACCCCTCGGCCTTCCAGCGCTCCTCCGTCTCGGGCCAAGTGCCCCCAAAACAGAACGGCGCGCGATCCACCGGCTCGTACCGCATGCACGCCCGAAAGCGCTCCAGGTCGTTCACGGATCCTCCTCGCAGCAACATGGCGCAACCACTGGCCTCACGGCTGAGCCGCACTATACTATGGGCCAGCATCCGCGGCAATCCTGCCCGCGTCCGACCACATCCCCCATCAACAAGGAGCTTCCCATGCGACCCAGCGACCTCTACCCAGCCGCCACCCCCGCCGAG
>CAZUZB010000045.1:0-1101 GCA_964624695.1 uncultured Anaerolineales bacterium | reverse complement strand
CAAGGAGCTTCCCATGCGACCCAGCGACCTCTACCCAGCCGCCACCCCCGCCGAGATGGGCCTGCGACCCCAGGCCCTGGATAACGCCTGCGCCTACATCGAGAACGAGATCGCCGCCGGCTCCGTCCCCGGCGCCGCCCTCGTCGTCGTCCGCCAGGAGCGCACCGTCCTCGAACGCGCCTGGGGCACCTATTGCGATGGCCAAACCCGCCACCGCCCCTACCATCTGGAGACCACCAACCTGTTCTACTCCTTCAGCAAGCCCATCTCGGCCACCGTCGTCGCCCTGGCCGTCGAGCGCGGCCTGGTCGGCTGGGACGACCCCGTCGCCCGCCACGTGCCCGCGTTCGCCCAGGGCGGCAAAGAGGCCATCACCATCCGCCATCTGCTCACCCACTCCGCCGGCATCCCGTCCGTGCCCCTGCAGGAGGCGCTCACCGACCATGGCTGGAACGCCTGCGTCCAGGCCTGCTGCCAGCACCCCCTCGAATGGCCCGTCGGCAGCCGCTCCGCCTACCACGGCCTCAGCGGCCTGCTCATGGCCGCCGAGTGCGTCCGCCGCGCCGCCGGCAACGCCACCTGGGACGAGCTGGCCCGCGCCTGGCTGTTCGATCCCCTCGGCGCCGCGAGCCTCTCCTTTGCCCGGCCCCGTGGCGACGCTCCCGTGGCCCTCACGCCCCAGCCTGAGGCCCTCCCCACTGCGCTGGAGCCCGACCCCTACCACCTCATGGGCCACCCCGCCGGCGGCTGCATGGGCCTCCTGGTGGATATCCACCGCTTCCTCTGGCTGCACCTGAACGACGGCCTCGCCAACGGCGCCCGCCTGCTCCAAGCCGAGACCGTCCACGAGATGCGCCGCCTCCAACACGCCGCCGCCATCCAGGCCGCCCGCGCCGCCGGCCGCGAGCCCGCCCACGAGCCCTGGGGCCTCGGCTGGCTGCTGCGAGACGAGATGGGCCCCCACTGGTTCGGCTTTGGCCAGCTCACCGCGCCCGAGACCTTTGGCCACGCCGGCATCGACACCGTCCTCACCGCCGCCGAGCCCCGCGCCCGGCTCACCATCTCCTTCCTCACCACCGACTCGCAAAAGGATCCCGACCA
>CAZUZB010000044.1:11633-17885 GCA_964624695.1 uncultured Anaerolineales bacterium | reverse complement strand
CTGGAGCGCTTCTATCGGCACACGCGGCTCATCGTCATCGGGGCCCGCGCCAGTCGCCATCACCCCATGGGCTGGATGCGCGGCGAGCTGGAGACGCTGCTGGACCACGTCACGCTGGATGCCGTCAGCTATGCGCTGGCGCGCGAGGGGCGAGCCCTCGACCTGCAGCACTGCCGTGGGGCCAACCCACCCGATCTTAGCAGCGGCTACAAGCTCTACGGCCGCGCCGCCGCCCAGCAGATCGTCTCCGATGAGCCCGTGCTCGCCACCCTCTCCCCCTCGGACTATTGGCACTATGGCCCCGAGACCTGTACCATCGTCGAGGCGTTCCTGCGCGACACGGTGGTGGCCCAGATCACCCGCCTGACCTGGGAGGCTCAGCCAACCACCTCCTTTGGCGAGTTCGGTCAGCTCGATCTCTATGGCGAGCTGCTCTTGTGGGTCTATGCGCGGCTGGAGATCCCGCTCCAGGCTGCCGCTCGCATGTTCGATCGCCGGGCGACGCCGCTCCTACTGCGCACCATGCCCGAGGGGCGACAGGCTTTGAGGGATCTACGGGCGCGCGTTCTCCGGGCGTTGCAGGCTCAAGCGGGCAAAGGCGACATTCCGCCCGCGGGCCACGACGTGCTGTCGTTCCTCTAGCGAAAGCGGTGACCAGCATGTCCTCGAGCAGCCAAGCCCAAAGCGCCACCCGCCAGCGCCTGCTGGTGGCCCTGGCGCTGGCGGGCATCATCCTACTGGGTGCTGCCTTGCGCTTCTGGCAGCTTGGCAGCTTGCCGCCGGGCATCTACCGCGACGAGGCCTACAACGGCCTGGACGCCCTCCGCGTGCTGGAGGGCCACACGCCACTCTATTTCCAGGACAACAACGGGCGCGAGCCGCTCTTTATCTACCTCATGGCCCTGCCCATCGCCTTGTTAGGCGCCACGCCCCTGGCCTTGAGGCTGGTCTCGGCGATTGTGGGCACGCTGACCATCCCCGCGGTCTACTGGCTGGCGCGGGAGCTATCGGAACCCGCCGAGGCCCTGGTCGCCGCGTTCCTCTGCGCGGTCACGGTCTGGAGCGTCAACCTGAGCCGCGTCGCCTTTCGTGCCGTCGTCATGATACCCGTGCTGACGGTGATGCTGGCCCTGTGGCTCAGGGCCGAGAGGCTGCGCTCGCCCCGTCTCGCGCTGCTGGCGGGCATGGCCTACGGCCTATCCTGGTACACCTACCTCCCCGCCCGCATGGCCATCGCGGCCCTGGGCTTGGTGTGGCTGGTTCGGTGGCTACGCGGACAGCCCTGGTGGCGAGGCTGGCTGCTGTTTGGGGCGGGCGCGCTGGTCGTTGCCGCGCCGCTGCTGGGCTATATGCTCACCCATTGGGAGGCCACCATCGGGCGCGCTGGCCAGGTGAGCGTGTTCAACCCTGACATCCACGGCGGCAGTTCGCTAGGCATGCTGGCCCAAAACACGTGGCGCACGGCCCTCTCTTGGTTCTGGCGGGGCGACTTTATCCCACGCCACAATATCCCCTTGCGGCCCGTGTTCCAGCCCCTGATCGCCGCCGCCTTTGCACTGGGGATCTATCTGGCCCTGCACAGGCGTCGCCGTGAGAGCGGATGGGGGTTGGCGCTGGTCTTTTTGGGGGTCATGTGCCTGCCGACCGTCCTGGCTGAGGGCGCGCCCCATTTCCTGCGGGGCACAGGCGTCCTCCCCGTGCTATACCTGTTGCCCGCAATGGGCGTAGCACACGTGGCGCGCCTGGCGGGTGCGCGCATCGGTCCAGCCAGAGCCTGGGTGCTCGCCGCCGCGCTCTTGCTGGCCCATGGCGCCGCTGGCGCGCAGGCGTACCATCAGCACCTCCACAGCCAGGATCTCTACTACAATACCGAGGCAGGAGCCACCGTCCTGGCGAACGATCTGAACGGATTCCTGGGAACACCCTCGGCATCGGGATCGTCCGAGAGGCAAGACGTGGCCGAGGCGGAAACCAAGCAGGCCTACATCGTGCCGCGGCTATGGGAGAACTGGCCCTCGGTGCGATACCTGTGCCACGGCCAAGCCGGCCTTTCGCTGCTGACGGAGGGCGCCATCGCCGAGGCCGATCGCGTGCTGGTGATCGCGTGGCCCTATGAGGACCTGGCTCTTGCTCGCGCTGCCTTGCCGCCCAACCGCCTGATCCGCGTGCGTGAGGGGGCCTGGGAACGCGGTGATCTAGAGACCGAGGCACGGCTCCTGTACGTCGCGTTGGAGGCCGCGCCTCTGGAGGAGACCCCCGCCAACGTCAGCCTTTCCTTTGAGCGTGGCATCCATCTCGTCGGTTACGAGGAGCACCGTTTGCCAACAGGAGAGATCTGTGTCACCCTATTCTGGCGCTGCGGGCAGCCTCTCGATCTGAACTATACCGCCTTTGTCCACCTACTTGACGGGAGCCAGCGAATCGGCCAACATGACGGCCCTACGGGGCTGGGCTACTATCCGACCGATGCCTGGCGGCCGGGCGACGTGGTGGCGGATACGCATCTGATCGAGCGGCCACCAGATGACCACGGCCCACTCCAGATTGTGGTGGGCCTGTACGACTACCAGACCATGGAGCGGTTGCGCCTCCTGGCGGGCGACGGCAGCCTCTCAGAGATCGACCAGGTGGTACTGCCACTCCAACCTTGATGTCGCTCAGCAAAGGAGTATGTGCGATGCGTGTTACCCCTCGGTTCCGGCTCGTTCTCTCGATGCTCCTGGCATCGCTGCTCTGCCTGGCCATCAGCCCCATCGTGGCCGCAGACTGTCCTGGCACCCCCTTGGCCAACGCCAATTTCGAGGATGGCTTTAGCGACAGAGGCAGCGGCGAGGTTCGGGTCGCCAACGGCTGGCACCCCTGGTTTCAAGATGGCCCCAACCAAGATCAGGGCCTAAACCACCGCCCCGAGTGGAATGCCGAGAACGCCCAGTGGCATGGAACCCGTCGCATCAAAGAGGGCACGTGGGCCCAGAAATGGGGCAAGGTCTATTCCACCCATCGCGCTGGCATCTATCAGCAAGTATCGGTGCCGGCCGGCAGCCAAGTCACCCTGACGGCTTGGGCTCAGGCCTGGAGCTCGACGGAGGACGACGCCGCCGTCAGCAAGAACGGGGGCTATGCCCTGATGGTGGGCATCGATCCCACCGGCGGCACCGACTGGGGCTCGGGCAACATCGTCTGGTCAGAGGCCAACCGCACGCTGGACCAGTGGGTCCAGCTCAGCGTGAGCGCCCGGGCGCAGGGCGGCACGATCACCGTCTATCTGCGAGGTGAGGCCGAGTGGCCCGTCAAGCACAACGACTCGTACTGGGACGACGTCTGCCTGACTTATGTGGCGCCGACTGCCGTGCCCACCAACACGCCGCGTCAGACCAACACACCCGAGCCGACGCCTACACCCACCGAGGAGCCCACGCCCGAGGCTACGGCCGAGCCTACAGCCACTCCCACCGAGGTGCCGGCCACGCTGCTGATTTCGGCCTACGAGGACGTCGACGGCAACCGCAAGCGCGACGCGAACGAGCCGCTGATCGCAGGGGTGGTGGTCGAGATAGCCAACGAGGACGGCGAGCCGATCCTCACCTATACCACCGACGGAGCGTCAGAGCCTCACGCGTTCGAGGTGCCGCCGGGGCTCTACCAGGTCTCGACGCAAGACACCCCCGGATTCGAGTCGACCTCGCCCGATGCCTGGGCCGTGCGCGTGGCCAGCGGCGAGGAGTTGCAGGTGGCCTTTGGCAAGCGCGTGATGCCCACCGCCACGCCGACCGAGACCGCCGAGCCAACACCCGAGCCCGCGCCCACGGAAGAGGCGGCCGCACCCACTGCCACGCTGGCCCCAGCAGAGCCGGCCAAGACCGGCGGTTTCTCCCTGGCCAGCATCAGCGGCATCTTGGTGGCGGTGTTGGCACTGTTATTGCCCGTGTCCCTGCGCTATTTCCGATCCCGCGTCTAGCCCGGATACCCAACCAGGATGCACCAGGCCAAGCCGGCCGCCAACGAGGCCAGGACCGAGCGCTATTGCGCGGTCCTGGCCTTGCTGCTGGGAGCGGCGGCGGCCCTGCCATTATTCCTGGGGCCGGGCATGGTGCTCACGCGGGCTGGTGGCGACTCGCCCTTTCTCCTGATCCGGGTCCAGCAGCTCGCCGCCAATTTGCGATCGGGCGTGCTCCTGGCCCGCTGGCTGCCTGATGGCGCCTATGGCCTCGGCTATCCCTTTTATGATTTTTACGGCTCGCTCCCCTACTATGTCGCAGCGCTGCTCAACTGGGCTGGCTGCGACCTGGTGCTGAGCATCCAGGCCACCCAGACCCTCGGCTTTTTGCTGGCCAGCATCGGGGCCTATGCGTTGGCGCGGAGCCTGTCGGCCTCGCCCTTGGCGGCCCTGGCCGCTGCCGCTGCCTACACCTTTGCGCCCTATCATCTCGCCAACGTCTATGTACGCGGCGATGCCCTCTCCGAGTTCGCGGCTATGGCGATCTACCCTCTGGTATTGCTGGGCATCCAGGGTCTGCGCCGGCGGGTCAGCCCAGGGCGCATCGTTGCGCTGGGTGCGAGCTTTGCCGCCTTGGTCCTCTGTCACAACGTCTCGGCGCTGCTCTTTGCCCCCCTGGTGGTGGCATGGCTGGTGGTGACCGCCATCGCGGCGCCGGCCTCCAGCCGGCGTGCGCTTCTGGGGGGAGGCGCCGCTGCGCTGGCTTTGGGCTTGCTGCTCTCTGCCTGGTTTTGGGCGCCCGCCCTGCGGGAGCAGACTTTGGTCCAGCTACAAGATCAGACCACCGGCTATCTACACTATGCTGGGCATTTTTTGGACGATGGCCTGGCCCAGCTACGCCTGGCCCACGACTATGGCCTGACGGCCGAGGCGCACCCCTTCCGCATGGGCGCCATTCAGGCGGGGCTCGGCCTGGTCGCCCTTCTGGTGTGCCTTGGGCGCGCGTTCGCCCAGCGGAAGCTGTCACCCTGGATGGCGCTGACCGCGCTTGCGGGCGTGGGCTACACGGGCATGATGCTGCCGATCTCTGCCCCGCTCTGGGAGCACCTCCCGCTCATCGCCATGGCCCAGTTCCCCTGGCGGCTGCTCAGCATCCAGGCGCTGCTCGTGGCGCTGCTGGCCGTCGAGCTGATTCCGAGCCGTTCAGCCATCTTGGGGTGGGTGGCCGCGGGGGCCATCACGGGCCTGGTGACCTACGGAGGCATGGGAGCCCTGTCGGTGGATCGCGTCCAGATCACGCCGGCCGACACAACGCCGCAGCGGTTCATGCTCTATGAGGGCTTCTCGGGCAATATCGGCACCACCATCCGACACGAGTACCTGCCTCGCTGGATGGTGCCGCGTCCCTATGGCTCGGCTGTGCAGCTCAACGCAGGAGCCAAGCCCGTGCCGCTGGCCCTCGAAGGAGAGCTCGTGAGCGCTTCCGCGCTCACGGTGGAACCGCATCGCGAGGTCTGGTCGGTCGAGGCCGCTTCACCGGCCCTGCTGGCCTTTCACACCACCTTTTACCCGGGCTGGGAGGCTCGTGTGGATGGCGTTACCCGCGGCGTTGAGCCGTTGGAAGGGCTGGGGCTCATCGGCCTCCGCGTACCAGCCGGCAGCTATCAGGTCGAGCTAACCTTTGGCCGCACCCCCGTGCGGCGCTACAGCCTGGCCATCTCGCTAGTCGCCCTCCTTGGGGGTTTGGGGCTGGCCGTGGCAAGCCTGCGAGCCAGCCGCCGCGCGCGACGCATCCTGGCGATCGGTACGGCGGTTGGGCTGGCGGGGATAGCGTTGCTCACGGGCATCAGCCAAGCGCAGGCCGATATGCCAGCCGGTCCCGTGATCGCGGATTTCAGCCGCTGCCCCCTGTTCCATAGCGAGGTCGAGGGCGTGTCGTGGGGCGAGGCCCGCCTGATGGCCTACACCATCGATCCCAGCGCCGCCACTCCCGGCCAAGCCGTCACCATCACCCTGTCTTGGGAGAACGTCGCCCCGCTGACGGTCCGCGCGCAACTGATGGGCCTGACCGGGCACCTGCTGCCGCCAGCGCCGGTCTGGTCGGAGGCCACCGCCAAGCTAGAAGAGACGACCACCACGCTGCGGCTGGACCTGCCCGAATCGCTGGCGCCGGGCCTCTATGCCCTCTATCTGGACGTCCTCGATGGCGACCAGGCGCTCACACCCACCACGGCATCTGGCCAAACCATGGGCCGCGTCACCTTGTTGCCGATCCAGGTCCAGTCGGCCGGCGTGCAGGAGGCGGCGGCAGAGCC
>CAZUZB010000044.1:7323-11533 GCA_964624695.1 uncultured Anaerolineales bacterium | reverse complement strand
CCTTGTTGCCGATCCAGGTCCAGTCGGCCGGCGTGCAGGAGGCGGCGGCAGAGCCGCTGGGCACCTTTGGCCCGCCCGATAGCCCCCCGGTCGCCGCCCTGGAGGAGACACAGCTCATCGGCGCCAGCGACGGCCTGGTGGAGATAAAGCTCACCTGGTATGCGCTGGGGCAGTCGTCCCGCAACTATTGGCAATCGATCCGCTTGCAGGATGCCAGCGGCGCTACCCTGGCCTCGCGGGACATTCCTCCCATGCTGGGGGGCTACCCGACCAGCCTATGGAGGCCCGGCGAGCGGCTGGTGGACCGGGTGCTGCTGCCCTGGCCGGAGGGCGCTGCAGAGATCCCCGCCCAGGTCGAGATCGTCCTCTACGATCGGGCCACCCTGGCGAGCATCGGCTCCGTCACCGTCCCCCTAACCCAGCCCTAGGGCGTTACCAGCAGTCGCGTCCCCTGACCCTCGCGCACGAGGCGTTCGTCCAGCACCTGCAGCGGGGCCAGGGTAAAGGCGTCGTACATCTCCACCGAGTAGCGCTGCACGGCGGATAGGTCCACCCCCGCGCCAGGCACCTGCCGCACATCCTGCACCTGCCAGCCGCGCAACCACTTGAGCGTCGGAATGGCGCCCATGGCCGGGGTTCCGTCAGCCTTGGCCTCGCCCTGCGGCGCCAAAATGCCCACGGACACGGCATAGTCACGGGTCAACGGCTGGAGCGCGAGCCAACGGCTGGCCAGGCTGAGCCCGTCAGCCGAGCCGCCACGGCCATCCGCCTGGAGCCCCACCCACGCCACGCCGCCCCCCATGGGCACATAACGCTGGTCCAGGCCCGGCAAGGGCAACCGAAGACGTCCGGAACGACGCAGATGCCAGGGGCCCGCCCACGCCAGCGGCTCGCCATCCGGCGTCGCCAGCGTAAGGCCAACGGCCGACGGCGCTCCGGGCATATCCACCACCACCGTCGCCGCTTCACCCGGCGCCAGAGCGGGGATCGCGGCCGAGCCGAGGGCCTCGTCGCCCGCCCAGAGCGTAACGCGGGCCTCTTCCGCTACGCCGACCCCCCAGGCCACCTCCGCCCGCCGCCAGTGCAGGTAAAGGCGCGTCTCGCCGGCCACCCCGCGATCATAGTCATAGCCCGTCAGCACATAGCCTCCGGCGTAGGCCACTCGCAAGGGATGCTCACTCGCCGGCGGAGACTGGCTCGCCCCCAGCTCGACCTCGCCCAGCACCAGATAGTCGGCACCGCCCGTGGTGCAGCGCCGCCAAGAGCCGTCCTCGTCCAGGTAGTAGAACCCACCAATCAACTGATAGACGCCGGGCTCCGCATGCCACAGCAGAGCCAACGTGTGCAGATCCACCTGCAGGTCGCCCGGCGCGATCTGGTCGGCCCGGTGTAGTTCGTCCCCCTGGCCCAACACGCCATCGGCGCCCAAGAGCTGCACGAACCCGGTATAGTCGCGCTCCAGCGCAAACGCCGCATCCCAATACACGCGCACCGTCACGCTGCCGCCGGGGCGGGCGTCGTCGGCATCCACGGAAACGCCCAGCAGCCGCATCCCCTCGTCGAACAGAGCCTCCACCGGCAACGCCTCGGGCGGCAGGTCGCCCGCCTCACCCTGCAACACCTGCCAACCATCCGCCAGCGGCCAAAAGCGATACCCAGCACCCTCAAAGGCATAGAACCAGTTGGTCACCACCACAGGGCGTTGGGCCAGCCCCTCGCCGATCCGTCGCAGCCACACCTCCTCGTTGGGCGTGGCTCCCTCGGGATACACATAGGTGACCTGCACATCCGGGCGACGCCCGTCCACCTCTTGCAGGTACCACATGCTCGTGGCGTGATGCCAGTTGCTCAGGATCAGCGCTCCCTCCGGCGCCGCCTCCAAAAGCTCGGCGGCATAGCGCTCGTCGGTGGCATCGTCCCGCAGCATTCGCAGACTGGACACGTTCATGGCGCCATTGTGCAGCGCAGCGACCAACAAGCCACTCAGGATCGCCGCCCGCAGCCCGGCGGCCCATCCTGCGGGCCGCCACCCGCCCAGCCCCATCGCCAGGGCCAGCAGCAAGCTCACATAAGTGGGAAGGAGGTACTCGACCGTCTGGGGAGCGCGATAGGTCAGAGCCGACGTCGCGTTCAGCACAAAGATCCCGCCAATCAGCACCGATGCCCGCCAGTCGCGCCTCGCCAGGAGCACGGCACCGGCCACGGAACCTGCCACCAGTGGCCAGCCTAACTCGAGGCGCAGAATCTGACCGAACACCCCCAAGCGCCCCGCCAACTCGGGCAGCGTCCGAAAATGCAGCATGTCGCCGCGAAACCCCAGCGCCAGCACATGCTCCCAGAACGCCCTCAGGCTGGTGATCGGCTCGGGATCGAAGGGGCTGCCGAGGGCCGACCGAATGGGCAGGTAGAGCCACACCAACAGGCTCGCCACAAAGGCGCCCAGGGGGGCCACCCACCGCCTGGGCTGCCGCAAGATGGTGGGATCACACGCCACCACAAAGCCGGCCACCGCCGGCGCCAGCAACAGCAACGAGCTGTGATGCCCAGCCCCCAGGCCAAAGACCAGGCCCACCCAAGCCAACCGCCGCGTCGTGGGCTCTCGTCGCCACCGCAGGAGCGCATCCGCGCACAGGATCAGCAGGAACACCATCAGGCTGCGGATATTGGCCGTGGTGCTCTGCACCCAGAACGTGGCGCTGAGACCCAACCCGGCCACAAACACGATCCCGCCAGCCCACGAGTCCGTCTCGCGATGCACCAGGTTCGCCCCGATGAACAACGTCAAGGCGCTGGTCACCGCGCTGAACAGGTTGACGCGAAAGGCCGGATCGCCCCACGGCAACCAGGTGAACAGATGGCCGAGCAGCGTATAGAGCGCATAGCCGGGCGGATGGGCCACGCCCAACACGGTGGCCACCAGTTGAAACTCGCCGGCATCGGCGCCGAGCACCGCGCGAGAGCAGGTGCTCGCATACAAGGCCAACGCGGCGGCCAAGATCGCCCACCCGACCCAGCGGCCAAGCGACCAGCTCCGCTGTGTGGTCAAACAGGCCACCAAAACGCCCACCGATAGGCCGGCCCCGAGCCACAGAGCCGGCCCCGGCCAGACCAGATAGACCGCCAGAAGACCCAGCGGCCAGAGCCGCTTCCAGGAGCACCAGCCAGGCCGGCAGCGGTCCAGGATGACGGCGCCCAGGAGGCCCAACGACACGCCCAGCACCACTGCCAGCGCGAGATGAGCCATCCTCCAGGGGCCCGGCCGCAGCTCGGCGACCAGCCTCGTCAGCGGCAGGCTCACCAGCAGGCCCGCGAGACAGCTCTTGCGCCAACCGGCCGGCAGAGCTCCAAACAGGCGTGCCCCTCGCGCTCTAGCCTTGGCTGTGCCCACGTGCCGCCGCCTCTCGATAGATGGCCGCCGTCTTTTCCGCCGTTCGCTCCCAGGAGAACCGCTTCGCCTGGACCAAAGCACGCCCGGCAAGCTGCCGCCGCAGAGCCGAATCGTCCACCAGAGCGTAGATGGCCTCTGCCAGCGCGTCGGCATCATCGGGTGGAACCAGGATCCCCGCATCACCCACCACCTCGGGCAGCGAGGAGCTCTGTGTAGCGATCACGGGCGTGCCGCAGCTCAACGCCTCCAGCGGCGGCAGCCCAAAGCCCTCATACACCGATGGGAAAACCAGGGCCTCGGCACCAGCATACAAGGCTGGCTTGTCCACCTCATCGACGTGCCCGAGGAAACGCACGCGGTCCCCAAGGGCCAGTTCGTCGGCCACCCGACGAGGATCCGGAGCAAAAGTCGAATCCCTGTCGGGGAGACGCCCGGCAACGACCAAGCCCGTACCGCCCAGGCGAGGCACAACCTTGTGAAAGGCCCGTAAGAGCTCGGGAACCCGTTTGCGTCGGTCGAACCCGCCCAGGTAGAGCAGGTAGCGCTCGGGCAGCCCCAGGCGATGTCGCAACGCCGCAACCAGATCGATGGGCATCGGCCGGTACGCGTCCCCCGCGGCCAAATGCACGACGCGCACCCGCTCCGGCGAAATCCCGAGGTGGCGCTCGATATCCTGGGCCGTAGCCGTTGAATCGGCCACGACCAGGGTCGCGCGGCGAGCTGCGGAGGCGGCTAACGCCATGTAGGCGCGCACATGGAGCCCACCACGGTACTCTGGCAGCAGCATCGGGATCAGATCGTGAATCGTCACCACGAGCGGCA
>CAZUZB010000044.1:0-7223 GCA_964624695.1 uncultured Anaerolineales bacterium | reverse complement strand
CGGTACTCTGGCAGCAGCATCGGGATCAGATCGTGAATCGTCACCACGAGCGGCACGGGGCACGCAAGCGGCGGGGCGAAATAGGGCACATGCGCGACCACGCACCCGCTCCGGCGGCAAGCGTGCGGAAAGCCCACCTGCTCGAACCAGAGCTTGGACAGGTTGCCCGCCGCAGAGCGACCGCATCGCCATAACTCCACTCCCGGTGGCGGGGGCGCCTCCAGCGGGTCGCCGTCCACCAGCAACGGGTCGATCCCCTCCATACACGCCAAGGCCGCCACCAGAGCGCGCACGTACTGCCCGCTCCCAGTGGCTGGTTGGTCCCAAAAGAGCCCGTTGATGGCGACCCGCATGCTGTCCTCCGCCCCCAGAACGCCGAGCCATTCTAGTGGGGCCTCTGGCAGCGGTCAAAGCTCCTGGGCCGAGGAACACGAAAGGTTGACGCAGTCCCTTACCCCGACCATAATGAGAGTCCGTGCCCATCTGCTCGGAGGTTGCATGGTCGATACTCCCCGAAAAGGCTTGGGATTGGCGGTCTTTGTCGGGCTCGTGGCAGTCCTGACCCTCGTGATTGCCGCCCTCGTCTACGCTGCCCAGCGGCAACCCTTTGGCGGGCAACGGGTGGTGCTGCATACCATGGCGCTAGCGCTTTTGGCCTGCACCGCCTGGTTGGGGCTAAGAGGTATCCGCTTGGTCGCATTGCGTTACCAAGTCGCCGACGGGCACCTGTCTGTACGGATGGGACTGATGCGCTGGACGGTGCCCTTGGTCAATCTCCAACGCGTCAGCCAGCCAGAAGGTGCTCCCGAGCGCACCTGGAGCTGGCCAGGCTGGATCCACGGGGTCGTCACAACAGGTAACAACACGCAGTACCTGGCCAGCACCATGCCCCGGCAGCGAGCCGTCCTGATCGAGGGCCGAGACTGGTCGTTGATGGTCTCACCGCGCAACCCGACGGTCTTTGTTCAGCAGATCGAGTTGGCTGCTGCCGCTGCCGACGAGCCGGCAGATGCGTTCGCCCGCGAGCCCTTGGCAGCCGCGGCGTGGCCCGTCTGGCGAGATCCGGCGATCCTCTATCCTTTGGCGGTCAACCTGTTGGGAGCTCTACTGCTCTATGCCGGCGCGGCGCTGGCGCACCCTTTGCTCTCCAGGCAGATCACCCAAGTAGGCTCAGAGGCGGCATCGAGGGTGCTGGTGCCGCAAGATGCTGCGCGAGCCCTCCCGATCGTCGCTGCCTTGGGAACGCTCGTGAACGGCATGCTTGGCATCCTGCTCCACCGCTATAGCCGCATCCTGGCACACCTCTGGGTATACGGCGCATTGGCACAGCAGGCCATCCTATGGGTCGGCCTCTGGCGCCTCCTGCGAGGCTGACCGATGGACCCGTGGGTCTCGATCGGCACTGGCATCGTCGTTCCCCTCATCCTGCTGTTCCTGGGCATGCGCCGAGGCACCCTCAGACCGCTTGCCGCCGCTGGGGCCGGCCTGATCGCGGCCGGCATCACCTTTCTCTGCGGCTGGGAATGGGGTCTCGTGCTGGACGCCCACCTGGCGGGCCTGGTAGCGTGGGTGCCCTTTCGGCAAAGCGCCAAAGCGGATGCCTGCGACCGCCCCAGCGGGCTCGCGTTGTTGGGGCCTTTCGATCTCCTGGCGCCCATGGCTTGGCCCGCGATCATCGCCGTGGCGGCTGCCGCGTTTGGCGGCTCTGACATCGCCTTTGTGCTCTATGCGGGGGCGCTGGCGGCATCCACCGCTGACCTTTGGGCCAGCGAGATCGGCGTGCTGAGCACTCAACCTCCGCGCGACCTGGTGCGTGGCATCCCGATGCCCCCCGGCGCGGCTGGAGCCGTCTCGCCACTGGGCATGATCGCCGCCACGGGAGGCGCATGGGGCATCGGGCTCATCGGCATGGCCACGCGGATGCTGCCCCCGCTGATCACCGGTCGCCCCATAGACGGCCACTGGGGATTGTTGCCGCTGGTATGCACCTGTGCTGGCTTGATGGGCGCCATGACCGATAGCGTCCTGGGCGGGATCGCCCAGGCCATCTACTACTGCCCTCGGTGCGAGCGCGCCACCGACAAATCGCTGCACCATTGCGGCACCATCACCCAAAAGGTGCGCGGCTGGAGACATCTCACAAACCCTCGGGTCGACCTCGTCGGCAGCATGGTGGGAGGCGTTGTGGCGCTTGTGTTCTGGATATGGCTTGCATAGTATGGACGCGTTTGGTACAATGGCAGCCAATGGGGCTGCCAAAAGCAAGATGACCGAGCAATCTGAGGAGGTTACGCATGGGGCACAAAGAAGAGATCTACCAGGGCGTCCTGGACGGGGATCGCGATCTGGTCACCGAACACGTTGAAGCCGCCTTGGGAGAGGGGATGACGGGCAGCGAGCTTTTGTACGAGGCTCTGATCCCCGGCATGTCAGAGGTTGGGCGCCTCTTTGAGATCAACGAGTACTATGTTCCCGAGATGCTCATCGCGGCACGTGCCATGAAGGCGGGCCTCGCCATGATCCGGCCCAAGCTCGTGGAAGAGGACGTCGAGCCGGTGGGCAAGATCGCTCTGGGCACCGTCAAGGGCGACCTACACGACATCGGCAAGAACCTGGTGGGAATCATGATGGAGGGCGCCGGCTTTGAGGTGGTCGACCTCGGCGTCGACGTGGCGCCCCAGCAGTTCGTCGAGGCGGTCCAGGAAAAGAAAGTGGATCTGGTCGGCCTATCGGCGCTGTTGACTACCACCATGCCCAGCATGCGCGATACCATTGACGCGCTCTCTGAGGCGGGTGTACGCGACCAGGTCAAGGTCATCATCGGCGGCGCCCCCGTCACCCAAAAGTACGCCGACGAGATCGGTGCCGACGGGTACTCGCGCGACGCCGCTGGCGCAGCCACGCTTGCCAAAAGGATGATCGGCGCCGCCTAGCGCGCGGTCCCTCACACCCAACAGTATCGAGGCCTCCTTGTGCGTGCAGGGAGGCCTCGTTCGACTCTGACGCTCCTCGCCGCTCGTGGTATAATGCCGCCAGCGAAAGGAAGTGTCATGGCCGAAGAACGGGTGATCTCCCCCAACCGCCACCCCGATGAAGCGAACGCGGAGCAGAGTCTGCGTCCGCGCAACCTGGCCGAGTACATCGGCCAGGAGCGCATCGTCGATACCCTCCTGGTGACCCTAACCGCCGCCAAGGAGCGCTCCGAACCGCTCGACCACGTCCTCTTGCACGGGCCGCCCGGCCTGGGCAAGACCACTCTGGCCAACGTGATCGCCGCCGAGATGGGGGTCAATATCAAGGTGACCTCGGGGCCAGTCATCCAGCGCCCTGGCGACTTGGCAGCCATCCTCACCAACCTGCGCCCTGGCGACGTGCTCTTTGTCGACGAGGTCCACCGCCTCTCACGTGCCGTGGAAGAAGTCCTCTATCCAGCCATGGAGGACTATGCCCTGGACGTAATGATCGGCAAGGGACCCTCAGCTCGCAGCATCCGCCTCCAGCTACCGCGCTTTACCATGGTCGGCGCAACCACCCGCTTGGCTCTGATGACCTCGCCGCTCCGCGCCCGTTTTGGCGTGATGTGCCGCCTCGATTTCTACGACCTCGACGCCATGTGCGCCATCGTCGAGCGCTCCGCCAGCATCCTGGAGGTGCCAATCACCTCCGATGGCGTCCACGAGATCGCTGCGCGCTCGCGAGGGACGCCCCGCGTGGCCAACCGCCTGCTCAAGCGGGTTCGCGACGTGGCCCAGGTGCGCGGTGACGGCACCATCGATGCCGCCATCGCCGCCGAGGCCATGCAGCTCCTGCAGGTGGATCAGCTCGGGCTGGACGACTCGGACCGCCGCGTCCTTGAAACCATCATCGACAAGTTCGATGGCGGGCCTGTCGGCTTGGATACCCTGGCCGCCGCGTTGAGCGAGGATGCTGATACCATCATGGACGTGTACGAGCCATTCCTGCTGCAGCTTGGCTTTCTCGAGCGGACGCCACGTGGACGCACCGCCACCCGCCGGGCATACGAGCACCTTCACCGCGAGATGCCCGCCCCAGCCAACCTCCAGGAGAACCTCTTCTGATGGCCGAGGCGCGCGTGGAGGACGCACAAGGACGGCCGCTCTCGCGTTGCCCCGCAGAAAAGGCCAGGCAGATGCTGGCAGACGGCCGCGCGAGCCTTGTCTCGGACGATCCCCTCACCATCCGCCTAAGCTATGCGGTCGACATCCCCGAGCGCCAGCCCGAACCAGCCTCCCCATTGGCTGGAGAGCGTCTGCTGCTGCACATCTGCTGCGGCCCCTGCGCCACCTGGACCGTCCAGCATCTGACCCAACTCGGTGCGTTGGTGACGGGGTTCTGGTTCAATCCCAACATCCATCCGTTCTCAGAGCACGAGCGGCGCCGCGAGACCCTGGCCGCCTTTGCCCAGCAGCAGGGCCTCCCCATGGTGTGGGAGCCAGGCTATGAGATGCCCGCCTTTTTGCAGGTCGTCGCCGACGCCCCCCAACAGGGGCAGCGCTGCCGCCCTTGCTACCGTATGCGGCTCCAGCGTACGGCCCAGCGGGCTGCGGAACTGGGGTATAGCTACCTGTGCTCCACCCTGCTGATCAGCCCACACCAGGACCTCGACATCATCCGCGAGGAGGGACACGCCGCCGCGGAAAAGCACGGGGTACGCTTCTATGACGAGAATCTGCGCCGCGGGTTCGCCGAACACCACCGTCTTGCCAAGGAGCACGGCCTCTACCAGCAACGCTACTGTGGCTGCATCTACAGCGAGTGGGAGTCCCTCTCCAAAGACGCCGCCACACGGAGCCGCGCTTGAGATGCTGACCAGCGAGTTCGATTATCCCCTTCCCGAGGAGCTCATCGCCCAGCACCCCATAGAGCCTCGCAGCGCCTCACGAATGCTGGTGGTGGATCGCGCCACACAAACCCTCTACCATCGCCAGTTCGCCGATATCCTGGCGCATCTGCGCGAGGGCGACGTCCTGGTGGTAAACGAGACGCGCGTGATCCCAGCTCGCGTGCAGGCCCGCAAACTACCCACGGGCGGCAAGGTCGAGCTGCTCCTGCTAGCTCGCCGCGATGACCTGCATTGGGAAGCCCTGGTCAAAGGACGACGCGTGGGCATCGGTCAAAAGCTATCCATCGGCGCGCACGAACAAAACGGCGTCACGGCGACCGTCAAGGCGATCACCCCCTCGGGCGGACGTCTGCTACAGCTAGACACCCCCCTGGAAGACCGACTCGACCGCCTGGGCAGCATCCCGCTGCCGCCGTACATCCACGCGCCGCTAGAGGATCCCAACCGCTACCAGACCGTATATGCCCGCGTCAAGGGATCGGCTGCCGCGCCGACGGCAGGCCTACACTGGACGGCCGAGCTGATCCAGCAAGCCACCGAGCGCGGCGTACAGTGGGAACGCCTGCTATTGCACATTGGGCTGGACACGTTCCGCCCCGTGCACGAGGAGCGGGTGGAGGATCACGAGATTCACACCGAGTACTGCCATCTGGATGAGCTCACCTGTCAGCGGTTGAACCAGGCCCGCTCCGAGGGACGGCGCATCGTCGCCGTCGGCACCACTTGCGTGCGCGTGCTCGAATCGGCCGCGCGAACGGGCGATGGTCTGCTGCGCCCCCTGGACGGCCCCACCGACCTCTTTATCCGGCCAGGCTATGCCTTTCAGGCGGTCGATGCGCTGCTGACCAATTTCCATCTGCCGCGCTCCACCCTACTGATGCTGGTCTCGGCGTTCGCCGGCACGGAGCTGATCCGTCGCGCGTACCGCGAGGCGGTCCAGCAGCGCTACCGGTTCTACAGCTTTGGCGATGCCATGCTGATTGTATGAGCTGAGCGCAGCGGCAGACGCCAAACGAGGGCGGAGAGCTTTTGCTCTCCGCCCTCGCTATGCTCGGCGCGCCCCGCTAGATGATCGCCAGCTCCCGGCCCACCCGCTCAAAGATGCTCAGCACACGATCTAGCTGCTCGTCGGTATGGGTGGCCATATAGCTCGTCCGAAGCAGCGAAAGGTTAGGCGGCACTGCGGGGGGAATGACAGGGTTCACATAGATGCCCGCCTCGAACAGCGCCCGCCAAAAGGCAAAGGTCTTTTCATCATCGCCGATGATGATCGGGATGATGGGCGTCTCGCTGGCCCCAGCGTTGAACCCCAGCGCGCGGAACCCCTCGCGCATCTTGCCGGCGATGGCGTGCAGTCGATCCACCCGCTCGGGCTCCTCGATGAGGACGTGCAACGCCGCCAGCACCGCGGCCGTGTTGGCAGGAGGCATGCTGGCGCTAAAGATCAGCGACCGCGCATGGTGCTTGATATAGTCGATGACATTGGCGGCGCCGAGGATCACCCCGCCCAGCGAGGCAAACGACTTGCTGAACGTGCCCATGGTCAGGTCCACCTCTTCGGTGAGGCCAAAGTGGGCCGCCGTGCCACGCCCATGCGCCAGCACGCCCAGCGAGTGGGCATCGTCGACCATCAGCCGCGCGCCCCACTCCTTGCAGAGCGCCACGATCTCGGGCAGCGGCGCGATATCGCCCCCCATACTAAAGACCCCGTCGACCACGACCAATGTAGGCGTTTCCGCCACACTCTCGAGAACAAAGGCGAGATGCTCCATATCGCTATGCCGGAACCGCTTCATCTCGCCAAACGCCAAGCGGCAGCCATCGACGATGCTGGCATGGTCCTCGCGATCGGTAATGACCACCTCGCCACGCCCCACCAACGCCGAAATGGTCCCCAAGTTGGTCTGCATGCCTGTGCTAAAGACCAGCCCCGCCTCGGTGCCCACAAACGCAGCCAGCTCGTGCTCCAGTTGCTCGTGCATCGCCAGATTCCCGTTGAGAAAGCGGGAGCCGGTGCAGCTCGTGCCGAACCGTCGGGTTGCTTCGATGGCCGCCTCACGCACTTTGGGATGCGTGGTCAACCCAAGGTAGTTGTTCGAGCCGATCATGATCATACGCTTGCCGTTGATAACGACCTCGGTCCCCTCTGTATCATCCAACGGAATAAAATACGGATAGAGACCCGAGGCACGCATATCCTCAGCGCGCGAAAAGGCCCCGCACTTGGCGAACAGATCCATGGCATATCTCCCTGGCCCCAGTGGCCTTGGTCGCGGCGGATCGCGCAACGTTTCGCCCATTATACCTGCGACCGCCCGATATGCGCCAGTCGACCAACGCGACGGCCAAGCGCCCGATC
>CAZUZB010000043.1:15154-18591 GCA_964624695.1 uncultured Anaerolineales bacterium | reverse complement strand
AGCCAGCTCGGCCAGCAACATCCGCGCACCATCGCTGAGATGATCCGTCATCCTGCGCAAGCGCTGAGGATCTTGAACCCCCTCGGCCAGGTGGCGGACGCGCAGCTCGCGGTTGCCCCCCACGATCTCCAGCTGCCACGTGGATGCGATGCCCTGTAGCAGCTCGTCGGGATGCTCGTAAAGCGCGCGGTATAGATCCTGCAAGCGGTTGGATCGAGCCTCCATGGGGCCATTATATCCCGCCATCGACGAGCAACAAGGCATCACTGACACCCAGACGCATCCCCTGCGTAGGGTAGGCATGAACCTTTATTCATTGAACGGAGGCAAACCCGTGACCAAACAGACCGGCGCCTTTTCGTGGCAAGGGCTGCGCTCGCTGGGCGAACGCCTGCGCCTCGCGTGGAGCCTCTTCCGCGATCCCCGCGTGCCGCTGTGGACCAAGGCCGTGCCTGTAGCCGCGCTGCTCTATCTCATCTGGCCACTGGATATCGTCGCCGACGTCATCCCAGGGCTCGGACAGCTTGATGACATCACGCTGCTCCTGGTGGCGACCGAGGCCTTTGTGCGGCTCTGCCCGCGCCACCTGCGGAGCGCCACGGGAGAGCCCGGGCCTCAAGAGATGGGCGAGGTTGCCGAGGGCGAATACCGGGTGGTCGACGACCTGGCCATCGAAGCCAACGGCCACCATCCGTCGCCCAACCAGGCAACCGGTAGGTAGGTGGACGAAAGCGCGCAGACGACTCCAAACTTGTCACTCCCAAGGCGGCCATGTAGAATAAGGTCACGCTTCGGGCACGCAGAGTGGTCGCCGTCGAGCGCGACAGGGGATACAGCGTGGTTCGCCCTTTGGGATGGTCGGATCTGCTGACATTGCGGCGTATGCAGCCCAAGGGCACGACCCTGGATGTCCGACGCACCACCTTTGCGACGGCCTCTCCTCTCGTGGTCGGCGCCCTGGGGCTCGTGCTGCATCAGCCCATCGGCGCGACGACCCTGGTGGATAAAGTCGACGGCGAGGTGGGTATCGCCCAGGCCAGCCCACAGCATAGCGGCAAGACATGGGATGTGCGTTTCTTGGCGCCAAACATCGCCCACAGCCCAGCGGCCGCCCGCATCTGGCAGCGGCTCTTGGGTGCTTTGGGGATTCTCGCCTGCCAGCACGGTGCTGAACGTCTGCTGGCCTATGTGCCCGAGGATGCGTTCACGGAGGATACTTTTCGCGGAGCAGGCTTTGAGATCGTTGCCCGAGAGCAGGTCTTTGTGCTGACCGCGCCGACCTCGCCGGCGCCCGAGCCGACCGGATTCCGCAAGCTCGCCGCCCGCGACCACCAGGAGCTGCGTACTCTCGTGACTGCGGCCGTGCCCAGCCGGGTATCCGGTATGGGCGAAGCGACGCCTACGCGCGATCGAGCGCCCAAGGGATTCTTGGCAAGCGCCCCAAAGGAGTACATCTGGGTACGTGACAGCAACGTGGGCGCCTATGTGGGCGTGTTCACTGGGCCCGCGTGCTATTGGCTAGAGATTCTGGTGCGCCCTGATCTGCGCGCCGAGATTGCGCCGCATCTGCGCTATGCGCTGTCAACGATCGACTGCAGTCCACAGTCGCCCGTTTTTTGCGCCATCCCAGACCATGTGGCTGGCACTGGCTGGATTCTACGGGCGCTGGGGTTTGAGCCGTATGCACGGCAAGCGTTGATGTCCTCCCGACTGGTATCACGCGTGCAGGTTCGGGCTTCCGTGGTCTTTCCCGGGCTAGAGAGCAGCATCGATACCAGTGCGCCGTGCGCCCTTGCTCCGAAAAACTGCGCGGGTAGCACCTCTACAGAAAGTGTGTTCGTAGGATGATGTCGCTCGAAACAACCGATGACATGCAGGCGCTCTTGGCCGTCCTACCGCCCGATATCGCCGACGCGCTCACCCACACGGATCGGTTCGAGGATCTCCTCGAGATCGTTCTCGATCTGGGGCGGGAATCCAACGCCCGCTACGTCGATGGCGAGGTGCGCCTCACCGAACATGAGATCACCTGGGATGAGATCGACTATGTCGTATCGCGCACCGGGGCCTTTGGCGAGGACAACCGCGCCGGCATCGAACGCACCCTCCACCGCATCTCGGCCATTCGGAACCGGACTGGGCGGATTGTGGGGCTCACCTGCCGCGTGGGCCGCGCCGTCTTTGGCACCATCGACGTCATCGAGGACATGGTGACCTCTGGCCAGAGCATTCTGCTGCTGGGCCGCCCGGGCGTGGGCAAGACCACCATGCTCCGTGAGGTGGCCCGTGTGCTGGCCGAGAAACGCCGCGTCGTCATCGTCGATACCTCCAACGAGATCGGCGGCGACGGCGACATCCCGCATCCGGCCATCGGCCGAGCCCGCCGAATGCAGGTGCCCACCCCATCGCTCCAGCATGCCGTCATGATCGAGGCGGTGGAGAACCACATGCCTGAGGTGATCGTCATCGACGAGATCGGCACCGAGCTCGAAGCGGCCGCCGCCCGCACCATCGCCGAACGCGGCGTCCAGCTCGTCGGCACCGCCCACGGCAATACCCTCGACAACCTGATGATGAACCCGACCCTGTGCGACCTCGTGGGCGGCATCCAAACCGTCACCCTCAGTGATGAGGAGGCCCGCCGACGCGGTACGCAAAAATCAGTGCTGGAGCGCAAAGCCCCGCCGACGTTCGATGTCGTGGTAGAGATCCGCGACTGGAATCGTGTCGCTGTCCGCGACGACGTGGCCGGCGCCGTAGACGCCATCCTGCGCGGGCAGACCACGCCCGTCGAGGTGCGCGTGCGCATGCCGGACGGCGAGATCCGGCGCTCTCGCGAGCAAGAGAACCAGACAGCCGAGATCGATCAGCGCCACGTCGAGGAAGCCGCCATGCCCGCGCCATCGCGCCCACGCGATGCCAGAGCGCCCGAGACGCTGCGCGTGTATGCCTATGGGCTGAACCGAGATCGTCTCCGCCAGACCAGCAGGCGCATGAACCTGCCCGTCACCATAGCGGCCAGCCTGGCCGAGGCCAACGCGCTGCTCACCCTGCGCACCTACTATCGCCAGCGCCCCCGCGTCATCGCCGAGGCCGAGCAGCGAAATATCCCGGTCTATGTGCTGCGGAACAATACCTCCGCTCAGATGGAGCGCTTCCTGGCGGACATCTTTGGCGTCCAGCCCAACGGGGCCGAGACGATGAATGCCCTGGCCGAGACGCGCCAGGCTATCCTGGAGGTTTCAGCCGGCGAGCAGCACGCAGTGCAGCTTTCGCCCCAAGATGCCCGCACCCGACGCCTGCAGCATGAACTGGCCCGCGAGGCCAACCTGGCATCCTACAGCACCGGCACCGAGCCGACGCGGAGAGTGATCGTGCATGACACACACTAACGCGGCAGTTCGGGGTTTGTTCATCACTCTGGAGGGGCCCGATGG
>CAZUZB010000043.1:0-15054 GCA_964624695.1 uncultured Anaerolineales bacterium | reverse complement strand
GACCAGGCCATGGATCGCCGCCGGCACGACGAGCAAGCCGGAGGCACTCAGCGCAACCGACTTGACCGCTTGGACGCGAGCTTTTACGATCGTGTGCGTAGGGGCTATCTCGATATGGCGGGCCAGGAGCCGGATCGCTGGCTGGTGCTGGACGCCAAGCGCCCGATCGCTATGCTACACCAAGCCATCTGTGAGCGCGTGGAAAAGCTGCTTGCAGAGAGAGGCACGTTGGGCGACCTCGACTAGTAGCTAGGGGGCTCAGAAGACGATGAACATGAAACTGCTCGTAAGCATCGTGCACAGCGACGATGCCGATCAGCTTACGTCTGCCTTGAGGGATGGGGGCTTTTCCTCCACCAAGATCAGCACCACGGGCGGGTTCCTCCGTGAAGGCAACGCCACCATCTTGGTGGGCACCGACGAAGCCAAGGTCGCCAACGTACTGGACATCATCAAGCGCAACTGTCACACCCGCACCCAATACGTGAACCCGCTCCCGCCTGTCATGGAGCCAGGCGAGCTCTACATGCCCAACCCAGTCGAGGTGCAGGTGGGCGGGGCGGTGATCTTTGTGCTGGACGTGGAAGAGCTGATCAAGCTCTAGCCCCGGCCCCGTTGCTTGCGGAGGCGCTTTTCTTCGCCTGGCCGGCCATCACCGGGGCCTCCCTGACCATTCATCGAAAGTGGGCTATGAGCATAGACCGCACCTCCAGCCACGAGAACACGATCCGCCGTTTTCTGGAGCCGGCTCCGCTGCTCTTGATCATCTCGGGGCCCTCGGGCGTCGGCAAGGACACGGTCCTCGATGCCATGCGGGCGGCTGGCTTGGCCTTTCACTTTGTGGTCACCAGCACGTCTCGCCCGCCGCGGCCCGGCGAGGTCGACGGTGAGGACTATGTCTTTGTGAGCCGAGACGAGTTCGAGCGCATGATCGCGCACGACGAACTCATCGAATACGCCCTGGTCTATGACCAGTATAAAGGCATACCCAAAAAGCACGTCCGCGAGGCGTTGGCCAGCGGGCAGGATGTGGTCATGCGGCTGGACGTGCAGGGCGCCGAGACCGTCAAGAGCCTGATCCCCGAGGCGATCAGCGTCTTTTTGATCGCCCCTTCGCTGGAGATACTCGAGCAGCGGCTACGGGCACGCCGGTCCGATACGCCAGCGCAGATCCAGACGCGCCTGGACAAGGCACAGGCAGAGATGGAGGCCCTCGCCCACTTTGACTATGTCGTGCCGAACCGGGACGGCCAGGTCGAGCGCGCGGTGGCCGATATCGAGGCTATTTTGCGGGCCGAGCGGTTACGGGTGGGGCGCCGCCCCATCAAGCTGTAGGCAACCACCCGGCCGGCCTGAGGCGCCCGACGCCGTGGGAGGTTTGCCATGTCGATCCGAAAACCAGCCGTCGCAGGCATGTTCTACCCGGGTGATGCAGCGTCGTGCCGGCGCGAGATCGCCCACTACCTCGAGCAGGTGCCCGCAAGCCAGATATCTGGCCCTATCCTCGGGGGCGTGGTGCCCCATGCGGGGTGGAGCTACTCGGGGGCCACGGCAGCCCACCTCTATGCGGCCATCGACCCTGCCCCTGAGACCGTCGTCCTCCTCGGAGCGGTGCATCGCTGGGGCGTGGACGCACCCGCCTTGTACCCAGAGGGCGCCTGGCGCACACCGCTGGGCGATTGCCTTATCGATAGCGAGCTCGCAGAGGCCATCCTGGGCCAGGGCGACGGCATGGTCGTCACCTCGCGGGAAGCCCATGCCGGCGAGCACGCGATCGAGGTGCAGATCCCCTTTATCCAGTACCGGTTCCCCCAGGCATGCATTCTGCCGGTGGCTGTGCCGCCGACGCGGCCGGCCATCGCAGCGGGCGAGCAGATCGCAAAGGCCATCCGGAGCCTCAACCGCCGCGCCGCGGTGATCGCCAGCAGCGACTTGACGCACTATGGCCCCCGCTACGGCATGGCTCCCGCCGGCCTGGGAGAAAAGGCCTTGGCGTGGGCCCAGGCCAATGACCAGCGCCTCATCGACCAAGCCGTGGCCCTGCACGCCGCCGAGGTGTTGCGCGTGGCTGCCGAAAGCCACAGCGCTTGCGGGGCCGGGGCCATCGCCGCGGCCATCGCTTGCGCCGGCAAGCTGGGCGCCACCCATGGCCAGCTCTTGCATCACACCACCAGCCACGAGGTCCTCCCCATGGGCCAGCCCAGCGACTTTGTGGGTTACGCCGCCATTGCGTTTCTGGCATGAGCGTGGAGCATCCCTCGCCCCCCGATCAGACTGACATCGAGCCACGCTATGCCGTCGTGGTGGTGCGCACCTACCTCCACCCACGGGTGACAGCGCCCGAGGAGATTCCCCCCGCGGAAGAACCCAATCACCTGAGCCGAGCCTTTCACTATGAGATTCCCTGCGAGTTGCGGGGGGATGTACAGCTCGGGCAGCTCGTTTGGGTCCCTTTTGGCGCCCAAGACTTGCAGGGCATCATTGTCGGGTTCGACCAAGCCGCCCCTGTGCAAGAGACCCGGCCACTGGACCGCATCGTACAGCCGGAACCCGTCCTCAGCTGGGCCCAGATCGAGCTGGCGCACTGGATCAGCCTCACCTACCTGGCCCCGCTGTCGCGCGTCGTCTGGTCCATGCTACCGCCGGGACTCACCCGCTCGGTAGAGATCATGGTTGAGCGCGTGGAGGGCGCCACCGCGCCAGAAGCCACCGACGCGCAGCGCGAAATCCTGGACCTGCTAGAAGCGCGCGGTGCGCTCATGCTCCGCCAGATCGGCCGTCTCACAGAGCGTGGAGGCTGGCGCTCCACCGTCGATACGCTGGTGCGCCGTGGCTGGGTTCGCCGCGACGTTCGCGTCATGCCACCAGCCACCCGACCCAAGCTGGTGCGCGTCGTCCGCGCCTGGCCCGATGCCGATCCAGACGCGCTCTCCAGCCAGGCCACCCGGCAGCGGGAGGTGCTGATCTACCTCCAAGAGCACGCGCGGGGAGGCAACTGGCTGCCCGCCACGACCGTGCTCAAGCGACTGAACACCTCCTCGGCCGTGCTGAACGCGCTCCATGAAAAGGGGCTGGTCGAGATTCGTGAGCGGCAGGTGTGGCGCGATCCGCTGGAGGGCATCTCCTTTGTCCCCGACACCCCGCCGCAACTGACCAGCGCCCAGACCGCGGTGTGGGAGACGATTCGGGCCGACATGCGCCGCCCGGTCGGCAAGCCCTTTTTGCTTCAGGGCGTCACCGGCAGCGGCAAGACCGAGATCTACTTGCGGGCCACCGAGGAGGCGCTAGCCAGAGAGCAGGGCGTCCTCGTGCTGGTGCCCGAGATCGCCCTCACGCCACAGACCATCCGTCGCTTTGGGGCCCGTTTCGCCGGCACCCTGGCCATCATGCACAGCAAACTCTCGCCAGGGGAGCGCTACGACCAGTGGCGCCAGATCCGCTCGGGTGACCTCCGGGTGGTGATCGGGTCGCGCTCGGCCCTGTTTTCGCCCGTTCAGAACCTGGGCCTTATCGTCGTGGATGAGGAGCACGAGAGCTCGTACAAGCAGGATCAGACCCCCCATTACCACGCCCGCGAAACGGCTGTAGAGTTGGCACGGCTGACCGGCGCGACCTGCATCCTGGGAAGCGCCACCCCGTCGCTCGAATCGGCCTATCTGGCGGAACAGGGGGTCTATCAGAAGCTAGAGATGCCGCGCCGCATCATGGGCCACCGCCAGATCATTGCCGAGCAAGCCCATGCCGCGGGCCGTTCCAGCGACCGATACCGCCCTGCCGAGGAGGCCGCCCCCGAGGCCGTCCACACCGACCTCCCGCCGGTCGAGCTCGTGGATATGCGCGCAGAGCTCAAGGCGCGAAACACCAGCATCTTTAGCCGCTCCCTGGCTCGGAGCCTCACCGAGGTGCTTGCAGCCGGCGAGCAAGCGATCCTGTTCATCAACCGGCGAGGGACCGCCACCTTTGTCATGTGCCGAGATTGCGGCCACGTCTTGGCCTGCCCGCGCTGCAAGATCCCCTACACCTACCACGGCAACCAGGACCGTCTGATCTGCCATCACTGCGGTCGCGCTGTCCCCCAGCCCCAGACGTGCCCCGTCTGCGATAGCCGCCGCATCAAACACTTTGGCGCCGGCACCCAGCGCGTCGAGGCCGAGATAAAGGAGCGCTTCGCGGAAGCCCAGGTCGTGCGCTGGGATACCGACGCCACCGCGGCCAAAGGATCGCACGATCGTCTCTTGACGCGCTTTGTCGAGGGCCGAGCCAACGTCCTGATCGGAACCCAGATGATCGCCAAGGGACTGGATCTGCCTCGCGTCACGTTGGTCGGCGTGGTGGCAGCGGATACATCCCTGCACCTGCCCGACTTGCGCTCCCACGAGCGTACCTTTCAGCTCCTGACGCAGGTCGCTGGAAGAGCTGGCCGCAGCGTGCTTGGCGGCCGGGTGATCATCCAGACCTACTCTCCTGACGACTATGCCATCCAAGCCGCCAGCCAGCACGACTATCGGGCGTTCTATGAACACGAGATCGCCTGGCGCCGCGAGCACTGGTATCCGCCCATCAGCCGGCTGGCGCGCCTCCTGTACGAGAGCACCAGCGCCCGCGCGGCAGAGGAGCAGCCGCGCCGCCTCAAGGCCCTTCTCATACAGCGTATTCGCCGGCTCGGCTTGGCAGATGTCAAGCTCATCGGCCCGGCACCGGCGTACTTTGCCCGTGAGAGGGGGCGCTGGCGGTGGCACATCCTGGTGCTGGCCCGCGATCCGGCAGCGCTACTCGCCGGCATCCGCCTGCCGCTGGGTTGGCGCATCGATGTGGACCCGGCCTCGCTGCTATAAGCAACGAGGGCGCCCCAAGGCGCCCTCGCAATGTCCGTGTGCTCAACTCGTCACTGCCGCTGCTCGGCCTTGATCTGCTTTAGCCGCTTCATCACGTCATTGTCGCCGCGACCGAAATAGTCGTGCAGCATCCGATACTCGGCATACAAGCGGTCATACACGCTCTCGGCAGCGGGATCGGGCACGTAGGCCACATCCTTGAGCTGGGCCATGGCGGCCACGGCATCCTGGATGGCAGCAAAGCCGCCGGCATCCGCCCCCGCCGCGACGGCGGCATGCATGGCCGATCCCAGACAGCCCGCCTGCGACGTGCCCGCCACCTTGAAGGTGCGGCCGGTGACGTCGGCATAGATCTGCATCAGCAGCTTGTTGCGCTCGGGCAGCCCCCCGGCAGCCACGATCTCGTTCACCGCCACCCCGTGCTCCTCGAAAGCCTCGATGATCACCCGTGTGCCATAGGCGGTCGCCTCGATCAGCGCACGATAGATCTCTTCGGGGCGAGTGGCCAGCGTGGCCCCCAATAGCAGGCCGGTCAGGTCCACATCCACCAGCACCGAGCGGTTGCCGTTCCACCAATCCAGCGCTAGCAGCCCCGACTCGCCCGGACGCAGCCGCGCCGCCTTTTGCTCGAGGAGTTGGTGGGCGTTCAGCCCCGCCGCGTCGGCCTCTTGCTGGTAAGCAGCCGGCAGGCAGTTCTCCACGAACCAGGCAAAGTGATCGCCCACGCACGATTGTCCCGCCTCAAAGCCCGCGAGCCCCGGGATGATGCCGCCCTCGACCACGCCGCACATGCCGGGTACGACCACGGGATCGTGGCCCAGGATCATGTGGCAGGTGGAGGTGCCCATGATCATCACCATGCGCCCAGCTTCGGTGACGGTGGCTGCCGGCACCGCCACGTGCGCGTCGACATTGCCGATGCACACCGCCGTGCCCGGCCGCAACCCCGTCGCGGCCGCCATCTCGGGCGTGAGGCCGCCCGCTCGCGCGCCCAGCGGGCTGATCTCGGTCGACATCTTGGCAGCGACAATGTCGCGCATGCGGGGATCCAGCGCCGCGAAAAAGTCGGGCGACGGGAACCCGTCTCGCTTGCTCCAGATCGCCTTGTAGCCGGCAGTGCACAGGTTACGGGTCTCCACCCCAGTCAGTTGCCACACGATCCAGTCGGCGGCTTCGATCAGCCGATCGGCGGCGTCATAGATGTCGGGAGCCTCATCCAGTATCTGTAGCGCTTTGGGAAAGAACCACTCGGACGAGATCTTGCCGCCATAGCGCTGCAACCACGGCTCGCCGCGCTCGGCCGCCACCTCATTCACTAGGTTGGCCTCGGGCTGGGCGGCGTGATGCTTCCACAGCTTGACCCACGCGTGCGGCCGGTGGCGAAACGCGTCCAGCCTGCACAACGGGGTACCATCGCGCCGAACGGGCAGCATGGTGCAGGCGGTAAAGTCGGTGCCCACCCCGATCACATCATCGGGCGAGACACCGCTCTCACGCATCACCCGCGGAATAGTATCCCTGACGGCCCGCACATAGTCTTCGGGGTTCTGTAGCGCCCAGTCGGGCTCCAAGCGGACCTCGGAACCAGGTAGCCGCTCATCGATGACGCCGTCATCGTAGGCATAGATGGCTGTGGCCACCTCGCTGCCGTCGTCCAGGCTGATGAGCGCGGTGCGCGCGGACTCGGTGCCAAAATCGATCCCGATGGCATACTTCATGCCTGCTCCTCCCGGTCATGGCCAAAGGGCTCTCCACTACGAGAGCCTTGCTTCCAGAGACGAAGCGACTATAACATCCGGGTATGGGAGCGTCAAGGCCCAAGACACCCAAGCGGACGAACGCTGCGCGCCCGCACGCGAACACACGATCGCGCGGGCCGTTGTGGCTGGCCCGCGCGTGCATCGTGCTCGTATTGGCGGTGAACCTGCAGTGTGCCGTGGCCTTTGTGGCGCGCCCGCAAGCCTACGCGGCCAGCTTTCAGCTCGCCGGGTTGGAGGGCGCGACCATGGTCCGCTCCTTGGGGCTGCTGTTCCTGATGTGGAACGTGCCCTATGCCGTCGCGGCCTGGCACCCCTGGCGGCATCGGGTCTCGCTGGTGGAGGCGGTGGTCATGCAGGCCATCGGGCTCGTCGGCGAGGCGCTCATGATGCAGGCTCTGCCGCAGACGGGCTATGAGGCCCTCCGCGCCACCGGCGAGCGTTTTGTGCGGTTCGATGCCGCGGGTCTGCTGTTGCTGCTCCTCGCCTGGGGCTGCGTGGCGCGCATACAACGCCGCCTGGGCGAGCCGCCGACCTAGGCCGCGCGGAAATAGTCCACCGTGCGGCCAAGCCCCTCCGCCAGAGACACCTCGGGCCGCCAACCAAGGTCGCGGGCCGCAGCGCTGGCATCCAGATAGACCTGGAAGACCTCGCCCTGCTTGGCCGGCGCGTGGACGCCATCCCCTGGATAGCCCGTCGCCTCCTTGAGCAAGGCGAACACCTCGTTGATGCTGGTGCCGACGCCCATCCCCAGGTTGTAGATGCCGCCACTGCCGGCCTCGATGGCCAGCACGTTGGCCCGCGCGATGTCGCCCACATAGCAAAAGTCACGCGCCTGCTCGCCCGTGCCGTTGATCTGCGGGGTCTTGCCTGCCAGCATCTGGTTGGTCCAGATAGCCACCACGCCGGCCTCGCCGTAAGGGTCCTGGCGCGGACCGTACACATTGGGGAAACGCAACACGGTATAGTCTAGGCCATGGTTGATCTGGTAAAGGGAGAGGTAATGCTCCACATGGTGCTTGCTGGCGCCATACGGGTCCAGCGGGTTGATGGGATGCTTCTCGTCGACCGGCAGATACTCGGGCTCGCCATAGACCGCGCCACCTGTGGAGGCGTACACAACCTTGCGAGTGCCATGCCGTCGCGCCAGCTCTAGCAGGTGTAGCGATCCGATGATGTTGACCTCGGCATAGAGCACGGGCTTTTCCATCGACTCGCGCACATTCGCCTTGGCCGCCAGGTGGCAGATCGCCTCGGGTTTGAACGCGGCAAACACGCTCGCCAAGGCGGCCTCGTCCCGGATGTCCACTTGATGGAACGCAGCGGCGCCCTGCAGGTTGGCCGTCTTGCCCGTCGAGAGGTCATCGACGACAGCCACCTCGTGCCCGGCACCGAGACAGGCATCCGCCACATGCGACCCGATAAAGCCGGCCCCTCCGGTCACCAGAACCCTCATGTCGCCCACCCTTTCGCCAGACCATCGTCTCGTCCCGTCAACCAGCGCATTATACCATCAGCGCTCAGCAGGCAGAAGCACCCCGTGTCTGGGTGCTCCGCTTCGCCGGCACGCTTTGGGTTGACACACATCCTTCACCCGCCGCATAATGGCGGCCGTGTGCAGGCGTACGCTACCAACGATCGGGGTATAGTGCTTGATCTGACGTTGCGCGGCCAATGCGATCGCGCCAGCCGCCTGTTGGCCGAGAACCGCACGGTGGAGGCGGAGCTCGCCTGCCGGCGTGTGCTCACCGCTTACCCCCATTACATCCGGGCCTATGGGGTCCTCGGCGAGACGTTGATCGCCCGCGGCGACTATGAGCGAGCCACCGGTATCTATCAACGCGTGCTCGGCGCTGACCCCGACAACTCGGTGGCCTACACCCAGCTCTCGCGGCTCTTTGAGGCTCGCGGGGTGCTGGATGAAGCCGTCTGGCACCTGGAACGCGCCTTTGAGCTCGATCCAGGCAGCCATGCCATCCGCACCAATCTGTCCCGTCTGTATCAGGCGCGCAGCATCCCGGTCCACGGCAAGCTCAAGATGAACCGCGCTGCTCTGGCTCGCTGCTATATGCGGGGGCACCTCTATGACGAGGCGGCGCAAGAGCTTTCGCCTCTGGTGCGCGAGTATGAAGGGCGTCTCGACCTGCTCACAGCCTTGGCTGAGGCGCTCTGGTTCGACGGCCAGGCTGAGCGCGCGGAACGGATCTGCCAAGAGATCCTCGCCTCGGCGCCTTACTGCCTCAAAGCATGCCTGATCTTGGGGCGAATCTGGCTGGGGTCCGATCGCGACCAAGAGGCGCGAGCCCTGCTCCAGCAGGCCCAGGCCCTGGACCCCGAAAACCAGGTGGCCGCCACCTTGTTCGGCAGCGACACTCCCTTGCCGCGCCGCACGCCCCGCGTACCTCTCGAGCCCGAGCGCACGGACGCCGAGAGCCTGGACGACCAAGACGACGTGGCTGTGTCCTACCAGGTTGAAGCAGAGGTCAAGCACGAGCCGGCCGCTGAGCCAGAGCCCAGTGCCGCCATCCGACCCGTGCAGGAAATGGCGCGCCGCCTGGGCAAGCTCCTCCGCCCCCGAGCGGCCGAGGGCGGCGAGGCTCATGCCGACGAGGGGCACCCCGAGCCCCAAGCCGCCCAGCAGGCGCAGCCAGAGGAGGGCGAACCTGCCCCATCCCTGCCCGAGACCCAAGAGTGGCAGAGCAAGTCATTGCTGGACGTGCTGGGCGAGTACGTCGACGAGCACCCCGAGGACACCGAGGCGCGACTGGATCTGGCGCGACGCTACCGTGACATCGGCGATCTATCCGGGGCGCTGGCGCATTACCGGGTTCTGGCCGAGGCCAGCGCCGAGATCCTGCCGGGCGTGATCACCGACCTCGAGTTCCTCAACAACGTATACCCGCGTACCCGAACCCTTCTCGAACTGCTCGAACGCGCCCGCGACCGCGCGCGCCGCTATCCGGGCTGACGGAACGACACCCTACACACACAAGGAGCCTTTGCTGCCATGGAAACCACCCTCGTCATCATCAAGCCGGATGCCGTTCAGCGCGGGCTCGTCGGTGAGATCACCACCCGTCTCGAGCGTCGCGGCCTCAAGCTGGTGGGCATGAAGCTCATGCAGATCGGTCAGGAGCTGGCCGAGCGTCACTATGGCATCCACCGCGGCAAGCCGTTTTTCGAGGGATTGATCCGCTACATTACCTCCGCTCCCGTCGTAGTGATGGCATGGCAGGGGCCCAACGCCATCGAGATGGTACGCGCCACCATGGGCGCCACCAACCCGTTGCAGGCCACGCCGGGCACCATCCGCGCCGATTTCGCCCTGGAGATCGGCCGCAACCTGGTCCACGGCTCCGATGGGCCCGAGACGGCCGAGCACGAGCTATCGCTCTTTTTCGAGCCGGGGGAGCTGCTCTCCTGGGGCCGCGATACCGATCGCTGGATCAACGAATAGCACCTCTCGCCGACACCGACGTCCACGAGGGAGCCTCCCGGCTCCCTCGTCTTGCGACCATGACGGGCCACTGCCCGCCGAGGGAGGGCTGGTGAGCGTAACACTGTACGCGCTCCTCTTGCTGCTGGGAGCCATCTGGGGCGCCTCATTTCTCATGATCAAGGTGGCCGGCCAAGCCTTTGGGCCACTGACCGTCGCCTTTTTGCGCGTGCTGGTGGGCTCCGCCTGCCTGCGGCTGATGCTGCACATGCGCGGCATCTCCCCACCGCAGGGCCCGCTGGCGCGCCGTAGGTTCGCGGTCGTGGGGCTGGTCAGCATCTTTGTTCCCTTTGCCCTGATCTCCTGGGGCACCATGCGCATCCCCAGCGGCTCCTCCGCTATCCTGAACGGCACCATGCCGCTCTTTACCGCCATCGTGGCGCACCTGGTCGGCGAATCACGGCTGACCTGGCGCAGCGCCGCCGGCGTACTGATCGGCTTTGGTGGCGTCGTGGTGCTGGCACTGCCGAACCTACGCGGCGGCATGCTAGAGGGCCTGTGGGGACAGCTAGCGGTGTTGCTCGCCTCCATGAGTTACGGCGTGGGCATCGTGTACGCCCGCCGCAAGGTGACGCAGTGGCCCCCGCTGGCGGCTGCCTACGGCCAGGTGGCCTATGGATGCGCCTGGCTCCTGCCCTTTGCCCTGCTCGAACGGCCTTGGGAGGCGACGCCGACCCTGCCGGCGCTGGTCTGCATCCTGATCTTGGGAGCGGTAGGCACCGCCATCGCCTATGCGATCTACTATGAGCTCTTGGCCAAGGGCGGCGCCACCTTTACCGCCATGGTCACTTATATCGTCCCCCCGTTCGGCCTGGTATGGGGGTGGGCGATTCTCCAAGAGTCCTTGTCCTGGTATACGCTGCTCACGCTGGTGTTGATCGTTGTTGGCCTGCTTCTGGCGCGCTCGCCCAAGAGGAGCAGATCAGCTATGCCGACGGAGGGGGTGATCTCCCATGCCAAGGGCTGCGCCGACTCGTAACGCGATCGCTCCAGGGCTGGGCGGACGCATCGGCCGCCTGTGGTTGATCTACCTACGAGGCCAGATCCTGTGCGCACTGGGCATCGGGGCGCTCACCTGGATCGTGGGCAGCGGGCTGGGGCTGGAAGGCGCCTTGTGGTTGGGGCTGTTTGCCGGCCTGATGGAGACCGTGCCCCACGTCGGCCCCCTGATCGCGACCGTGCCCGCCGTGATCGTGGCCCTGTGGCTCGGATCGAGCGTCATACCCGTCGCCAACTGGGTCTTTGCGCTGATCATTGCCGGCGTCTATATCGCCATCCAGCAGGTCGGCTCGCTGATCATTCAGCCCAAGGTGTTGGGCCAGGAGCTCGAGCTGCCGCCCCTGGTGGTGCTGGTGGCCATCGTTGCCGGCGCGGCGCTGGGAGGCATTGCGGGGCTCTACCTGGCGGTGCCGCTGCTGGCCACCCTGCGAGAGATCGTCCTCTACGCCCAGGAGCGGCGCCGGACCTGCTCCTCCGGGCGCACAAAGCCAACCGACGTTGCGCCACCGAACGATGTCGAGTAAGCTCTGCCCAGAGCAGAGTGGAGATTCGACCACACCGGCACTCGTTCGTTGACACACGTAGACGTCGCAACCAGTAGGAGGTACCCATGCAACGCATCGGCTTTATCCTCAAGGTCAAAGAGGACATGATCGAAGAGTACAAACGGCGCCATGCCGCCGTCTGGCCAGAGATGCTGGACGCGCTCCGCGAGACCGGCTGGCACAACTATACCCTATTCATGCGCGAGGACGGGCTGCTCTTTGGTTATGTGGAGACGCCCGACTTTGAAGCCGCCAAGGCCGGTATGGCCACCAAAGAGGTCAACGCCCGCTGGCAGGCCGAGATGGGCGACCTATTCGAGGCACTGGATGGCCAGGCCCCCGATGAGGCCATGACGCCCCTGGAGATCGTGTTCCACCTGGACTAGTGCCCCAACGCGCTATCCAAAGGGCAGCTCGTGTTGGCTGCCCTTTGGGCTGCTCATGGTCACCAGCCCGCCTCGCGCGCCAGCCGACGCAACGCCGCCGAAGCCGCCAGCACCTCCTCGCGGATCTCGTCCAGCGTTGCCTGCGTGCGCGCCTCGAACCGTAACGTGATCACCGGCTCGGTCACCGAGCGCCGCGCCAGCGCCCACCCCTCCGGGAAAAGCACCTTGACGCCATCCAGATGGCTGCGCGGCCGCTCGGCAAAGGCGGCGTCCAGGTCGGCCAAGATCGCGTCGGCAACCTCCGCCGCGCAGGGCAGGCGCAGATCCGGCGTGATGGGATAGCTGGGCACGCCCTGCATAGCCTCAGCCAAAGAGAGATTCCGCTCATCCAGCAGCCGGGCCAGCATCAACGTGGCATAGAGGGCGTCGTCGCGGCCCAGCGCGCCAAAGAAATAGTGCCCGCTGATCTCCCCACCCCAGGCGGCATCCTCGTCTAGCATGCGCGCCTTGATAAAGGCGTGTCCGGAACGCTCCTCCAGCGGCACGCCCCCAGCCCGCTCCACCGCCTCGGGCACCACCTGCGAGCTTTTGAGATCATAGACCACGCGGGCGCCGGGCTGATCCACCAGGGCACGCTCGACGAGGAGGGCAAAGGTCCGATCGGCCGGCAGCACGCATCCGCGCTCATCCACAAAGATGACCCGATCACCGTCCCCGTCATAGGCGGCGCCCCAGGCCCCCATCCGTGCAGATGCGGCCTGGAGATCCACCAGATGCGCCGCGACCGCCGGATTGGGATGCCGATTGGGAAAGGTGCCGTCGGGCAGGCAGTACAACGGCTCCACCTGGAGCCCAGCCCGGCCGAGCACCATGGGCGCCAGCCACCACATGGCCCCGTTGCCGGCATCGGCCACCACACGCCGCCGCGTCAGTCCCCCGTGGGTGTGTATGAGCGCTTCCGCATAGGGCGCCAGCGCCTCCGCCGTCCGATAGCTGCCGCCTTGGCGGGAGTAAGGCCTGCCCGCGTTCTGGGCTATCCAGTCGACATCCTCGGGCGTCACCGGCCGCTCGCCGAACATGAGCTTGAACCCGTTGTACTGGGGAGGGTTGTGAGACGCGGTTACCATCACGGCCGCATAGGTCCCTAGCCGGTCCTTGGCGTCATAGAGTACCGGCGTCGGCACCACGCCGATATCCACCACCTGCGCGCCCCCTGACACCAGCCCCCGCACCAACGCCCACTTGAGCGGGGACGAGCTGGGGCGCAGATCGGCGCCCAGCACCAAATCGCGGCCGGCCACGCGCGCCGCGATGGCGCCACCGATGGCCTCGGCGGTGGCTTCGTTCAGCTCCTCGCCGTACACGCCACGAATGTCGCACGCCTTATAGATGCTCATGGTAGATAACCCCGCTGGCGACACGCCTCAACAAACCGCCCGTAGCGCTCCTCGTAGGCCGCCGCCCGCTCGATCCTGGGGGCCACCGGCGGCCGTAACCGCACCATGCCCGCCACCGCCTCGGCCACCGACCCATAGTGGGCCGAACGCGCTGCCAGCATGGCCGCGCCCATGGCGCCCGCCTCGTGCTCGGGCACCACCATCTCTCTGCCCAGCACGTCGGCGCGAATCTGGAGCCCGGCCGCGCTGCGAGAGCCACCCCCAGCACAATAGATGCGCGGCCCCACCTCGGCGCCCAGCGACGCCACCACCTCATAGGCCAGCCGCTCCACATAAGCCAGGCCCTCCAGGTGCGCTGTGTACCAGGTCGCTTCGTCGGCGGTTTCGCCCAAGCAAAAGCCCTCGGCGCCGGGCTGCACAAACGGGAACCGCTCGCCGCGCCGCGTTAGCGGATACAGCACCAGGTCGGTCGGCGAACGATCGAGGGCCGCGGCATTCAACGCGTCCAGCCGGTCAGCTCCAAAGCGCAGCGCCAGGCAATCGGCGCCGGTGCTGCTGGCGCCGCCGGGCGCCCAATGGCCGTCCGGATGGCGGTGGCAGTAGATGCGCCCCGCCGGATCGCGCACCAGCTCGCGGGTGACCCCCTTGAGCACCAAGGTGGTGCCCAGGGTCGAGTTCCAGTCACCCAGGGAGGCCGCTCCGCTGGCCAGTTGCGAGGCGTTCCCGTCGGTGGCGCCGGCCGCCACGATGGTGCGAGGCGAGAGGCCCGTGGCCCGCGCCATCGCGGGCGAGATACGCCCCACGGCCTGGCCAGGCGCCACCACCCGCGGCAGCCTTTCCACGGGCAAGCCGAGCTCGTCTCCGATAAAGGCCGGCCATTCGAGTTCCACCACGTCATAGCCCCACTTCAGGGCGCTGGTCCAGTCGGCCACGCCGGGCTCGCCGGTCAGCCAGCCGGCCACCAGATCCGCTGGGCTCAGCAGCCAACGGGCCCGCTCCACGCGTGACGGATCTACCTGGGCCAGCCACACGGCCTTGGTCAGGGCATAGGAAGCTCCCATCCGCGTGCCGATCCGCTCCTCCCATGCGGCGCTGGCCGCGCGCACGGTGGGGACCACCCCAGCCGAGCGGGTATCCGAATACATGATAGCCCTGCCGATAGGCTCTCCCTGGGCATCACACAGGCAGAGGGTGCCCGACGTCGAGGTCACCGCCGCGGCGGCGATGGCCCCCGCGTCGATCCCTTGGTCCGCCAGCGCACCGACAACGCCAACCAAGCAGCGCTCCAGCGCCGTCCGCCACATGCGGGGGTCCTGCTCAAAGACGCCCTCGTCCGTCGAGGCCAGCGTCTCGGCGCCAAAGCTCTCGGCCGCCTCGGCTTTGACGACGCCCGCCAGGTCGACTACCATGGCCCGCGCGCCCTGCGTGCCGACGTCGATTCCCAGTACCAACATACGCAACCCCTCTCTGCGGCGCCATCCGGCCGGCCCGCCTATTCTATCCGCGCCGCCGCACCAGGGCCAGCCAGCCGCAGCCCCCAATGGACGGAGGTTCGCCCGTGGCCGAGATGACACCTTACGAACGCACCATGGCCCGCCTCCGCGGCGAGCCGGTGGATCGCGCGCCCAACCAGAACATC
>CAZUZB010000042.1:3539-19211 GCA_964624695.1 uncultured Anaerolineales bacterium | reverse complement strand
AGCGACCGGCTCATAACCGGTTGGTCCCTGGTTCGAACCCAGGTGGGCCCACTACCCCACAGTACGAGAGCAAAATCAACCCAAGCGCATGAGGCACCCAAGATGACGCACAACTCGCGGCTGCCCACCGTGGTGTTGGCCGGCGGCCCAGCAAGGCCCGATCCTATGTCCATGGAGGCCGGGGTTGCCACCAAGGCGCTGGTCCCCATCGCTGGTCGCCCCATGGTCAGCTATGTGCTGGACGCCCTGGCGGGCTGTGACGGTGTCGGTCCTATCACGGTGGTGGGCCTGGAGCCATCGGACCTCAAACAGGCTCCGGCATGCCCTGTGCGGTTCCTGCCGAACCACCACGGCATCGTTGACAACATCCTGGCCGCCACCGACGGGATGGATGACGCCACGCCCGTTCTGGTCGCGTCGGCCGACGTCCCGTTGCTGACGCCCGAGGCCGTGACCGACTTTATGCAGCAGGCCGAGCTATCGGGCGGCGAGCTGTGCTATAGCATCGTGGAACGTTCGGTGATGGAAAAGCGGTTCCCCGGCTCGGGACGTTCCTTTCGCCACTCCCTCGATGGCGACTTTGCCGGAGGCGATCTGTTTCGGGCGACCCCAGGCCTTTTTCGCACCCATAGCAGGCTAGCCCGAGATCTCGCCGGCCAGCGCAAGTCAGCCTGGGGATTGGCACGCATCTTGGGGCTGGGGATCATCTGGCGCCTGGCCACACGCCGCTTGACCATCAGCCGCCTGGAGGCGCGGGCCAGCTCGCTGCTGGGCTGTCCCTGCAAGGCGATCATCTCGCAGCACGCCGAGCTGGCCATGGATGTGGACAAGCCGCACCAGCTCGCCCTGGTGCGCGAGATTCTAGAGTCGCAGCAGAGCTCCACATGAGGACGGCGTCGCCCCCGCCCCATCGAGCCAGCCTCGTGACCGCGGATATCCGCACCTCGGCAGCTCTACGCAGCAACCTGGAGAGACGCCCACGCCTGGCTCGACCGTGCGCCATGATGGCGCATGCAGGCGACGGCCTGGTGTGCTATCTGGCGCTGGCCATCTCCGCCCTGCTGGCGGAACGAGCGCGCGCGACCGTAGGGCGGATGGCAATCGCCACCCTGCTGGCGGCTGGCGCGGTGGCGCTGGGCAAGGTCGCCTTTGGCCGTCCGCGGCCGATACCGGAGGAGAGCCGCCGCTGGAGCTCGTTGGGCAGGCATGATGACCACGCCTTTCCCTCGGGGCACGCCGCCCGCACCGCCGCCATCGCCTCCGTGGCTTGGGGAGTATCGCCCGCGGCGGGGGCGGCGCTGACCGCCTGGAGCTTGGCCGTGAGCCTCTGCCGAGTCAGCCTAGGCGCGCACTATATCGGGGATGTGATCGTCGGCACCATGGTAGGTGTCCTCGCTGCGCTCGTGCTGAGGTGGATAGGCTGGCCGTGATCTCAGCCGCCATGACAAACGGGGCGCCCAGTCGGGCGCCCCGTTTCGTTTGTTGAGAGTGATCGAGGGGATCTAGAGATAGTCACGTAGCTGCCGAGAGCGGCTGGGGTGTCGCAGGCGATCCAGCGCCTCGTGCTCGATCTGGCGGATACGCTCACGCGTCAGCTTGAACTTGCGCCCCACCTCTTCCAGCGTATAGCTGTGGCCGTCTTGCAGACCAAAGCGCATGCGCAGGATACGCGCCTCGCGCGGCGTCAGAGTCGTCAGCACGTCATTGAGGCGCTCCTGCAGCAGGTGCTGGTAGGCCGTATCGGGCGGTGTGGGCGCCTCATCGTCCGGGATAAAGCTGCCCAGCTCGCTATCCTCTTCCTCGCCAACCGGCTTTTCCAGCGAGAGCGGCCGCTGCGAGACCTTGAGCATCCACTGGACCTTGGAGGCCGGCAGGCTCAGCTCCTCGGCGATCTCTTCGGGGGTGGGCTGGCGGCCCCAATCCTGTTCGAGCTGCTGCGCCACCTGGTAGACTTTGCGGATTCGATCGCTGAGGTGGACGGGCAGCCGAATGACACGGCCCTGATCCGCCAGAGCGCGCGTGATGGACTGGCGAATCCACCAGGTCGCATAGGTGCTAAAGCGGTGACCGCGGTGATAGTCAAACTTTTCGACGGCCTTGATCAGGCCCAAGTTGCCTTCCTGGATCAGGTCCAGGAAGGGCACTCCCTGGCCCAGGTAGCGCTTGGCAATGCTGACCACCAAGCGGGTGTTGGCCTTGATCAGGTGAGCGCGCGCGTTCTCGCCGCGCACAACCAGCCGCTCGAGCTCGTCGCGCGCGTCCTCGTCGAGGTCATGGTTCCGATCGAGCCGCTTTTGCGCCTCCAGGCCCTGCTCCAGCGCCTTTGAGAGGGACACCTCTTCCTCGGCTGTGAGGAGAGGGACGCGGGCCATCTCTTTGAGATACAGGCTGATGGTATCGTCACTCGAGATTTCGCTCAGGTCAAAGCCTTGGCGTTTGCGATTCAGCAGGTCATCGGCGATGGTATCGCCATCGCCCTCAGCCTCGTGGTCTTCCTCGGCCTCGGCTTCTACTATGGCCGTTGCCTCGTCAGCGCCGTCGTGCTCGCCACGCTCATAGATGATCTCGACGCCCTGCTTGTCCAGCAGCGTCATCAAGTCCTCCAGCTCGGTGAGGCAATCCTCCACGTCTGGGAAGACCTCCATCATGTCATCGAGCGTGACATAGCCTTGGCGCGCGCCTTTGGCGACGAGGCCCTTTACGGCCTCGTTCTCCTCCAGGCAGAGTTCTGTTTTGTCTGTCATAGTTTCACCATCCGAGATACTGCATGCAGCTTGAGCTGCGTTATCAACGAAAGCGCGGCGCACAAAGCCGCCGAGGAGGTCCCTTCGGCGGCTGAAAAGCTTCTGCCAGCGAGTGATGGCATCGCCCTACCACCGCCGGCTCTATTCTGGGCCGTCACAGGTACCCCGCCCTGCGCCGGCCAGCCTCTCCTCACGGGAAGGCACCTCTATCCTACTACGGTGTAGCTCTATATGTCAAGTGCACTGCCAACCGAACAATGCGTGTCGCTCGGGGCAGCGAGTCGGTAGCATAGCTACATTCTCGTGCCGATGCACGAGCAGCTCATTATAGCATACGGTCGTCACCCTGTCCAGTATTCGGTTGGGCCAAAAGTGCCTGCGTTGCGATCGCTCTATCTTGCGTTGTGGCATCGCCATCGCCATGCTATACTCGCCCGTATACCCATCAACAGGGAGATGCTCCTTCGTGGCAAAGAAACTGGGTAAACACACGCCCTATTTCGAGCTCCTCGAGGCCCAGCGCAAGGCGGGGTGTCCCTTGTGCCGCCTGGTCTATCGGGCCACCGACCGCTACCTGGATAGCCTGCTCTATGAAGCAGTCTTGGATCCAGATGTCCGGGACAAGCTCAAGGGCTCGCAAGGCTTCTGTCGTGAGCATGTGGCTATGCTGGGACGCCAACCCGGCCGGGCTCTCGGCATCGCCCTCATCTACCGCGACATTGTGCGGGACCTGGCCGTCGGCCTACACAAGGCCCAGGAGGAAGAGCGGGGGTGGATCGATCGCCTCCGCCGTCTGCTCCCCTGGCAATCGAAAAGGGCCACCCTGCCCGCCACCAAGCGTTGCCCCGCCTGTGACATCGCCCAGCGCCACGAGGATAGCTACATCGAACTGCTACTGGCGCACCTCGGCGACGAAAAGCTGAGCGAGGCCTATGCGCAGGGCGAGGGACTCTGCCTGGAGCATCTCATCCTCGCCATCGACCGCGCCCCCAGCCAGGAAACCGTTCGGTGCCTGGTCCAGCCCCAGATCGAGCGCTATACGGAGATGCTCCATCACCTCGACGAGTTCATCCGCAAGCGCGATCACCGCTTTCGCCACGAGCCGATGGGCGAGGAGGGCGACGTGTGGCTGCGCGCCATGAACGCGGTGGCTGGCGGCGCCGGGTTGGGCCTATCGCCGGAAAGCGGCGGGCGCCAGACCAACGATCTGTAGCGCCAGCGCGCCTCCAGGTTGTCGGCAGATTATTCGATGGTCACATCCATGTCGTCGGGCACGATCTGGAACCAGCTCTGGCCCGGACGCAGCGGCACCTCCAGGCCCTCTGCATCCACAAACACCAGCGGCTGATCCTCGGCCACGCGCCGCCACGTGACCTCTAGCCCGACCCCGTCTCGGCAGATCACCGCCCGGCCCTCATCATGCAGCCAGATATCGATGGCGGTGCTGCCCAGGCTATCCTCGACGATATCCGTCGCGCGATGCTCGGCGTACACGATCACCACGTTCGCCGCCGTGATCTGCTCGCCCACCAAGGCATCCAGATGCGGCCCGCCCGCCACCGAGCGCCGATAGAGCCCGGTTTCGTCATCATAATCCCAGCGAACCGCAGATGATCGCGAATAGGGAACCTCGATCTGCTCGGCTGGCGGCCCTTCTGGAGCGGCCGCATCAAAGAGCAGGGGCGCCACCCCAGGCTGGCCCTCCAAGTCTTTTTTCTCGAGCAAGGCGTGGACCGCCGCCACCGAGGTGTACATCCGCCCGCGCCAGTCGTATCCCGCCAATACACTGTACGGCTCCGCGTAGAAATACTGGTCCAAGTCGGTAAAGTCCGCCTGGCTGATCATCCAGCGAATCGGATCGCTGGCCCCAGTGTGAACCAGAACGGCGTTGAACATGGGCACGATTTGGAGGCTGCTGAGACGGGCGCTGCGAATCGGTCGAATTCGCTCGGTCTCTGCAGCTAGATAGAGCGCCGTGAAACGTGTCACGTCGTTGCCCTCCATCAGCTCCTCAAAGACGATCTCGGCCTGGCCCAACCCCTCCTGCGGACGGATATTCGGGTCATTGCCCACGCGCACAGCCAGCACACGCCGCTCCAGGAGGCTCAGATCCTCCTCACGCAGCCCCGTCAACGGGTTCTGATAGGGATCCGGCGTAGGCGTGGGCACAGGCGTTTCCGTAGGGAGCGGTGTGGCGGTGGCATCTGGGGTGGCGGTGGCTGGAATGGCCGTAGGCACGGCCGTAAAGGTCGGCTTGGCGGTCCTCGTGGGCTCGACGTACGGCTCGGCCGTAGGTTCAGCCGCCCTGCACGCTGCCAACGTCAGCGCCAACAAGAACAGAATCCAGAACCATCTCTTCATCCCTGTCGCTCTCTCTTCACTATAGCCGGCACATTGTGACATTAGGACGCCAACCGGGGGCAGTTTGCTCCAGGTTACGATCAGCACGGACGTGCTCTATGGGGCTCTGCGTAGCAGGCCACGAACCACTCAGGGGCCCGACGGAGGGGCCAGGCCCTCAGATCCAGGTGAAGGGTCATCCAGAAGCAGCGCTTTCCAGGCATTCCAGGTCTCGTTGCGAAAGAAGGCTGTGCCCTCAATCACCTCAGAGACCCGCGAGGGCGAGGGCGACGTCGGCGTCACCGGCACGGCGGCCGTCACCGGGATGGCGCGCACGCGCACCTCGTCCGGCGCAAGCAGACCCATGGCATGAAGCTGCTCCACCACCCAGGCCTCGGTGTCGCGCCGCTCCAGCTCAAAAGAGAGCTGGGCCACGTCTCGCTCGATCTCGGCATTCTCGGATACTAGTTGGCTCTGCCAGGATTGTAGGCGCACCAGCTCGATCACCTGCCGCACATACATGCGCACGACCAGCAACCCCACAATGGCCAGGGCCAGCGGCGCCAAACGGCGCAGGCGCGCAATGGTTAGGGAGTGCTTGCTCTGCATCTTGCGCGTCATGCTACCGAGAGATGGCCTTGCCGTCAACTCCATTGCCTTTACGCAATGAGGACGGTATAATCTCGCTCACGACGCTGCAAGAGCCGGGAGATGCGCTGCAACGTCACTGGGAGGAGGTAGTCGGATGGCTGACTTGGTGCTGGTCGTCGACGATGAGGTCGATGTCACCAACATGATCTCGCGATCGCTGATGCTAGGTGGCTTTGAGGTGATGGTGGCACACCGCGGAGCCGACGCGCTGCAACTGGCGCGTCAGAGAAAGCCCAGCCTCTTGGTCTTGGACATCATGATGCCCGGCATGAACGGCATCGATGTGTGCCGGCACGTCCGCGCCAATCCAGAGCTTCGCGCGGTGCCCATCCTGTTCCTGACCGCCCGGCACGAGATCGAGGACAAGATCGATGGGTTCGAGGCGGGGGCTGACGACTATCTCACCAAGCCGTTTGACTTGCGCGAGATGGAGCTGCGCGTGCGCGCCCTGTTGCGGCGCAGCCGGCACGACCTCACCGCAACCGACCTCGAGCGCATCGAGGTGGGCGAGCTAGTCCTTGACTGCAATAGCTATGAGATAACGGCCCCGGATCGCGTGGTGCTCTTGACGCCGGTGGAATTCGAGTTGGTGCACTTTCTCATGCGGCATCCGGGCCATGTCTATTCAGCCGATGACCTGCTTCAAGAAGTCTGGGGGTACCCCCCAGGAACCGGCATGCCCGACCTGGTACGGGTGCACATCAAGAACCTCCGGGACAAGATCGAGCTCGCGCCCAGAGATCCCAAGTACATTCGCAACGTTCTACGGCGCGGCTATATGATCGTTGGCGCCCGTTGACGAGCAGACCAACCCGACTAGACTAGCCTCCCTTGCACCGTAGGTGAACAAACATGCCCAGGGAACGTATCGTCGTTGCAGATGACGTTGTCGAGATCCGCGAGCTCTGCCAAAGAGTGCTGGAGGCCCAGGGGTATCGGGTCCATACGGCGCAGAATGGCGAGGAGGCGATAGCCATCGCCTCGGAGCATCCGGTAGACCTGCTGATCACCGATCTGCGGATGCCGCGCCTCACGGGCCTCGACGCGTATCGTCGCATGCGCGAGTTCCGCCCAGACCTGCTGGCCATCGTGATGACCGGCTATGGCACCATGGATAGCGCCATCGAAGCACTCAAGCTAGGTGCCTACGAGTTCCTCCTCAAGCCCTTTAGCCCACGCGATCTCTTGAGCGCTGTGGAGAGAACCCTTTCGCGGCGACGCCTGGAGCTTCAGAACGCGCGACTCAAGGCGTTCATCCCCCTATTCGATCTGGGCCAAGTCTCCATTAGCGCCGACGCGCCCAACACGCTGCCCCAGCGCACCCTGGAGATCGCTTATGAAGAGACCGCGGCATCGAGGGCTGTGCTGGTGCGCATCGCCAACCAGCAGAGGCTGGTGCTCCAGGCCGCGATCGGAGGTGATGCGGAACAGGCAGCCAATGCGCTGAACCAGACGATCGCCAACTCTGCCATGCTCGCTGCGCGCGAGCCGATCCTGCTCGACCAGGCCGAGGCGGGGGAATGGGGGCGACTCCTGGGCAATGGCGAGTTCGGCCCCGGGGTCGTGCAGCCGCTGGTCCATCGAGATCAGCTTCTGGGCTTTATCGCGGTGGCGCGGCAGCCCGGCGAGCCCGCCTTTACCCAGGACGAGGTCGAGTTTCTTTCGGTGCTGGGAAGCCAGGCGGCCATCGCCTTTGAGAACTCGGCGCTGTTGAGCCAAGTGCAGAGCGCCTACGAGCGCCTCGCCGAGATGGATCACCTCAAAAGCGAGTTCATCAGCATCGCGGCGCACGAGTTGCGCACCCCCCTGGCAGTGATCTTGGCCTATGCGGCACTGCTGGAAGAAGAGGCCACGGGAGCGGTGCAAGAGCATCTAGGCCAGGTGGTGGTGGCCGCCATGCAGCTCAAATCCATCATCGATGAGATGGTCAGCCTGCGTCGCATCGACACGGGAGAACAGCAGATCGAGCTGACGCCGATCTCTTTGGCCGAGGTAACCGAGCGCGTGCTCCAGGAACAGCAGCCGCTCATCCACCAAAAGAACCACACCGTCGTGGTAGAGATCCCCGATGACGCCCCCGCCGCATGCGCCGATGAGCAGGTGGTCGCGCTCATTCTGAGCAACCTCATCTCCAACGCCATCAAGTTCACGCCAGCAGGGGGGACCGTCCGCATCCAGGTGACCACCGATGCGGATGCGGTGGTCTACTGCATCCGCGACACGGGCGTGGGGATCCCCCCAGACCAGCTCGAGCGGGTGTTTGAGCGCTTTTACCAGGTGGAGCCATCGCTCCGCAGGCGGCATGGCGGCATCGGCCTGGGGCTTTCCATCGCCCGCGAGATGGCCGATTTGGTAGACGGCCGCATCTGGGCCGAGAGCCCGCTCGATGGGGGCGCCGCGTTCTACCTGAGCCTGCCCCAGGCATAGTCGCTGGAAGGTCGGCGCGCCTCACGAGCGTATGCTATAATCCCCCTGTCACGGTCGTATGACCTCCGAAGGAGGCCTCTTTTGCGCGTCCTCGATTCGACCATGGTCGGCTTTCCCGCATCGGTCTCGTGGGATGCCTTTGTCGCCCAAGATCCTCGCGGCCATCTCTTGCAGAGCTGGGCTTGGGGCGAGCTCAAGGGAGCCTTTGGCTGGACACCTATGCGGATGGCTATCGAGCGGGATGGCTCGTTGGTGGCGGGGGCCCAGGTGTTATACCGACGCATGGGGCCGCTTACCATCGGTTACGTGCCCAAGGGCCCCGTGCTGCTCGATGACGACCCCGCCACGCTCGATGCGCTGCTACATGGCCTGCACGACCAGGCCTCTCGACGCCGCTGCATCTGGCTAACGCTAGAGCCCGAGTGGCTGGATACAGAGGACGAGCGCAAGGCCTGGCTGACCTCGAGAGGCCTCGAGCCCAGCCCCCTCTGCATCCAGCCACGGCGCACCATCATGGTCGATCTGACGCCTGACGAGGACGCGCTGCTGGCCGCCATGAAGCCCAAGTGGCGCTACAACATCCGCCTCTCTATGCGGCGCGGCGTGGTGGTGGAGCAGGCGGAAGCAGAGGGATTGCGAGCGTTCTATGCGCTGATGCGCATCACGGGCGAGCGTGACGCGTTCGGCATCCACAGCGAGAGCTATTACCGGGCAGCCTGGGAGCTGTTCGCGCCCCATGGGCGGGTCACGCTGTTGCAGGCAAGCTATGAGGGGAAACCCCTGGCAGCGTTGATGCCTTTTGCCTATAACGGGCAGGCCTGGTACATGTACGGGGCCTCATCCAACGAGCATCGCGAGCTAATGCCCAATCATCAGCTCCAATGGCGGGCGATGCTTTGGGCCAAGAGCCTGGGCTGCTCAGCATACGACCTCTGGGGCATCCCCGACGCCGAGGAGGGCGAGGGAGACGCCCAGGATGACCTCTCGGGGGTTGGGCGGTTCAAGGGCGGCTTTGGTGGCAACATAGTTCGCTACGTGGGCGCTTTTGCCGACATCCTGAATCGGCCCGCCTACCGCCTGGCCATGTGGGCCCGACGCTTCAGAGCGCAAGACGGCGGGTGACTTGGGCACGGCACGTCAAAGCGGGTGGCGCGATGCGCCACCCGCTTCTGATTCCGAGAACCTGTGCCGAGCCTAGAGGCCCTTTTCGCCCATGAGCACGACCAGGTCGGCAACGCGGGTCGAGTAGCCCCACTCGTTGTCGTACCAGGCGACAACCTTGACCATGTCCCCATCCAGGGCCATGCAAGAATCGGCGTCGATGATGCTCGAGCGGGTATCGCCCTTGAAATCCATCGAGACCAGCGGCTCCTGGCTAACGCCGAGGATGCCGTTCAGCGGCCCCGCCTCGGCCTCCAGGAAGGCCGCGATCAGCTCTTCGGTGGTGCAGGGCTTTTCCAGGGTGGCCACAAAGTCGACGATCGAGACCGTCGGCGTGGGCACGCGCAGCGCCATGCCATCGAATTTGCCCTTGAGCGAGGGGATGACCAGCGCAACGGCCTTGGCCGCGCCCGTGGTGGTAGGAATGATGTTCAGGGCAGCGGCGCGAGCGCGACGGGGATCCTTGTGGGGCAAGTCCACCAGCCGCTGATCGCCCGTGTACGAGTGTACCGTGGTCATAAGGCCTTTGACGATGCCCCACTTGTCATTCACCACCTTGGCCGCGGGAGCCAGACAGTTGGTGGTGCAGGAGGCGTTCGAGATCACATGATGCTTGGCCGGATCATAGGCATCGTCGTTCACGCCAAGCACGATGGTGATGTCCTCGCCCTTGGCCGGGGCCGAGATAATGACCTTTTTCGCCCCGCCATCGAGGTGGGCGGCGGCCTTGCTACGCTCTGTAAAGACGCCGGTCGACTCGACCACGATATCAGCGCCGATCTCACCCCAGGGAATGGCGGCTGGGTCACGCTCGGAGAAGAACTTGGTCTCGCGGCCATCCACAGACAGCCCGCCGTCAACGACCTCGACGTCGGCGTCAAAGATGCCATAGACCGAGTCATACTTGAGCAGATGCGCAAACCCGTCAGGCGGGAAGAGATCGTTGATGCCCACAACCTCGATCTCGTCCCAGTAATCCGCGACCATGGCCTTGAACGTCTGGCGGCCAATGCGCCCAAACCCGTTAATGCCAACCTTGACTGTCATCTGTGATACCCCTTTCCTGTGTACTGCTTCCCACGTGCCCTCAAGGGCCCTAGCTGCCGCCCCTCGTGCGAAACGCCAGCGCGTGTGTGGGAGCTCAGTCTTGACTCACTCTGGGCCTAGTATAGAGAATGGGCACGGCACCGTCAAAGCAGTGGCCTAGAAGACCATGGACGCGGCGAACTGATCTTGGAACTCGGGTAGAATCGACAGCTCCAGGTACTCGACCAGCCGGACGATGTCGCGCGTCTCATCGCGAGCCGATTGCGAGAGCAGCGCCAGCTTGGCCCCCGAGCCGGCGGCGTTGCCTACGGGCACGATCTCGGCGTTGGGGAACGCGGGCATCAGCCCGATCCGCAGGGCACTCTCGGGCCGAATATAGTTGCCAAAGGCCCCCGCCAGGTAGACGCGGGCCACATCGGCATGGCCGATGCCCAGCTCATCGAGGAGTATCTCGATGCCCGCGCGGATAGCCCCCTTGGCCAGTTGCAGCTCGCGAATATCCCGCTGGCTCACGCGCACGGGCCGCCCGTCGGCTCCCTCCTGGGGCAGCACGAGGTCAAAGGCGCGATGGCGACCCTCGCTGCGGATCCGCGCGGCCAGGGCGGATTGGCCCAGATCGGCCAGATGCTGGGCGTCATGCATCATGCCGGACTCGCGCAGAATCTCTGCATCCAGCATCTGAGCCACGAGATCCACCAAGCCAGAGCCGCAGATGCCTCGAGGAGGTGTGTTCTCGATGGTGCGCCAGTGCACGTCGCCATCGATTGACACCTGGTCGATGGCGCCGCTGGCGGCTCGCATGCCGCAGCTCAGATGGGCGCCCTCAAAGGCGGGGCCGGCCGCCGTCGAGCAGGCCACAAGACGCTGGCGCGAGCCCAGCGTCATCTCGCCATTGGTGCCGATATCGATGGCCAAGCTGATCTCGTCGGCCTGGTGCTGGCCCGTTGCCAAGATCACACCGACCGTATCCGCCCCCACCCAGCCCGCAATGCTGGCCAGCGCCCACACATGGGCTTCGGGATGTATCGCCAGACCCAGACGCTGAGCAGGGATAGACACCGCCTCGGCAACCACTGGCACATAAGGCGAACGCGCCAACGCCGAAGGATCGACGCCCAGCAAGAGATGCTGCATCGTCGTGTTGCCAACCGCCGTCATGCCATAGACGCGATCGGCTGGCACCCCGGCCTGGCGGCAAGCATCGGTAGCGATACGGTTGATGGCACCCACCACGGCATCCTGAAGCTGCTGGAGGCCGTTCGGGACAGCGGTGATGTGCTGAATGCGTGAGACCACATCGTCGCCATACTGCGTCTGGGGATTGAGCAGAGATGCCACCGCCAGCTCGCGGCCCGTGGTCAGATCCAGCAGGTAGCCCACGATCGTGGTCGTGCCGATATCGTACGCCATCCCCAGGACGGGTCCCTCATCGGCGCCAGGCAGGATCTCGATGAGCTCACCATCGGCGAGGATCAGCGTCACCAGGCCGTCCTCTTGGCGCAGAGCCGCGGGTAGGCGGCGCAGCGCGCCCAGGCTAACAGAGAGATCATCAAAGCCTTGCTGCTGCCACGCCTTCTGAAGGGCGGCCAGGTCACTGGCCTGATCCTCCAGGGTCGACGGCGGCACGTACAGCGTCACGCGGCGAACCCACGGCTCCAGCGCGACCTCACGGGTCAGCCCCTGGGAGAGGATGCTCACGCTATAGACCTGCGAACCCTCGGGAACCCGCACCAGGAGATCGCTCGCCACGACCGCCTGGCAAGCGAGGCGATAGCCTGCCTGGATCTCTTCGAGCGAGAGGTGCCGCTGCTCGGCATCGGTGAGGGGACCCGCATCGCCATCAACGATGACGCGGCACTTGCCACAGGTGCCCCGCCCCCCGCAGGGGGATTCTAGGGCCACGCCCGCCTGGTGCGACGCCGCCAAGAGGGACGTCCCCTCTGACACCTCAACGAGTGCCCCGCTGGGCTGGAACTTGACTCGCATAGCCTGACTCTTTCGCTAGGTCGCCTTCTCGAACACGAATAGATGAGAGAGCCCAAACCATTGGAGCGGCGTCGTCTCTAGCGCATAGGTCAATCGCCGCAGCAGGCGCGCCAGCCGCGGCCGATGCTCCATGAGCTCGTCGTAACCAGCATAGATGCAACGGTGCTCAACGATGCGGCCTGGCAGCCCGTCAAAGAGCGACCGCAAGCCCCGCCGGGTGTAGGCCCGCACGTGCGGGCAGAAACGCTGACGCAACGGGTTCGGCAAATAGTTCACCAGGGGGATGTTGCCAAAATGATACGCGCCCCGCCAGAATGCCCCGTGCGTCTCGAACGGATACCACCGATTGGGGCAGAACACGACCATGCGGCCGCCGGGCTTGAGCACTCGAAACGCCTCGCGAACCGCCTGGGCGTCGTCATCCACGTGCTCGATCACTTCGTGCGAAAGCACCACGTCGAACATCATGTCAGCATAGGGCAGCCCCGTCACCGAAGCCACCAGACAGCCCTCCACCGCCGACGCCTTATCCAGCTCCAGATCCACGCCGTGGGCCTCGGCGCCTGCTCGGCGCATCTGGGCGACGTACAGCCCCAGTCCGCTGCCAGCATCAAGGACGCGAGCCCCCTCCAGCGGGACGTAATTCTGTATGAGCGACAGGCGGCGAGATTGCCCCTCTCGCCACACGTAACTAGGATGGCCAAGCAGTATGGCGTCGTCGTTGTTTGGCATGCCAGCTCCTGAGGCGGAATCTTATACCCCTCTGGTCTCTCGGGCAAGTCTCCTCACCGCATGGCGACGGTTTTGTGATTGTTGACTCATTAGCTATAATATGGTTGTTGTAGCGGCAAAGAGCAAGACGCCGAGTCGGCATTCTAGGAGGAACGGGACCATGGAGATCACCAGAGAGATGACGATCACGGAGATCGTGCAGAACTATCCGAATTCGGCCGAGGTCTTTTTGCGACATGGGCTGATGTGCTTTGGCTGCCCCGCAGCCCGCTTTGAGAATCTGGAACAGGGCGCTCTGGCACACGGGATCGACGTGGATGCGCTCGTCGAAGACCTCAACGCCGCCGTAAAGGCGGAAGAGGCCGAGGCCTAGGTTCTGGCCGCAAGAGAGAGCCCCGCTAGAGCGGGGCTCTTTCGGCGCGCGTGATGGTAGCCAGCGAGGAGTGATTGTGCACAGGGAACCCGCATCCGAGCTAGCGCAGCGATTGCACCAGGCGCTCTTGGAGCACTATGGCGTGCCCGAGCCCAAAGAGCAGCGCGATCCCCTCAGTGAGCTGGTGGTGACGATCCTTTCGCAGAACACGTCCGACACCAACACGGCCCGCGCCTATGCCGAGCTGCGGCGGCGCTTTCCCGTCTGGGAGATGGTCCTCCAGGCCCCTGAGGAGGCGGTCGCCGATGCGATTCGCGTTGGTGGGCTGGCCAACGTCAAAGCGCCGAGGATCAAGCAGATCCTGCAGGAGCTGATGGAGGAGCGGGGCGAGCTATCGTTGGCCTTTCTGGATGACCTCGAGACCGCCAAAGCGCGGCACTATCTCGAGAGCATGCATGGCGTCGGCCCCAAGACGGCCGCCTGCGTGTTGCTCTTTTCCCTGCACAAGCCCGCCATGCCCGTCGATACGCATGTGCATCGCGTCGCCGTGCGCATCGGCCTCGTGGCCAAAGGAACCAGCGCCGAAAAAGCCCACACTCTCTTGGAAGGGCTGCTACCGCCCGAGGCGTACTATCCCTTCCACCTCAACGTGATCCGTCACGGGCGCACTATCTGCCATGCCGCCCGCCCTGCCTGTGACGCCTGCCCCGTCACCGAGCTCTGCGCCTACTATGCGGCCCGCACCCAGGAATCCACCCAGGCCTAGCTGCTGGGCGCTTGGTCCCCGTTTGGTGCAGTGACCATCCGCAACGCGGCAGGCAGAATCTCTACCACGACCTCGTGGGCCACATCACAGATGATCTCGCCGTCCACGTGCAGGTACAGGGGCTCTTCCGAGGTGATGCGCACCCGTTTGGCCACGTCGGAACGGACGCAATCATGGCCGAGATGGGTTCCCCTCATAAAGTGTGGGATCATCTGGAGCACCTTGAGCCGCGGGATGCTATCGGCGACGACCAGGTCAAGCCAGCCGTCATCGGTCTTGGCCTGCGGCGCCACCAGGAACGTCCCGCCCTCACGCGGCCCGTTGGCAACCACGGCCATCAGCGCGCGCGTCTCGATCACGTGGTCATCGTACTCGATGCGCATCCAAGGGGGGCGCATGGTGACAAAGGTGGTCTTGAGTACCACGGGGAGATAGAGGGCGGCGCCCCGAAGGTACTTGACACCGCGAGTGGCGCGGGCCACCAGGGCGTCGAATCCAATCCCAACCACGTTATCAAAGTAGCGCGTCAGCTCGCCATCGACGGTGACCTTGCCAACGTCGATGGGGCGCGCATAGTCGCCGCTCAGGTAACGGCAGCCCTCGGCCAGATCAGACACCGCCCCGTTCATCAGCGCAAAGTCATTGCCAGAGCCTGCCGGCAGGCAACCCAGCATCGCACTCTGGCCGCCCGTGCCGTGGTTCATCAACCCATTGACGACCTCATGGGTGGTGCCATCGCCGCCCACAGCGACGACCAGATCGTACCCCTCCTCGCTGGCCTGCCGAGCGAGATCGATGGCTTCCCCAGCATGCCGCGTGCGGACCATCTCATGGTCGACGCCCAACGACTCGAGCTCTCTCGCAATGATGGGAGCCACCGATGCCGCATAGCCACGCCCCGCCAAGGGATTCACAATCACACGGACTCTGCGCATGAGCATATCCTTGCTTTCTGTAGGTTCGCGTTCAGAGTATAGCTCAAAGCCTTACGTCTCCAAGAACCCCGATTGACACCCGACGATACGGTTTCTACAATAGCCTGCGGGATGCGAGCTAGCAGACAAGGGGCGCATGGAGAGCTATCGCGTGCCCACGGGCAGCGGCGAGGCTGAACTGGTCGTCAAGGGTTCGCGCTTTATTGGAACGGCGGGGCCCGCCAGCGATGCCGAGGGTGCGCTCCGGTTCATCGAAGACGTCCGACGGCGCTATCCCGACGCCACCCACCACGCCTGGGCGTATCGCCTGCCAGGAACGCCGCAAGAGATCATCGCTTCCAGTGACGACGGCGAACCTGGCGGCACGGCTGGCAGGCCCATGCTGGCCGTGCTAGCGGGCAGTGGGATCTATGAGGTCGTGGTGGTCGGGACGCGCTACTTTGGCGGCGTCAAGCTAGGCACAGGCGGGCTGGTTCGCGCCTATGGAGCCGCCGCCCGCGCGGCCCTCGA
>CAZUZB010000042.1:0-3439 GCA_964624695.1 uncultured Anaerolineales bacterium | reverse complement strand
TAGGCACAGGCGGGCTGGTTCGCGCCTATGGAGCCGCCGCCCGCGCGGCCCTCGAGAGCGCGCCCATGGGCATCAAGGGGTTGCATCGCATCGCCAGCTTGCGCGCGGATTATGCCCTGCTAGGCCCTTTGCGCTATGAAATCGAGCAGCATGGGGCCGAGGTCATCGATATAGCCTACACGGAAGACGTGCACCTGGAGGTTGCCGTGCCAGAGGCCGCCTTGGCCGCCCTCGCAGCGGCGCTGAGCGATCTGAGCAACGGTGCTATCGCGCTGGAGGACCAAGTCGTGGCGACGCGTTACCTGCTGTGCTCCACCGAGCTGCCACGATGAAAAAGGCCGTCTCGGTCGCGGTCTGCCTGCTCATGCTGGCGGCCCTGGTGCCCCTGGGCTGCGTCAGCCAGCCCTCTTTGGGCATGGTGAGGGTCGCGGTCTATCCGGGCAGTGAACAAGAAGCCTTGGGGCAGCTTACGCGGCTGATGCTGGAAGATAGGGGTTACGCGGTCGAACTGGTGGAGAACGACAGCCTGATCAAGGCACACGCGGCCCTCTCGGCCGGCGAGGCGGATCTGTTGTGGGCCTATGGCTGGGACATCTGGCACCTGGTGCTCAAACACGACATCACCTGCGGCGACGCCGAGGTCATGCTACAGCGCATCACCGCCGAAGACGCCGCCAACGGCATCGCTTGGGTGGGCACGGCGCCGTGTCTGCGGTTTGGATCCATCGCCGTGCGTCGCACCGATACCAAGCTGGAAAAGGTCCAGAGCATCTCGGATTTGGTGACGCACCTGCTCTACCAGGATCCCGCCTTGAGCCTGTGCAACCCCAGCCCGCGATCGGAACAGCCTGGCGCCGTCGAGGCGATGATGCGCTACTATGGGCTGGGTCTGCGCTCCGAAAAGGTTTTCAACGATAGCTATGAAGGCTGTCTCGAACGCGTGGCGGGAGAGGCGTGCACAGCGGCCTATGCGCTGAGCAACGATCCCGCCCTCGTACAGCTGGATCTGCGGCTGCTGGAGGACGATAGACACTCGTTCCAGCGGTCGTATCTCTCCTTTGGGTTCTCGCAGGCTGCGCTGCGGCGCTATCCTGATGCCGAACGGATCGTCAAGGAGCTGGCCGCCGCGCTCTCTTGCCAGACCCTGATTGACGTGCAACTCAAGGCGGAGAGCCCGCGCACAACCATGGCCACCGCAGCCAAAGAGCTGCTGGAGGAGAAACGGATGATCGGCTCGCGTCGGCGCAGGCCCACGCGAGCCTGGGAATAGTCACACGATGGAGCGGAATCGACGCGGCCGTTGCCGTCGTCGCCTAACAGAACGGTGAGAGGAGCACAGCATGCGAACCGTTGTACGTAGCGCCACGAAAGAGGTCACCATCGCGCCCGAATTGCCGACGGTCATCATCGGCGAGCGGATCAACCCTACGGGGAAGAAACTGCTGGCGGCATCGCTGGCCGAGGGAGACATGAGCCGCGTTCGGTCGTTGGCCAAGAGCCAGATCGAGAATGGGGCCCACATCCTGGATATCAACGTGGGAGCCGCGGGGGTGGACGAGGTTGCCCTGCTCCCCATGGCCGTCAAGGCCGTCCAAGAGATCACCGACTTGCCGCTCTGCCTCGATTCACCCAACGCGGCCGCGCTCAAGGCCGCCCTGGACGTCTACGACGGCAAGGCCTTGATCAACTCGGTGAACGGTGAGGAAGCCTCGCTCAATCGGGTGCTGCCTCTGGTCAAAGAGTACGGCGCCGCCGTGATCGGCCTGACCATGGACGACTCGGGCATTCCCCAGACATCCGAGCAGCGCGTGGCCGTTGCCAGAAAGATCGTCGAGCGCGCCGAGGCGCTGGGTATCCCCCGCGAGGATATTCTGATCGACTGCCTGGTGCTCACCGTCTCGGCGGACCAGACCGCGGCCAAAACCACCCTCGACGCCATCTGCGGCGTTCGGGCCGAGCTGGGGATGAACATGTCGTTGGGCGCCAGCAATGTGTCGTTCGGCCTGCCCGATCGTGAGGACGTGAACAGCGCCTTTCTGTCCATGGCCATTGCCCTGGGCGTGAACGCCCCGATCGTGAACCCTGCTCATGCCTGCAAGACCGTCATGGTGTCAGATCTGCTGCTGGGCAAGGACGAGTTCGGCATGAGCTATGTGAGCTATTGCAGACGCCTGGCGCGCGCTCGTCAGGCCTAGGGTCGTTCGGCAGCGCAAGAGAAGAGATAGCAGAGCATGACACTTGCATTGGGGATCGATACGGGCGGCACCTATACCGACGCCGCCCTGGTGGAGTATGAGACGGGCCGGTTGCTGCGTAGCGGCAAGGCCTTGACGACCAAGCACGATCTCGCCATCGGCATCGGCGAGGCGATGGCCCGGGCGGTTGACGGAGACCGCGCCCAGATCGGGCTGGTATCGCTCTCGACCACGCTGGCGACCAACGCCATCGTCGAGGGCAAAGGCGCTCCCGCCTGCGCGTTGCTGATCGGCTACCGTGGGCACGTCTCGCCGACCACGCCCTGGGCTCAGCTCTTGGGCACGCAACGCTATGTCTTTGTGGATGGCGGACACGATGCGACCGGCGAGGCCAGCGACGATCTCGATGAGCGCGCCATCGTTGCCGCCATCCGCGAGCATGCCGCCGCCGTGCAGGCCTTTGCCGTGTCTGGCTTTTTTGGCACGCGCAACCCCATCCACGAGCAACGCGCGGCCCGCTTGGTCGAAGAGATGACCGGCCTGCCCACAACGTGCGGCCATGAGCTGACCCACCGACTAGACGCCATTCGCCGCGCCAGCACCGTCTGCCTGAATGCCCGCCTGATCCCGCTCCTGCAGGAGCTGATTGACGCGGTGATCCAGACCGTGCGACAGATGGGCATCCAAGCGCCGCTGATGGTTGTCAAGGGCGATGGCTCCCTGATGGACGCCCGGATGGCTCTGCGCCGGCCCGTAGAGACCATCCTGGCAGGGCCAGCGGCCAGCGTCGTGGGGGCGCAGCACCTGGCGGGGGGCGGCGATGTGGTCGTGGCCGACATGGGAGGCACCACCACCGACATTGCCATGCTACACGACAGCCGCCCCCGTCTCGATCCCCAAGGGGCGCGCGTCGGCCCCTGGCACACCATGGTCGAGGCCGTAGAGGTGCACACCGTCGGCCTGGGAGGCGACAGCCGCGTGTGGGTCAACGATCACGGCGATCTCACGCTGGGCCCCGAGCGCGTATTGCCCCTCTGCACGCTGGCCCACAAGTGGCCCAGCGTTCTGCCAGCGCTGGAGGAGCAAAGCCGCGCGGATCGCACCATGCGGCCCAACGATGGCGAGTTCTTGACGCTGCAGCGCGCATACCGCGGCCCCGAACAGGAGCTAGCCGCGCCAATCCGCAAGCTGCTTGACCTGCTGGCCCAGCAGCCGCTCTCGGTCGACGCAGCCAAGGACGCCCT
>CAZUZB010000041.1:10509-19876 GCA_964624695.1 uncultured Anaerolineales bacterium | reverse complement strand
GGCGCCGGCCGTGAAGGTGAGCGCGGCGGCAAAGAGCGCCAAGGGCAGCTCGGATCGCGCCAGGGCCGTGGCGGCTCGCGATGCCGACGTGTGGCCATCCATCGCCTGCACCATCACCCTCTGGCCCAGCCCAGGCTCTCCAGGCCGATCTCGGCGGCGGTGCCCCACAACGAGGGGCTGGTCGCCAGCATCTTGAGGTAGGTCCAGAGGGGGCCGGGCCGCAGCGCCCATTCGCGAAAGGCCCTCTGCGCCCATTGCACCAGCTCCTCGGCCGAGAGGTTGGGATAATCCAGGACGGTGGAGCGATCCATGTCTACGGCCTCCCACTGGGTTCCTGGCCGGAACCAGCCGTTCTCGACCACCTCGAAGAAAAAGGGCGTGCCGGGGTGGGGCGCGGCGATGTGGAACAGGGCCAGGTCCAGCGGCAGCCGCTTGGCGAAATCGATGGTGTGGCGGATGGAGTCTTCCGTCTCGCCGGGCAGGCCGATGATGAAATAGCCCCAGTTTTTGATGCCGGCCTCGTGCGCCCAATGCAGGGCTTGCTCCACCTCCTCCGTGGTCGTGCCCTTGCGCATCCTGCGAAGCATCTCTGGGTCGCCCGACTCGATGCCCCAAGAGATCATCCAGCAGCCGGCCTGGGCCATGGCGCGCAGCATCTCCTGGTCGACGAAATCCACCCGGCTGTTGCAGGTCCAGCGCAGGGGACGTTTTCGCTCCATGATGCCCTGGCAGATGCCCATGACGTGGTCGCGGTTGATAGTGAACAGGTCGGCATACATGTGGATGTCATGCACGCCCAGGCGGGTGACTTGATCGATCTCGGCCAGCACATGCTCGGGCGAGCGAAAGCGTACGGACTCGCCGTAGGAGACGTGCTTGATGCAAAAGCGGCACTGCCCCGGGCAGCCACGGCTGGTGACGATAAAGGTATAGGGGCCGCCAACCAGCGGCGCGCGATAGCGCTGTAGCGGCAGCAGGTCATGCCGGGGCAGGGGCAGATCGTCCAGGTTGGCGATGAGCGGCCGCTCGGCGTTGAGGGTGACGTGGCCTCCTCGGCGCCACACCAGCCCCTTGATGCGGGCGAGCTGCTCGTCTAGCGAACCGCCCGCCGCCCAGGCCGGCTGCCAGGCCGCATCGGAGGACGCGTACAGTCGCCCCATCTGCGCGGCCTGTTCCGGCGGGAGCGACGGCCAGTAGGCGGTGGTCCCGTCTGCTGGCGGCCTAGTCGCTGCGCGGTCCAACGTGTCCACCAGCTCGCGCAGGGTCAGTTCGGGCTCGCCCCGCAGGACGTAATCCAGCGCCGGAAAGGCGCGCATGGTGGCTTCGGGCAGGGGTGTCACATGGGTGCCAAAGGCGATGGTGGTGGCGCCCTGGGCCTTGGCCAGGAAGGCGCCGTACATGTCGTTGTGGAGGGTCGGCGCGGTCACCTGCGTGACATAGTAACGAGGACGCCGTTCCGCGACGATCTCGGCAAAGGCCTCCCAGGTCATGCGATGGGGGATGGCGTCCACCACGCCCACGTCGCGATCAGAAAAGAGGGCCGCCATCTGCGCCAGGCTGACCTGAGGCCAGATCATGCCCTCGCGGGAGCGCCGCCCCACCCGATGCTGGGAGCGGATCCAGATGCCACCGTCGGGCGCGGGCGGATTGACAAACAGGATGTCCAGCGCCTCGACGCCGGCCGGGGCGCCGTCTGAGCGGACCACGGCGGCGTCGGCCAGGGGCGCCGCCGAGCGATGGGCCACCTGGCGCGTGTGCGCCCCTCGGTTGCGGTGCTGTGGGGCGCCCATCACGCGGCCAGCCCATGGTTGGCCTGAATCTGAAGCTGGCGTTCGCGCAGCTCATCGAGCACGCGGATGATCACCCAAAAGAGCCCTAGCTGCGCTCCCACCAGGATCAGCATGACGCCGGCCAAGAGATAGAGCCAGAGCCGCTCGATGGCCCAGCCGTTAAGGCCCAGCGCCAGGCTCATGATGGCCAGGCCGGTGCCCAAGAGCAGCAAGAGCCCGCCCATCCACCAAAAGTGCCGGTCGACAGGCGCTTTGAACAGCGGCCGGCCAAACAGGCAGCGCCGGACGGGCTGGCGGTGAAAGAGCGAGACGAGATAGTTGAACGTGGAACCCAGGGCCATCAGGTCGATGCCGATGATGCCAGCGACGACGGCCACAAAGAGGCTGGCTACGCCCAGGGGTCCCAGGGCGGTGACGCCCTGCAGGCGCGCGATCACCACCGCGATGCCGATGGCCGCTGCCACGATACACCCTAGTAGCCCCAGGCCGGCCAGGATGCGGGCCGGGTTGTAGGCCAACGACGTCCAGAGGATGGTGCGGAGGAACAAGGCGCCGTCCTTGACCACATTGAGCTTGGAGCGGCCAGCCCGCTCCTGGTAGGGGATGGGGATCTCGACCAGGCCCAGCCCCTCGCTGATGGCGCGGGTGCTCATCACCGGAGTAAAGTTCAGGCCGTCGGGCAGGGGCTCCAGTTGCTCAAAGGCGGCCGCGTGGAAGACGCGCATGCCGCTGGCGGGGTCCAGCACCCGCCGCGTGCAGAGAAGGCTGACCAGGCTGGACCAGAGCAGGTTGCCCACGCGGCGCAGGACGGGCATTTCGCTGGATGCGCCCGAGCGCCGCGAGCCCACCACCAGATCGGCGCCGTTGAGCGCCTCGGTGCATAGTGAGGGGAACAGCTCGGGCGGGTAGGTGCCGTCGGCATCCAGGAATCCGATCAGCTCGCCCCTGGCGGCCGCAAAGCCGGTCTTGAGGGCGGCCCCATAGCCGCGGTTCTGGGGGTGGCGGAGCAGGCGCACCTCGGGGAACCCGGCCACGATCTGGGGCGTGTCGTCGGTGGAGCCGTCGTCCACCACAATGAGTTCCAGATCGGCGACGCCAGCGGTGGCCAGATCGGGGCGAATGGCCAGCACCCGCCGCACGATGGCCGCGATTCCTTCCTGTTCGTTCAGGGCTGGGATGACTACCGATAAGGTGGTCATGGCACATCTCCATACGCTCAGCTTTTATCGGAGGGGCGCATCCCGGGCTATCTGGCCCTGCCCATCTACCCCCGATGACCTAGTAGAACACAGCGCGCGAGCCGACTCCTCTCGATCCATCCATCGGGCGGATGACCCGAGCCGGCACGCCGCCCACCAGGGTGTGGGCGGGGACGTCGCTGGTGACCACGGCGCCGGCGGCGATGACCGCCCCCTGGCCGATGCGTACCCCGTCGGTGATCACCGCGCCCGAGCCGATCCAGACGTCATCCTCGATGACGATCCCCTCGGCCGTGATGCCCTGCTCCACGAACGGCCGGTGGGGATCGTCGAACACGTGATTCACGGCCATGATCTGCACCATGGGCGAGGTGTAGACCCGATCGCCGATCACGACGCCGCCCTGGCCGCGCACCACGGTGTACTCGCCCAAGAGGCTGTCGCGGCCGATCTCGATGCCGGCGTGGGGCAGGCCGCGAAAGTTATAGACGTGCAGCACCGCGCCATGCATGACCAGGCTGCCTGCCCCGATGGTCACGCCGCCGGGGCAGGCATGCACGTATGTCCCTTGATCGAGGTAGGCGCCCGCCCCCAGCCGGATATGGTTGGCGAAGCGGAGCCGCACGCCCGATTCGATGGCCGCCAAGCCCTCCATGCGCATCATCAGGCGGTAGCCGATGGCCCGCAGCCCGATGCCCAGCAGCGTGGGCACCCATCCCAGCAACGCCTGTAGCGATTGCTCCAGCAGGTAGCGGCCCAGGTTGTCGGCCTGCCGCCGCAGGTAGAGGGAGGGCGCGCCGGACAAGGCCCGCCCGGAAGGGGGCCTCTCGGCGCTCATGCGCCTCGCTCCCGACGGTGCGTCGCGCTCTTTGGTGGCTGCCATGGCCTCAGGTGCCCCGCATGGTCACCATGACCCGCAACGTAGTCAGGGCAATCAGCGCGTCCAGAACGGGGCCGCGCCGCTTGACATAGTAAAGGTCGTACTGGAGCTTCATGCGGGCGTCATCGACGCAGTTGCCATAATGATAGCGCACCTGGGCCCAGCCGGTGATGCCGGGCTTGATGGAATGACGGATGGCATAGTAGGGCAGGAGCTCGTCCAGCTCTTGGACGAACTCGGGGCGCTCGGGGCGGGGGCCGATGAGCGTCATCTCGCCCTTGAGCACGTTCCAGAGCTGGGGCAGCTCGTCGATGCGGGTGCGGCGGATGAACCGCCCCACGCGGGTGACGCGCGGGTCGTTCTCTTGCGCCCAGACGGCGCCGGCCTGCTCGGCGTTCTGCACCATGGAGCGGAACTTGGACAGGCGGAATCGCCTGCCGCCGCGGCCGACGCGCTCTTGCGTGTAGAAAACCGGGCCGGGGTCATCCAGATGGATGGCCAAGGCGAGGAGCGGAAGAAGGAGGCCCATCAGCACCAGGCCGACCAGCGCGACGATGATGTCCCCCACACGACGGACCAGGTCCCAGATGCGCAGCTCGAGCCCGCGGTGATGATCCACCAGCACAAACATATCGCGGCCGACATGATCCAGGGGGATGGCGCCGGCTACCTCTTCATAGAACATTGGCATGGAGACGATGCTCAGCCCATACTCCCAGCAGCGCACCAGCGCCTGAAAGAGCTCTGGGCTGATCTCGCCGCCGGCGCCCACGGCCACGACGATCTCGTCGACGTCGCGCAGGCTGGCGATGGACAGCAACTGCTCGCTGCCTGCGACGACGGGACGCCCCTCCAGCTTTTGGCCCCAGATGGCATGGTCATCCAGAAAACCGACCAACTCGATACCCGAGGCCTTGCCGGCTTCATCCACGGCCTTGGCCAGGGCGACCCCGGCTTCCGAGGCGCCCACGACCAGCGCCCGCCGGGTGAATGTCTCGCGGGCAAGCAGGATTGCATAGATGACGCGCCACACGGCGACGCTGGCCATGGAAAGGCCTGCAAAGATGAACCAGGCCAGGCGAGACCAAGTCAGGGGGGCGGACATCCAAGGAACGAGCAAGTAGAGCACGGCCACCGCCAGCGCGCAGGCGGCGGTGTAGACGGCGCTGGTGGGCACCGAGGCAGCTATTCGCAGGTCATAGCAGCCGGCGATCAGGGATGCGGGGAGCCAGAGGATCCATAGGAGGAGCCACCAACGTAGCTGATCGATAAAGAATGGTTGCCAGCTATCGTAGGACTCGCTGAACCCGGGGATGCGGACCCATACAGCAATGCCAAGGGCGCAGCTAATGGCCAGCAGGTCGCCGAGCATCAGCAAGATGCGCCGCTCTGAAACCTGAAGCGCCCACCACCGTGTTTTGGCGTGGGGTAGGGTAACCTCGGACACTCGTCCTCCCAACTCCCGGGGTCACGCTCCGCAAGGCGGCGGCGATTACTCGGGTGCGCGTCGCTGCGAGGACCGCAACGATGGTTTGTTCGAACCAGGCGTCGGCCGTTGCCGAAAACAAGGGTCGACTTGCCTAGAGAGCGCCCGATGTTCGTACGGTGCTCAAAGCAAGCCGGCCAACGGCGAGCAAGCTGTCTTTGGCTGCTCCATAGCCTGCGGGGGCTGGTCCGACGCTCTCTGCGGCGCGAGCGAGACGATGCCGCAGCGCTAAGGTCGGGCGCCGTTCGTTCTCCCAGTTACGAACGAGCCCCAGCGAGCTCCGCTAGGTGGCGAGGCCTAGGCGGAATTCGGAGCAGCGCCCACGCGCCGGGGGAACAGGGGCGCTCTCACCTATTATGTCTCGGATGGGGGTCAAAAGTCACTAGGGGTTCGTATCAGTTTGGTTACGGAGATCGCACCAGGCAACCCGGCCCGATACGAAACCCGGCGGGGATGCCTGATGCGTTGAGGGAGGCGGTGAGGTGCCGCGCTGGGGCCTCGTTCAGACAGCTTTGCTAGCCAAACCGCCGGATGGCGGCGAGATAGATGCGGTGGGGGTTGGCGAGGACGGTGGCTGACGCCGTGCGTTGCGGGCCCTGACCATCGTGCTGAAGCGTCGCGCTGTTGCGCAGCCACCGCGATTCGGCTGTGGCGATGGTTACCTGGTAGCGGATGGTCACATCCTGCCATTCGGGCACCGTGTCGCTCCAGGTGAGGCGGTGTGAACCGCTATCATAGGACGGCGTTACCGAGGTGCCCTCTACGGACACACCAAAGGGAGTACTGACTCCCGCGGGTAGCTGGTCGATCAGCGAGAGCAAGTCGCCGTTGCCGGAAAAGCTGAGCGTATAGGTGAGCGTGTCGCCTTGCTCGCCGCGCGCGGGGCTGACCGCCTTGAGCAGGGGGTGAAACGCTCCCGCCTCCAGCGTCGCCACCAGGTTCTGGATGTAGAACAGGTCCCCCACCTGCACGGCGGGAACATCCAGGTAGTTGGCCAGCTCCTGGGCCGACTCTTGCAAGATATACGCCTTGGCCAGGAACATGCCATGGTAGTCATAGAACGTCTGGGTGGCCGATTCGGCGTGGGCTGTGTCGTGGTCGGCCACGAACCAGTAGGGCGCCACCTGGCTATACTCGTCTACTGCCTCCTGAACCTCGGGCAGGATGTGGTCGCGCAGGTACTGCCCCAGCTCGGGGACCAGGAACATGAAATTCCTGGCCACGCTCAGCGAGCGCGCCGAGTTGCCGCCGGTGTAGGGCGTGTCCTTGTCAAAGCTGTTGGCACGCAAGGCCAACAGCCGATTGAGCGTCGACCGCACGCTGGTGGATTCGGCGCGCCCGGCCAGGGCCTCCAGCTCCAGGTAGCCGATATAGCCGGCGATGTAGGCATTGAGGATGTACGGGAACTCGATCAGATAGGCGTCCGAGGGTGGGCTCTCGAGCCTGGAGCGGCTGGCGGAGTAGATGCTCTCGGCTCCGCCGAACAGCTCGGCATACTTCCAGAGGGCATAGAACATGTTGGGGGGCCAAGTCCACCCGGCATAGCCATACCCACTGACATAGGCGGGATGGTTGACGCGGTCCAGCTCGGCCTCGCGCGGCAGATCATACGGCTCGCGCGCGGCCCCGTCGCGCCAGCCCACATGGGTGACCTGGTAAGGTGGGTATTGGGCGAACTCGCTCTGCATATAGGCGCGCACCTCAGCCTGCATCTCGCTGGGAAGGTAGGGCAGGGCAATGGCCAGGGCGTAGAGTGTGTCAGCCGAGTTATGCCAATAGTCGGTCAGCAGGTCGCCGAGCTGGTCACGGGTCTTGTTGTCGAGCAGGCCATGGCTGCGGTAGCCGGGCCTGAGGTGGCCGGCGTCCAGCATCTTGCGGACCTCGGCCACCAGCCGCTCGCTCAGCTCCAGCGGCCCCAGGGTGGCCCCAGAGCTGGGAGCGGCCACGCGGGTGGCCATGGGGAGCTGGGTTGGCGCCCCCTGGTAGCTGCCAAAGGCGATCAGCGCGTTGGAGCGGTGCATATAGATCCGTCCATCGTAGGGGATGGGTGGGTTCTGATGGCCGTGTTGTCCGTAGACGCCGTTGCTGCTGGCAATGGAGGCGCGATACAGGCTGTTCAGGGTATAGTCGGTGGGGCTGATGCCCTCGTACAGCAGATTGTAGCCGGGGATCAGCGTATCCAGATTGTACGAGAAAAAGCTCCACTCACGGTTCGAGTTGTAGGGCACCGTCGCGGGGTAAAAGACGGTGTTGGTGATGCTGATATCGATGGACCCGGCGGCGCGATCGTTGCAGAGGCTCCAGTAGAGTAGGTTGCCGCCAGCCGAATAGGCCATGGGCTCGTCCATGGCGGCCCAACGGGCGCTGGGCGTGGTGATGGTGTTGCTGCCGGGCCGCCATCCGATGAGATGGCCGCCCGCAATCCACGGATCGGACATGTAGGCGCCCGATTGGTACGCCGTGCCGTTGGCGGCGATGACGGCCGGGTAGCGGTTGCCACTGTGGGTGCCGAACCAGAGGATCGGTGCGTACTCGGGCGCGCCGTCGTGGTCGAAATCGGTGGTCACCTCGCTGCCGGTGGCGCGGTTGAGCACGAAAAAGGTCCGCCGCCACGGCTTGGCCTCGAAATACTGGAGGACGCGCGACGCGTTCACTGACTCGCCGGTGCGGGTGCCAAAGGGCGTCCCCTTGGCCTCGGTGGCGCGGTTGGGGAACACGTCCTTGAGCTCGCGGAGCTGCAGGTCGTCGCCATAGCCCGGCGCGAGAAAGGCGCGATAGTTGTCGCTGCCGGCAAAGAGGACCAGATCGGCCCCGCTGGCTGGCTCCTGGTAGACCACGGGCCACCAGGTCTGGAATCCCGCGCCCGGCAGCTTGGCCGATTTCCACACCAGGCCGCCGGTGAGGGCGTCCAGGGCGTAGGCGTAGGCGTCATCGGAGGCGACATAGACGGTGCCGTCGCTGTAGGCGGCGGAATAGCTGATGGGGCCCTCGGTGGCATAGGACCATGCCAGCGAGGCATGGCCGCCGTGGTCCTCGATGGCGTACATCACGCCGTCGCGGCAGCCGGCATAGATGAGGGTGCGCCCGCCGAGCTCGAGCACCAGCGGGTTGCTATCAAAGCCAGCCCCGGCCTGAAAGGTCCAGATGCCGTGGCCGGTGGCCGCGTCGATGGCGTGGATCCGCCGGTCATAGCCGCCCACGTAGGCCACGCCGCCATAGATGGTGGGCGAGTTGCCCAGAGGCATCTCGGTGGGATACACCCAGGCTGTGGCGCCGGTGTCGGCCTGGAAGGCGTACAGCCCCTCGGCGGTGGAGACATAGAGCAGGCCGCCCGCCGCGATCACCTGCACCTTGGGCGGGATGTAGGCCTCGATGACCCGGTACCAGATCGGGTTGAGGGCGCCCCGCACCTCCACGGCGTTCCAGGAGGTCCGCTGGGGGTTGGCGGCCACCATGGGCCAGCTGCTGGAGGAGAGGCTCTCGGCGGCGGCCAGCTCGGCCACGCCGCTCTCCAATGCCGTGGCCGGTTCGGCGGCGGTGGGCGTTGTGGGCCCCTCGGCGTGCGCGGCGCCGGGGCTCAACAGGCCAGCCAGAAGCACGATCATCGCCAGGGCCGCCCGGGCCCAGCGCGCCCTTTGGCGGGGGATCTCACCACCAACCATCATCTTGTCCTCGCTATCGGCATCATCGCTGGCGCAGCACCAGCGGCAGGAAACAACGTTGAGGATTGGCCAGGACGGTCACGCTGGCGACGCTGCTGGTGCCCTGCCCGTCGCTCAGCTCGACCACGTTGGTCAAGCGCTGAAGGCTCGGCGCGCTGACGACGACCGAGTAGGTGATGCGCACCTGCTGACCCTGCGCCGGGCTGCCCTGCCAGGTGATCTGGCGCTGGGCCGGGTGGTAGGTTGGCGCGGTGTCGCTGCCAGAGATGGCCAGGTTGCCCACCCAGCTCACCCCGCTGGGCAGGGTGTCGGTGAGGAATAGCGCATCGCCCGTGCCACTGAACCGCAGG
>CAZUZB010000041.1:6499-10409 GCA_964624695.1 uncultured Anaerolineales bacterium | reverse complement strand
ACCCAGAGGCTGTCGATGTTCTCCATGGCCGGCGGGGCATTATTCCAGGTGATGGTCGACTCTTGCCAGGCGTCCGCGACCGTGGATACCTGGATCAACGATGGGGTCGGCCCCGGCGTCTCGCCCTCGCCGGCATTGCCGTTCTGGTAGAGCGTCAGCTGGGCCGAGAGGATCGCTTTTCCTGCCGGCACCTGATCCAGCGGGAAGGTGACATAATACTTGGAAAAGCAGGGCCACTCGCTGATCCAACCCAGGTTCTGCACATTGAGAAAGGTCTTGCCGGCCCAGTTCAGGCTGCCCCACGTAGGGAAGAAATCCGGCTCGGCGGGGGCGCCGCAGCTGCTGCTGCCGCCCACATCGGCATCGGGCACGATGGCGCCGTTCTCGCCGTGCCGGATAGCGACGGTGCCGCCGGGGACGGCGGTAGGCGGCTCATAGGCCGGCGGCGCGCCAAAGGAGAGCTCGGCCCAGGTGGCGGGGTCGGTGGTGCTCATGCCCGTTGGCCAGACCTGCTTGGCCAGGGGCGAGCCGCCGCCGTCGTCGCGATCGTGCAGGACTATCGCCACGCGCCAGATGGTGCCGGGTGGAGGGGGGGCGCTGAGCCCCAGGCTGGCGAACGGCACATAGGTGATGAGGGCCCAGCCCCGGTCGTCCTGGTTGGTGTTGGGAGCATGCCCGTTCCAGGAGGAAAAGGTCTCGAACGGGAAGGCTGTCGCTGCCCAGCCGCCCGCGCCATACTGGTAGGCGGCCTGGTAGGCGACGCGATCCTCCGGTTCGCCGTCCCAGGAGAGCTGGCCGTCGAAGCGGTAGCTGCCCTCCAACGTGGGGGTGGCGTTGGTGCTCAAATAGACCGTTGCGGCATCCCAGTTGGTCAAGTCGGAGGGCGAGGGGGACGGGTTGTACCAGAGGCGGCGGTCCATGATGTTGAGGTGGACATAAAGTCTGGTGTCGCGATAGCCGATGCGCACGTCGGCATAGTTCTCTTGCAGGGTCACCCGGCCGAACCAGAAGGTGGCCGCCTCGCTCCCGGTGGCGTAGGGCGCGTTGACGCGCGGCACGACCGGGCTTTGCGCCCGCACGCCGAGGGCGCTGGGGCCCAGCAGGGCGACGACCATCAGGAGGCCGATGAGCGGCCAGCTTTGTGATGAGGGCCGCCGCGGCGGCTGCCTGGGGGGTGCGCTCGTCTCTCGGCGCGCCCTGCCGTGCCAGCGCCCATTGGCCGCCCTGTCGGTTGCAGGCATCGGTATCCTCCTGGTCGGCGCCAATGGGGGCACCAAACGTGCAGACCGGTACCCGGGATCAGGAATGGGCGTGGATGAGGTGGCCGGTCGACTGCGTGGGGTCGTTCTCACGCCAGGCAGCTGGGAGCGACCGGATGGCCCCGGGGTTGGCGGCGTCTCGACGATTTCACGACATCTGGACGTATGCGAGCGTTGCGAGAGCATACGCCAACTGCTGGGGCCGCGCAAATAGGGCCGCTGGATCTACCCTCTGTGCCACGGCTTGGCGGATGCGGCCTAACGGCGCTGCGCCAGCAGGGCGCGAGGCCGGGCGTCGCCGTCGTAGAGGGCATCGACGGCGGCGTAGGCATCGTCCCGCTCTAGCCGGCGGCAGATCAGCTCCCCTTGGCCCAGCCCGACCTCAAAGCAGAGCCAGCCGCCGGGCCGCAAAAAGCGCGGAGCGTCGCTGATGATACGCAGGAGGATCGACACGCCAAAGGGACCCCCGTCAAAGGCCAGGTGGGGCTCATGGCGGTGAATCTCGTCGGGCATGTCGGCGATGTGTTGGGTGGCGATATAAGGCGGGTTGCAGATGATCAGATCGACGCTCTCTGGCGTTACCTTGCCTTCCAAGGGCGCGAACAGGTCGCCGACTGAAAAGCTGGTGCGCGATGCCAGGCCGAGGTGCCGGGCGTTACGGCGCGCCAGGTCGATGGCCTCGGTCGAGAGATCGGCGGCATGGACGTGGCAGGCGGGTTCGTGGTAGGCCAGCGCCAGCGCCAGGTTGCCGCAGCCCGTACACAGGTCGATGGCGATGGTGTGGTCCTGGGTTGCCGCCAGTTCCCTGAGCAGCCTCAGGGCGCCATAGCCCAGGATCTCGGTCTCCTGGCGGGGGATCAGCGCCTCTGGCCCGGCCAGCATCTCGATCCCCATAAAGCACTGGCGGCCGGTGAGGTGCGCCAGGGGCACGCCCGCCATGCGCTGGCGGACCAGCTCGGCCAGGCGCTCATGCGCGGCCTCTGAAAGCGCCGGCAGCGGATCCTGGCAGCGTTGCACGGCGCGGGGCTGGCTCGCGGCGAGGAACCAGAGGGCGCGCAGCGTCGACTCGGGCGTCTCCTCGGGGCGATCGTCGAGGGGTCGCCAGTCGGCGGCGAGGGTCTTGAGCAGAGCGTCAAAGGGTTGGTTCTGGGTCATGGCACTGGCACCTCACTGAGGGGTTTCACCTTGTTTCTGGGTACTTTGGGGGGCAACGGGTTGCGCGGCCACCTGCTCTAGCCACCGCTCCATCTCGTCGGCCATCCGATCGAGCGTGTAGCGCTCCAGCACGGTGCGCCGCCCGGCATCGCCCAGGCGGGCGCAGAGGGCGCGATCATCGCGCAGGCGCTGGATGCAGCCAGCGAGCGCGGCGGCATCATCGGGCGGGTAGACCAAGGCGTTGACGCCGTGCTCGAGCATCTCGCGCTGGCCGCCCACGGGCGTGCCGATGACTGCCAGGCCGGCGGCCATGGCCTCCATAACCGAGCGGGCGATCGGCTCCTCCCAGATGGACGCAAAGAGAAAGACGTCGGCGAGGGCCAGCCGGCCAGGGATCTCGTCCCGGGGCACCCGCCCGCGAAAGGTGATCCGATCGGCCAGGCCCAGCTCTCCCACCCGCCGCTGGAGCTGCGCTATGTAATCGGGGTGGCCGCCGCCGATCAGCTCTAGGCGCACGCCATCGGCCTGGCCGCGCTGCTGGAGCAGGCCCAGCGCCTCGATGGCCGTGTGGACCCCCTTGTGCGGCAGGATGCCGCCGGTATACACCAGCCGCAGCTCGGCGCCGGTGCCGGGGGATCGGGCGCCCGTTGCCGCCAGGAAAGGCGTCGGGTCGATCCCGTTGTTGATGACGCGCGCGCCATGGGGCAGCGCCTGGGCATCCAGCAGCTTTTGGCAGACGAAGGCGCTGACACAGGCGACATGCTCCATCTCGAGCCGATGGGCGCGAGATTCCCTGGCCAGGCGGGGGAGGATGCTCTTTCGAGCCAGCGACTTGAGCCGTTCAGCCCAAGCATGGTTGGCCGGCAGCGACCAGTAGGCGGTATCGGCATCGGGCTCCATGGGCCAGTAGCTCGCCACGGCATAGGCGACTCGGCCGGGGAGCCAGCGCTCGGCCCGGTAGGCGACCTCGTGGGAGAGGTTCCACATCCCCCAGATGAACACCACATCCGGCGCCAAGGCGTCCAGGGCACGATGCAGGGTCAGGCGGTTGGCCCTGGATCGCCACCTGCGCCGCAGCATATAGTCCAGGGGACGGTAGTACTCTACGTTGGCCTGGAGGTGCAGCGTGCGCGAGATGCCATCCTCGGCGGGGGGACGTCGGCCGACGCCATAGCGGCTGGTGAGCACGTGGCAGTCGTGTCCCCGAGCGCGGAGGCGCGCGACGATCTCTTGGCAGTTCTGCTCCCAGCCACCCAGCTCGTGAGGCGGATAGAGGTTGGAGACGAACAGGATCCGCATCATCCTTCCTCGCTGCGAGCAGGCTGGAGGCGGCGCAGACGGGCGACGAGGCGCCGACCCACGTGGAGCTTGGCCAGGCGCCGAACCACGCCGCGCTCCAGCGCCAGCCGTGGATTGGCCCGCAGCGCGCGCCAGAGATGCTGCCGAGCCAGGGCCCAGTCGCCGGCCTGGTCGCTGAGCATGCCTAGGGCCAGGTG
>CAZUZB010000041.1:5130-6399 GCA_964624695.1 uncultured Anaerolineales bacterium | reverse complement strand
GGGAAATGCTTTTCGGCGATGGCCAGCCGTGCCGCGCACACCGCCTGGAGGTCGGCCATGGTGTTGGCGCTGTGCACGCGGATACGCACCAACGGCTCAGGTATCCCTGCAATGCGAAAGCGCTGCGCCAGGCGCAGCCACATGTCATAGTCCTCGCAGATGCGGAACTGGGGATCGAACAGGCCCACCTGATCGTAGCAGCGCCGGCGCACCACCAGGGATGCCGTGGCCAGAAAGCTATCGCGCACCATCGCGTCATAGAGCTCGGCGGGCGGCTCCACGTGGATGGCGGTGCGCAGGGCGGTCCCCTCGGCATCGATCATGGTTAGCCCGGTGTAGACGCCATCCAGCGTGGCGTCCTCCGCCAAGAGCGCGGTCGTCCGCGCCAGGAACGCCGGCTCCCACAGGTCGTCCGAATCCAGCCAGGCGATCAAGTCGCCCTGCGCGGCCTGCAGACCGGTGTTGCGGGCGGCGGCGATGCCACGATTGCGCTGGTGGCAGAGATAGCGCACGGCCGGGCCGTAGGCAGCGATGCAGGCCGCGGTGTCATCGGTGGAGCCATCGTCCACCACGATGATCTCGGCAGGTGGGACCGTCTGGGCAAGGACGCTATCCAGCGCTTGCCGCAAATAGCCGGCCCGGTTGTAGGTCGGGATGATGACGCTCACGGCGAGCTCGGGAGGGCTATTGTGCCTGGGCATGGTCGCTCCTGCCCAACGTGCGGCACAGCCAGGCAACGGGCTGCACCAGGAGCCGCTCGCCCAGTTGTGAGTCGATCAGATGCCAGGCGGCCTGCCAAAGGGCCGGCTGGCTGGCGCGCCAGAGGCGACGCGCTGCTCTCTCCTTGGCGACGTAAGCGCGCGAGCCGATGGGCCGGGGCGAGTAGCAAAGTGGCGCATGAAAGGGGGCCATCTTGTGCTCGGCGCTGACAGCCAGCCACAGGCTGTAGGCCAGCAACGGCGTCTCCTCGGGAAGCTGCAGCAGCGTGTATAGCAGGTGGCGACGCATCAAAAAGCAGGGGCCTACCACGTCTCGGCGGAACAGCTTGGTGGGATCTGGCACCACGTGGTGCCCCACGGGGAGGTTGGAGTCGTCCACGGCATAATAGTCGGCATAGACGACGTCGCATTCGGGCCTCTCGGTGAGGCGGCCGACCAGACAGGCGATCGCATCAGCGGCCAGCCACTCTCCACCAAGGATCCAGCCGAGATACTCGCCGGTGGAGCGCCCCAGGGTGTATCGCAGGCGCATCCCCAAATCCTCCGGCGG
>CAZUZB010000041.1:0-5030 GCA_964624695.1 uncultured Anaerolineales bacterium | reverse complement strand
CCGTCCTTTTCCGGGTCGCCCGAGCTGACCACGGCGATGGTCACTTTGGGGCCGGAGCGCGATGCGCGCGGGCCGGCGGCGCTGATCTCCTGGCGAAAGCGCTGCATGGCCCCGCGAGCTCGATGGTGGAGCCGTTCGCGGAGCCGAGCCAGATTGGCGGCTACCTCCTCCCGCTCGGCCAAGAGCTCGTCCACCAGGGCGGGCAGCTTGGCGTGATCTTCAGGCGCCAAGAGCCAGCGCGCCAAGCCGTTCTCTCGCATGAACTGGCTCACTTTGGGCGCATAGCCGATGGCGATGACCGGCACCGCCGCCTGCACCGCAAAGAGGACGGCATGGTAGGCCGTGCCAATCACCAGATCGACCTGGCGGTAGGCTTGGGGCTCATGGCAATGGGGCGTGTCTGGGTCCAGCTTCTGGAGCAGGGAGCGCTCGTCAAAGGCCCCAAACGGCGAGAGAGGAAGGCCCTTGAGGCGTACGGGCAGGCTCTCTAGGGCGTCCACCCAGGGATCGGGGTCCAGGCTATCCGTGGCGGAACGGCGCAGGTTGACGCCGCACACCGGCCGGGATTCCACGGCTGGGCGAGGGTCGCTGCGGGCGGGCAGCGGCAGGGCAAAGGTCAGGTCGGGGGCCACCTGCACCTTGGGATGATCGCGCAGGTTGTGGCGGCTCTGCCGATCGCGCACGTACCAGAACCGGGCGCGATCCAGCATGGCCTCCACGGCGGGCCAGGATGCCTCCGCGACGGGGTCGACGCCCAAGCCGACCACGCCCAGAGGGCAGGTGAGCTGGTCCGCCCAACGGTCAAAGGTGTCAAAGGGCGGCGCGGGCCTTTCGGCGATCAGGGTGCCCCCGCCCAGCAGCAGGTAATCGAGCCGATTGAGCCGAGCGATGGCGTCAGGGTGGGCGGCGAACCCGGTATCGATGGGCACCAGCTTGTGCGGCGCCAGCCCCTGGCGCAAGGCGGCCAGCATGGCCAGATCGCCCTGGTTCTGATAGCTCCACCAACCGATTGCCCCGATGTTCATGGTTCGGCTCGCTTTGTTGTGCGTATGGCTTGTGCCCGCTCGTGCCGTCTGGTTCACTCTCACGAGAGGAAAAAATGATCCAGGTGACGCGCAAACGTCTCTCGGTCCCAGTTATTGATCCAGTGGCGCGGTATGGTGTACAGGTCCGTGCCTGGCTCGACGCATCCCGGCATCGCCGTGCAGGCGGCCTGGTACCCAGCCTCCCGCACCAGTTGCACCGTCTCGTCGGTATGGTCGTGTGATCGACCATGGGGATAGGAAAACGTCCGGACGGGTGTATCGAGCAGGGCCTCGAGCTGCTGGCGGCTGCCGGCGATCTCTTTCCGTTGCCGCTGGCGGGAAAGAGACGAGAGCCTCGGGTGTGTGATCGTATGCGCGCCCACCTCCACCAAGCCGCTCTGGGCCAGCGAGCGCAGCTCGGTCGCGTTCATGACCCGGTATCTGGCGTCTGGACCGTATTGAGCCGCATCCTTGGTGGGAAAGAGATCCCCGATGACGCCGCTGATGGCGAACACCGTCGCCGGCACCTCGGTCGACCAGAGCAGCGGGTACACCTCTCGGATGAACTCTTCATAGCCATCGTCAAAGGTCAGCACCACGGCCCGCTGCGGGATGGCCCGTCGGCGCACCGCCTCGACCAGCTCTAGCAGGCGCATGGGGTAGCAGGTCTGGCGGATGACCGCCAGATGCGCGGCGAACCGCGCGGGCGACACTGCGATCTGGTCTGGGTCGTCCTCTAGATCGGCGACGCGATGGTATAGGAGCACCACCGCCGCTGGAGCCAGGGTGCGCTTGAGCCGCCGCGATAGCCGCCGGAGCCGCCAGAGCCCTCGCATGGCTAGTCTCCCCGCCGGAGCCGCGAGCGCACGGCCTGCCACGTCTTGAACATGCCGCTGCCTAGGTGGCGCCGGTCAAAGCGTTTGACGGCGCCCTTCCAATCGCGTTCCTCTTCCCGGGCTCTGCGGCGGAGGGGCGCTGCTATCACCGATCGCAGGGCCTTTACCAGTTGCCCGTGCCCGCGCGATGCCAGCGGATCGATGAGCTCCTCATAGTAGGCCACCTCGTCTGCCCGCAGCGTCAAGGCTTTGATCTGCTCTGGCTCAATTTGTCTGGAGGGAAACGAGCTGGCCGCATCGAGCTTGCCGATGGCCAGCAGCTCGAGCATGGTGCGGACGCACTTTTCGCAGGCACCACAGTTCAGCGCGGTTTCAGGGGCCGATGTGCAAACACGGAGGTTCTCAAGGGCAACGTCCCAGTCGGCTACGATGCTGAGCTTGTCCAGCCGGCTAAAGCGGAACCCATCATGCAGGATCTGGAGCTCGACGCCGCCATAGTTGGGCTCCAGAAGAGGGTGTGACCCAAAGGGGCCGCAGAAGCGATAGTCGCCGCTCGAAGCCACATACAGAAGCGAGATCTGGTTGGAAAGCGCATGCGCAACCGACGATAGGACTGCCCCCTGGAACTCGTACAGTGTGAAATGGTCGTCGTCATCGAGCAGGCGGACGTTCGTATGGACGGGAATGAGGCGGCAGTCCGCGTCTGCCGCGACGCGCGATAGCGACTGTGCCGCCCGGCAAAAGTGCGCCGTCTGCGGACCACTCCGCTCACTGCCGCCAACATCAAAGCCGTGGATCACCAGGCAGTCTCGGATGGACCGGGGATGGTCGCGCGGAAAGTCGATGCGGTTGGTGCGCAGGGTTGCCAGCGAGTCGACTCCACCAGAGAGCAGGCTGGCCGCCCATGCCTGGTCGCGCGGGCGCGGCAAGCGGGCGCCGGGCTCTGCCTCGATCCGCACCGCCTTTCGTGGCGGGCCATACCAACTGCAAAGCCACCCGACCGCTGTCATGAGCCCGTTACGGAGCTCTGGACAGATGCGCTCGGTAACGTGGACTCTTTCCTCCCCATGGCGCATGGCCGCGATGGTGCAAGGCACCAGGAAGGCGTGTGGGGTTGGGCTGAGATACGTGGCAAAGGGCTCGTCCACCCGAAAGTGGATCGTCCGTGAGGGGCGGTCGCAGTCCTCCCAGGTGACACTGGCCGAGAGCCGTGCCGCTGCTCCGACCGTCTCGACCTGGATGTCCTCGATCCTCATGCCGTATCCCCTTCCCTCAGCGCCAGTTCTGGCTGGCGTGCTGCCCTATCCAAGCGCTCAGCCGCTACGCCGTCTCAGCAAGACGCGCCTTGCCACCTCGTATGATCTGTAGATGCCGCCCCGCAGGAACCGGCGATCCAGGCGCTTGACGGCGCCCTTCCAATCGCGCTCCTCCTCCCAGGCGAGGTGCCGGTGATACTGCGCTGACTTGGCATCGATGACCTCAACCAGATCCATACGACCTTGCGAACTCAGCGGCTCTACAAGCTCCTGGTAGATGCAATCCTGGAGCCCATTGGTGATCTGAATACTTTCCAGCAGCTCGCGAGATACGTCGTTTGTGGGGAACGCTTGGCAACCAGAGAGCTTTCCCAAGGCAAGAAGCTCGGTCATCGTGCGGACGCACTTTTCGCAGCTTCCGCAGTTGAGGGCGTCGGATGGGTTCTCTGTGCAGACTCGGAGGTTCTGTAGAGCTATGTCCCACTCTGAGATCATGCGCACCTTGTCGAGACGAGAGTAGCGAAGGCCGTCATGGCGGATTCGGAGATCGCCGCTCCCATAGAACGGATCCAGCAACGGGTGTGAGCCCCAAGGTTCGAGATTGGGAGCATCAAAAGTCGAAGCTATCAGTACATCCGAAAAGCCATGGGCCAACGCGTGTGCCGCCGCAGCCAGTGCAGCGCCGTGAAACTCGTGCATCCAGAATGGTATGTCGTCATCGAGGTGTCTCAGATTGGTGTACAGGGGCACGAGCGATATTCCAGCCTCGCGCGCCACAGTCGACAGCAGAGTCCTGGCCCGCTCAAAGGCATCGAGCTCGCTATCGCCTCCCTGAATGGCGCCGATGTCAAAGCCATGCACAAAGATGCCGCTCTTGATCGAGCCGGGATGATCCGGGGGATAGTTGCGTCGATTCGCGCAAAGGCTGGCCATCGAGTCGATGCCGCCTGAAATGAACAAGGCGGTGTGCCTGGCGGTGGTGTCTCGAAGGGGAACGTAGCCTTGGGTCCCGGCTTCGATGCGAACGAGCTCACGATTCCGCCCGTGCCACGCCCGGATGAACAGCATGGCGGTCTCCAGGCCGTCGCGCAGCTCGGGGCATATCGGCGCATCTAGGGCGACCCGTCTTTCGCCACGGCGCATCGCGGGCAGGATACTGGCTACCAAAAAGGCGTGGGGGTTGCAGCCCAGATAGGGCGCGTACTCCTGGTCGGTCTCGAAAAAGACCCGCTGCGGCGCACGGTCGCAGTCCTCCCAGATCACGCTGGCCGAGAGCCGTGCCGCTGCTCCGACCGTCTCGACCTGGATGTCTTCGATCCTCATGCCGAATCCCTTTCCCTCAGCGCCAGTTCTGGTTGGCGTGCTGCCCTGTCCATCCCTCAGCCGCTACGCCGTTTCAGCAGGACCTGCCTTGCCGTCTTGTAGAACCTGTAGATGCCGCCCCGCAGGAACCGGCGATCCAGGCGCTTGACGGCGCCCTTCCAATCGCGCTCCTCCTCCCAGGCGAGGTGTCTCCGATATCGGGCCGACCGCTCCTCGATGGCCGCTGCGAGGTCAGCGCGCCCCTGCTCTCTCAAGGGGCCGACAAGCTCCAGCCATTGGGCATCGATATAGGGCGCCGCCACCGGAAGCGGCAGGATGGATTCCGCTGTGATCTCTTTGGTGGGAAAGGCGCGGGCCTGATCGAGCTTGCCGGCAGCCATCAGCTCGACCATCGTGCGCAGGCATTTTTCGCACGCACCGCAGTTGAGCTCTTCCGCCGGGTTAGTCCAGCAGACGCGCAGCGCCTGAAACCCCACCTCCCACTCGCCCACCAGCTTGGCCTTCTCCAGGCGTGACAGGTGCAGTCCCTCATGCTTGATGCGCAGGTCGGCGCTGCTGTAGAGCGGATCGAGCAGCGGGTGGGAGCCCCA
>CAZUZB010000040.1:2877-20308 GCA_964624695.1 uncultured Anaerolineales bacterium | reverse complement strand
GCGCCCCGCCGCCCACGTCGCCTGCACCAACCTCCTCCGCTACCTCCGGCAAGAGCACATCCCCTGCCATCCTAACGTGCTCCAGGTCATCGAGGAACTGGGCGAGTAAGCCCAAAACACCCTAACCCACCGCAATCCACCACATCCCATGTAGGGACCCGACACGTCGTGCCCGCCCGCGACCAACCCCTCGTAGGGGCGAACCTCTGTCCCGTCCGCGGCGCCACCCTCCGTAGCCGCGGTTTCCATACCGCGTTCCCCGAACGGGCGCGCCCCACCCCTACCCACCGCAATACACCGCATCCCATGTAGGGGCACGGCATGCCGTGCCCTGCGCGCCGCAGGCGCGCCCTCCCCTCCCCTCTAGCATGCGAAGGGCGAACCTCTGTCCCGTCCGCGGCGCTACCCTGCGTAGCCGCGGTTTCCATACCGCGCACCGTCAAACGTCTTGTGGGGCCGAACCTGTGCGCGATCTGCTGCGCCCCTCGCCATCAAGGCCGTGTTCGCACTCTGAGGTCTACAGTACGCAAACGGGACCCGACACGCTCTCGTTCACCGTATCGTCGAGCCTCCGTGCGCTCTTTCTGGCAGCCCAGCCCCTGCGCATCTTGCGCTACTGAGTCAAGTCATGGGAACTGCGCACGGGTGAGTTCCGCCTCATGATCCATCACCGTCTGGCGCTGTCACCACGATGGCTATGAGCTTCTCCATTGCCCAAGCACACCGATAAACACCATACGCAGCAACAAGGACAAAGACCACGTTGACATACAAGGACATACGCCCTACCAGTCCTTCCCTAGACAGAGCCATGCCTGTGAGCAATGAGAGCGTTGCTATGCCAGAGTAACGAATGGAATTAGTGTATATCCCATAGAGCTGCAGGATTGCAGGCTTTGCTCGCGCAAGAACTGCGAGTTCTTGACGGTCTAGCAGCCCCATCACAATGGAGACGGCAGTAAGTACGAACCCTAACAAAGCACCAAAAATCTGCGCTAAAGTAGGATAAAGATCATGTGCAGCAGAGACGATCATGCCTAAGCTCCATCTAGGAGCAACACAGAACTCTGTGACGGCTGCAACGATTATACCCCCTATGGCTACCCGGACTTCAGGTCGCCAGAGGGCGAATCCCCTCCCACTGGCCTGCTCAGAAAGGCTGCTCATCGACCCTCCAAGCGCGTTCGATCTCGTCACGCATTTCGTGGTATGCCATCTCTATCGCCTCATACATCGCATGAGACTCGACTGCACGCGACTTGCCCTCGATCAGCGGGACGCGCTTCTTCGCGGTGAGTCTCTCGCTCAGAAGATCCCAAGTCTGCGCCCTACCCGTCCCTCTGTTCGTTCCTCGCAGCTCCAGCTTGTTCGTCGCAGAGTCGAGATTCGCCACTCTCAGTATGTCGCGGACCATCTTCCGAATCCTCGCGGTAAGTGGAGTGCGAGAATGGGGTCTACCCCGAAGCACGATCTCCACGACCTCAGGGTCTCCCAGTTTCAGGAGCCCATCCAGGCTTTCCGCTAGACGCCCTTGCTCGATGCTCCTCAGCTGCTCAACTTGAGACTCTTGCACACGAAGTGTGCACATCCGGATCTCCCCTACCTCCGCCAGCAGTGCCATGGGGTCACCTCCGTAGAGCAGTGAGAAGTGCAAGTCCTCCGGACAGTAATCACGAGCCTTTGCGGGCAGATACACCGCGAGCTTGCTTGCCCTTGGAGCGTAGTAGTTGCACTCCGCTCCTACCACATTGTCCTCGAAGACCACCATATGACATGAGTCCGCTACACCTTCGTCCTCTGCGATCTCGAGTGGACTCAACTTGCCATGTCTTTCCAGCATGGGCAGAGCTTGTTCCCTCGTCCTTATCAGTCTGATCCTGTAGGGCCAGTACATCCTATCCACGAGTATGTACACTCGCCGATAGTCCCCATCTGAAAGGTACTGCCCTTCATAATCCCACCCGAGATGCGTAATATGTTCCAATGCAGGGTTCGGGTCGAACTGCCGCTGCGTGCGGTCCTTTTCCCGTCCTGACTCGGCACGATAGAAGACAATGCTCCGCTCAATGGTTGTGACCATAGCTCCTCCACACATCTTCAACGAGTCAGCCGCACCCGCAGCCTCCGAAGTATGGCATACCAGCCCAATGACCCGGCTATCTCGACCTACGGCAACTCTCATTCTGCGCTCGCTCCACACCGCACAGGGTTCGTTCTATGCTCTTGGCTCTTCATGCCCGGATTCGCAGGCTTCGCCTTCTTGGATCGACAGTGGGTCCACGGCACGCATGTGATTGAACTCCCTCATGAAGCTGCTTCTGAGCGCTTCATTTCGGGTCGACGGATCCTTGAGTGAAAGAACATAGTCGTGAAGGTGCTCCTTCATTGCCAGAACCAGGCGGCCCGGGTGGATGCCCAAACTGTGGCTACCGCGTTCATACTGCAAAGGCAGAGCGAACTCGTAGCTGATCACCACCTGTGATCCGGGGCCTCCACCATGGTAGAGAGCACACCGCGCGCACACATACAAGATTGCCAAGGCCTCGTTCAGGGCGTCATTGTCCATCAGCCTCATGGGCGGCAGCACATCGAGCACACCCGCGAAAAAGTACTCTCCCCCGCCACGCTTCACAAGAGGGTTTCCCCGTCGCAGACACTTGAGCTTCCCCACTGTCTCAAAGTAGCTGAGAACTATCTGCAGCACCGCGAACCCTGAATGGCGCATCCACTTTGCCTCGCCGCTGCAGAGCCGTTGTGCGATCTCTAGTTGCCACCCCAGCGTCATCTCATTGAACAGGCGTATAGCCTCGTGAATTGAGATCCCGTTTTGACCGAACTCATCGTCGAGGCTCCATGGCGTTACCCAGCTCATGCGTCCCCTCCTTCAGCCACCGCATCCGCAGTTGCGACGCTCCCTACTCTTGCAGCACCCTAGAACTCAGGTAGCTCGGCGGGGGGCTCCCCCTCATGGCCCCCCAAGGTCGCATCCACGTCGCGTGATGGAGATGTTTTCTCACTACTTCGTGTGTACCGACTGGTCAAGTCTATCTTGGGCAGTTTCTCATGCTTTTCGTATCGATGATTACACAATGCCGCACTCTTATTGTCAAGGCCCAGCGCCAATCCTGAAGCCCTCCAGGCGTTCGAAGTTCACCCTCCCCGGTTTCCCGCCCCCGGGAGCAGTTGCCCCCCCCATTCACCCCCGCGAACACAACCCCCTTGACCCTCCCCCACCCTCCTGCTACAATAGAACAAAAGTTCTATACCAGGAGGCCCCCATGACCGGCCCCAAACCCATCTCCGAAAAACAGCTCGCCGCCAACCGGCGCAACGCCCAGCGCTCCACCGGGCCGCGCACCGCTGAGGGCAAAGCCGCCTCCCGCTACAACGCCCTCAAACACGGCATCTTTGCCCGCGCCATCATCCCCGATCCCCTCCGCGCCTATGAATCGCCCGACGACTTTGAGGCCCTCCATCACGCCCTCCGCCAAGACCTCGCCCCCGCCACCCCCTTTGAAGAGCTCCTCGTCGAGCGCATCGCCACCTACCACTGGCGCCTCGCCCGCCTCGTCCGCTCCGAGGCCGCCGAGGTCGCCCACCTCCTCGATGACGCCACCAACCGCTACACCGACGAGGCCCAGCCCGCCCCCGGTCGCCGCATCTCCACCCGCACCACCAAAGGCGAGCTCGCCCGCGAGCTCCAAGACTCCCTCGACCGCCCCGAACGGCTCCGCATCCTCCTCGAGTTCCATGATCCCGACGCCGCCCCCTGCCCCGACGACCAGCTCGTCGCCCGCGCCCAGGAAGCCATCGCCTCCCTCGAGGCCGAACACCAGCGCCTCCTCGCCCGCCGCCACGAGGTCGACCTCCAGCGCCGCGCCATCCCCGGCCTCGGCAACGCCCTCCTCTACGCCCGCTACGAGGCCTCCCTCGAGCGTCAGCTCAACCGCGCCATCGAGACCCTCCGTCTCACCCAGGCCCGCCGCCAGGCCGGCGCCCCTCCCCCGCCGCCACCTCCCCCCCATCCCGACGCTGCGCCCGCCGCCGCCGATCCCCCCGCCGCCTCCGAGCAGGAGCTTGCCCTGGCGTCCGACGAGAGCCCGCCCCTCGCCGCCCCCACCTTTGCAGAGAGCGACCCGCCGACCTAACTTTTTTTGCGGAACGAACCCATTTTGCGCCCCCAGCGCTTGGCTGCACCATCCCAAGCCACTGTGCTATAATGGCCCGTGACGGCTCTCGGTCGCGTGGGGAGCACCATGGCGCCTTCCAGAGAACGCTTCGCCGATCAGCTCCAGGATGCCTTCCGGCATCTCCATGACGTCGTGTACCTGCGCGACCACCCCCTCCACGAGCTGGCCGCTCCCGGCGACGCGACCCCCAAAGAGCGCGCCTTTGCCCTCCAGCAGGCCCTGCTCGATGCCGTGGACGCGCTGCGCCCCGGCCCCGACGTGCCGCCCGATTCGTTGCACTGGCGCCGCTATCGCCTGCTGGACTATCGCTACCGCAAGGCGCTGGATCCGCGAGCCACCGCCCGCGAGCTGGGCATCAGCCGCCGCCAGTTCTACCGCGATCATGGCCAGGCCATGGAAAAGCTGGTCAGCCTGCTCTGGGTCAGGCTGGTCGAGGAGCCGTCCGACCCGCCCGAGCAGCCCCCGCACGCGCCCCCCCGCGCGGAGGCCGAGGGCAGCGAGGAGGAACGGCTGGCGTTGCTGCGCGTCGAGGCGGCCCGGCTGGCCCGCGCCGCGCGAACCGCCCGCCTGCAGCAGGTGCTCGACGGCATCCTGCCGCTCCTGCAGCGCCTGCGCGAGACCAATCGCGTCCGCCTTCAGGTAGAGCTGGAGCCCGACCTGCCCGAGATAGCCGTCGAGCCCGCCCTCTTGCGGCAGATGCTCCTCTCCGTGCTGGGCCGCCTGTGCGAACGCGCCCGCGACGGGCTCCTCCGGGTAGAGGGCTCCGCCGACGACGGGGCCGTGTGGCTGATGATGTCGCTGGATCACGAGGCCGCCTGCGAGCCCGAGGATCCCCCAGAGACCGACCAGTGGCTGGCGGCCTTGCAGGGCATGGCCTCCCCCAGCGAGACCGAGGTGCGCGCGCGATCCGATCAGCAGGGCGTCTGTGGCATCGATCTGCGGCTGCCCCGCGCCAACCGCTTGGTGCTGGTGGTGGATGACAACGAGGACGTGCTGGAGCTCTTTCAGCGGCACCTCGCGCCCCATGGCTACCAGGTCGCCACCACCCAATCGGCCACCCGCGCGCTCGAGCTGGCCGAGCAGCACCAGCCCTATGCCATCACCCTCGACCTGCTCATGCCCGAGGTGGATGGCTGGGATCTCCTGCAGACCCTGCTCCATCGGCCGCGCACGCAGCACATTCCCGTGATCGTCTGCAGCGTGCTCCGTCAGCGCGAGCTGGCGCTCTCGCTGGGCGCCACCGCCTTCTTGATCAAGCCAGTGAGCGAGCAGGCGCTCCTTGACGCGCTGGCGGCGCTAGAGGATCGCCCGCCGGCGTGAGATCGGCGATGCTCTGAATGCATCGCACCAGCAGCGACGGCGTGATCCCCCGGCGCTGCGCCAGCGTGAGGGTCGTCCCCAGCGCGGCGCCAGGGTCCAGCTCCTCCTGCGCCGATACCACGACGACGGGGATCTCGGCCCAGGCGGGATGCTGATGCATCCGCTGCAACACCACCGAGCCGTCCATGTCTGGCAGGACCATGTCCAGCAGCACCAGGTCCACCGGCCACTGCTTCAGGTGGGCCATGGCCTGGGCGCCCGTGCTGGCGCAGGAGACCTGGTACTGGCGCACGGGGCTGTCCTCTAGCAAGCGCGTGACCAGGCGGGCAAAGTCGGGGTCGTCCTCCACCAGCAAGAGATGGTCCACGTTGGCCCCGAACTGCCGCAGCGTATCCCAGAGGCTCTCCCGTGAGACGGGCTTGACCAGGTAAGCATCGGCATCCAGTTGCTGGCGGAGCGACTCTTCTCCCGGCAGTCGGCAAGAGAGCACCAGCGAGGCAGCCAGGGCTGGTTCCGCTGCCAGCCGGTCCAGTTGGGCGTGGTCGAGCGGCTCGCTGGTCTCATCCACCAGGACGACCTGGGGGGCCACTCGCGCCACGGCCGGGCCTGCCTCCTCCAGCGAGGGCACCGCCATGGTGCGATAGCCGGCGAGGTACCGCCCCAGGAGCGCCACCGCCGAGGGGCTGCGGGTCACCGTGAGCAGGACCGGCTTTTCGCTCAGATGATAGTCGGCCGTGCGCGTGAGCGCGGACGCAGCCAGCGGGGCGGCATCGCCGCTGGCCTCTTGCTCGTCGGCAGGCAGGGCAAAGTAGAACCTGCTCCCCACGCCCACCTCGCTCTCCGCCCAGATTCGCCCCCCATGCAGCTCCACAAAGCGCTTGGAGATGGCCAGCCCGAGCCCCGCGCCCTCATAGCGCCGTCGGCTGGAGCTATCGGCCTGGCGGAACTCTTCAAAGATGCCCTGCAGGTCGTCTGGCGCGATGCCGACGCCCGTATCCTGCACGGCAAAGATCACCTCGCCCTTGGCCCGCTCCGCCCGCACGGTGATGCTGCCATCCTCGGTAAAGCGCACCGCGTTACTGATCAGGTTGAACAGCACCTGGCGGATGCGCAGAGCGTCAACCCGCAGGTACGGCAGGTTGGGCGCCACGTCGGCGTTCAGCTCCAGCCCCCGCGATTCCACCAAGCTCCGCACGATGCCCAGGGCGTCGCGCACCAGGTTGGCAGCGGGCACCTTTTCGCGGACCAGCGTCATCTGCGCGGCCTCGATGCGCGAGAGGTCGAGTACGTCGTTGACCAGATCCTGCAAGTGGCGGGCGTTGCGGTAGATGATGCCCAGATCCCGCTGGTAGGGGATCGGCAACGCCGCGCCATAGTACTCGGGCGACTGCACCATCACCTCGGCAAACCCCACCACAATGTTCAGCGGTGTGCGCAGCTCATGGCTGATCGTTTGCGCAAACTCTTGCTTGAGGCGCCGAGCCTCCTCGGCCTGGTCACGGGTGATGCTGAGCATGTGGTTGGCGCGCTCCAGCCGATAAGAGGCCTCGTCCAGCGCCTTGAGCGCGCGCTTGAGCTCGGCCTGGCGTTGGCGCATCTCTTGCTCATTGCGCAGCGCCTGCTCATAGCTGTTCCAGGCCCAGGCCAGGGCAGTCGAGAGGTTGGACACCGACTGAGCCGATGCGACCGAGGTCATGATCAGGGCAAGCAACGGAATCCAGGCATGCAGCGCATGGTACCCTTCGCCTCGGAACTGTGAAAAGGCGAGTGCGCTCATCAAGGCCGCCGCCAGAAAGATCGAGCGGCGATCCAAGAGGACGCTGGCGAATACCACGGGGACCGCGAGGAGCGCAGCAGCGGAACCGTACGGCAGCGCCACCGCGGCGGCGGCTGTGGCCACTAGCACGGACCACACGAGTACATGCGCAGCAAGGTTGACGTGGCGCTTGCGCAGCCAGAGAGCCAGGGCTGCGCCCCCCACCAACATGGGGATCCCCACCCAGGTGCCCGGCCGCGCCAGGTCGGCGCGGTCGGGCGTGGCGGTCCACCCCCACACGAACCAGGCGCACGCCGCGAATATGGCCAGCGGGATGGTGCTCTCTAGCGAAGACGCGCGCCGGTCGCTCAGGTTCTCGCGAAAGGCGGTCTGATAGTCGGTCGTCATAGGCGGAACTCCAGCATCTGCTCCTAGAAGCCTCGTGACGTGATCGTGCTGCAAAGCTAGCGGGCGAGCACCAGCATGGCCTCGCCGCGGGCGCTATGGTAGCTCTCCGTGTCGGCGGTGGGGCCCATGGCCAGCAGGACGGCATAACTGCCGCCCGGCTCCAAGGGCTTGTCATAGGGATCGCCCGAATCCAGCGGTATGCGAAACTCGATGGTGGTGATCCCATCGCTATAGCTCCCCGCTTGCTCGAGGATGTCGTCGGTCCCGCCGAGGGCGGTATCCAGCGGGTGCGAGTCTCGTCCGCTAGGGCGGGTGCCGAACATGTCATGCACCACCGCTTGGCCGTCGGTAACATAGCCGTACACATAGTTGGCGCCCGCCATCGCGTCCTCGGGGTCAAACCCGACCGAGACCCAGCCATCGGTGCGGGCCACCAGGGCGCCGACCAGGTCATCCCCTTCGATCCGCACGTACAGGGTCACCCCCGCAGCCTCCACCGAGATGCTGTACTCGCCGGGCGAGACCACGCCGTCGACGGCGCCGCTGGGCTCGGCGACGGTCGGCTCTGCCGTGGCTGCGAGCTCGGTTGCCGGGGCCGTCTGCTCCGCCGTGGGAGCGGTAGCCGTCGGCTGGGGTGTAGCGGTAGGCGGCAAGCCTGTTGCCGTGGGGGGGACAGCCGTAGCCGTGGCCGTTGGCGGGGTTGCCGCGATAGCGCTCGTGGGCGGGATAGCTGTGGCCGACGTGCCGCAGGCGCCGAGAGCTACCGAGGCCAGAATCGCCGCCGCCACACATGCGCCGCACCGTGGGGAACGGACTTGACCGGCCATTGCGACCTCCTATCGAGCGTGCAGATGCCTCTGGGCACCATTCCTGCGACACCCCTGCAAGCCTGCCGCGACGCTCACCCAGCGCTATCGGCAATCTCTTTGCTGGCAAAGCTCACAAAAGCCTCGGTGGCGGCATAGGTAGCCTCATGCAGGGGTGATTGTGCCACGGGCTCCTGCCGCCACACCAGGGCGTCGGCAATCAGCGATGCCCACTCGGGGTAGCGCCCTTGGGCCCAAGCCGCCGCCTCTTGCTTGGAGACCTGCTCCCCCTCGGCGATGGCATACAGCGCCCTGCAGAGGGTCAGGATGGCATAGGCCTGGCCGCCCCGATGGTGGCGCATGTCCCGCACCCACTCGGGCCAAGCTCGGGCGTGCTCGCGCACGACATCCTGGAACTCGGCCATGTCGATCGGCGGGATCAGATCGGCGGCTGGCGGGCCCAGCAGCGCCACTCCCTGGCGCCGCACCACCCACCAGTTGACCAGCCGGTCGCGGCCCGCATCGAGCGTATGGAACGGCTCTCCAGGGCTGATGACAGCGATGGTGCTGGCACGCTGGCGAAAGGTGCGCAGGGCCTCCATGGGCACATAGGCCACCTCGACCCGTCCCTCCCAGGCGGGATGCGCCGCTTCCAGCGCCTCGTGCCAAGCCTTGAGCGCGGCGAGCGTCGGCTCATCGAGGCGGGACGTCGTCACCGCCAGCAGGTCGACGTCGCTGATGCCCTCGGTATAGCCGCCTGTGACCAGCGAGCCGTACAGGTACAGGCCGCGCAGATGGCTGCCCAAGGTGCGCTGGAGCCCCTCGCGCAATTCGCTGAGGAGGACGTCTGAACCGGGTTGATCCACTGGTGACATGGGCGTGTCTGCCTCTAGAGCTAGCCGATGGAAGGATCATAGTTGGCGGCAAGAGGTCCGTCAACGAAAGCCTGGCCGCGTGCCGGGGAAAGGCCTTGCGGAGACCGCTGGCGCTTTGACAGGCCGCCCCCTCAGGCCTATCATGGTGGGTCGCGTTCGAGCACACGGATCTCGGAAGGGGACTGCATGCAGCGTGAGCGTTTGGGGCTTCGCAATGTGGCCATCGTGGCCCACGTGGATCACGGCAAAACGACGCTGGTGGACGGCCTGCTCAGGCAGGCGCGCGTCTTTCGCGAGAACCAGCAGGTCGCCGAGCGCGTGTTGGATTCGAACGCCCTGGAGCGCGAGCGCGGCATCACGATCCTGGCCAAAAACACAGCCATCACCATTTGGGATCCGGACACCTCGCAGCAAGTCAAAATCAATATCGTCGATACGCCCGGCCACGCCGATTTCGGCGGAGAGGTCGAGCGCGTGCTCAATATGGTCGATGGTGTGCTGCTGCTGGTGGATGCCGCCGAGGGCCCCATGCCCCAAACGCGGTTTGTGCTCCGCAAAGCGCTGGCCATGAACCTTCCCGCGGTCGTGGTCATCAACAAGGTGGATCGGCGAGGGGCAGACCCCAACGACGCCCTCAACCGCACCTTTGACCTGTTCCTGGAGCTGGGTGCTAGCGACGACCAAGCCGACTTTGCCGTGGTGTATACCAACGCCGTGACGGGGCAGGCCGGGCTCACGCCATCGCTGGGGCCTGACCTCCAGCCCCTGTTCGCTGCCATTCTGCGGCATGTGCCCCCGCCCATCGCGGATCTCGACGCGCCGCTGCAGATGCTGATCACCACGCTGGACTATGACGAGCATCGCGGCATCACCGCCATCGGGCGGGTGACGGCGGGCAGGTTGCGATCAGGCCAGGAGCTGGCCCGCATCGCGAGGGATGGGCGCGTACACATGGAGCGGGCCCGCTACCTTCAGGTGCATGAGGGGCTCAAGCGAGTGGACGTACCCCAGGTAGAAGCGGGCGATATCGCCGTGCTAATGGGCCTGGAGGACGCGGCCATCGGCGAGACGTTGGCCAGCCCCGATGACCCGCACAGCCTTCCCACCATCGAGGTGGCCGAGCCAACGGTGCGCATGTCCTTTGGCGTGAACCTCTCCCCTCTCTATGGCACCGAGGGCCGCTGGGGCACCTCGCGCCAGCTACGGGCGCGATTGCTGGACGAGACCCGCCACGACATGGCGCTGCGGGTGGCCGACACCGACAGCCCCGACACCTTTGAGGTTTCGGGGCGCGGAGAGCTCCACCTCGCCATCTTGATCGAGACCATGCGCCGCGAAGGCTACGAGTTTCAGGCATCAAGGCCGATGGTGCTGACCCGCTACGATGCCCAAGGGCACGCGCTGGAGCCTTTCGAGGACGTCTACATCGAGACCACCAGCGATGCCGTGGGCGTGGTGGTCGAGATGCTGGGGGCCCGCCGTGGCCAGATGCTCAACATGGCGACCAAGGGCGATGGCAGTGTGCACATGGCTTACCTGGTCCCCACCCGAGGCTTGCTGGGGTTCCGTCACCAGTTTCTGACGGCGACCCGTGGCCTGGGCACCATGCACGCCCTGTTCCACGGCTACCTGCCCCTGGCGGGTGACATCCCCGCCCGGAGCAGTGGCTCGCTGGTAGCTTCTGAAAGTGGGCAGGCCACCAGCTATGGGCTGCGCAACGCCGAGGAGCGGGGCACCCTGTTCATCACGCCTGGGACCACGGTCTATGAGGGCATGGTGGTAGGAGAGAACCAGCGCCCGGTCGACGTAGCCGTCAACGTATGCAAGCAAAAGCATCTCACCAACATGCGATCCTCCACGCGTGACATCGAGGTTCGCCTGAAGGCGGTCCGCGAGATGAGCCTCGATGAGGCCATCGAATATCTGGGCGACGACGAGCTGCTAGAAGTGACGCCGCAGAGCTTGCGCATCCGCAAGGCCGTCCTGGATACGCATGCGCGTAACAAGCAAAAGCGCCAAGAGCCCCAGTCGGCCGCCTAGAGGACGGTGTGGTGCATTAAGCCAACTGCCGCACCCAAGCGGCAGCGCGTTCCAGCTCGCCCTCGCGCAGCGGCCCCTCGGATGCGACCACGTAGAATCCCTCGGGCTCCGCACCTGCCCGCCCCCCTGCCCTGACCAGCTTTTTCATGATCTTGGGGGCGGCCCAGCCGAACAGTTTGACCATGAACTTGAGCACAGCCGAGCCCGTGTCCTCGGGAGCGATGCGTGTGTCAAAAGCAGCCACCATCATGCCGTCAAGGGCTCTGCCAGGGAGCCGGGCAAGAAAGGCGCTGGTATCGGGCGAGGGACGAAAGGCGCGGGTGGCCGATCCCACAACCAGCAGGTCGAGCGCGGGCAGAGCGGTGGGGTCAACGTCCGAGATGCGGCGCACGGTGACGTCATCGGCAGCGCCCCACGCCGCGCCGAGGGCGACGCCCATGGCTTGGGCCACCTGCTCCGTGTTGCCAAAGAAGGACTCGTACAGGATCATCGCCTTCACCGGACACCTCCTATAGAGCGTAGGACCAACTACCCACCGATTCTAGCTCCGATCCAAGGCGAGGGGCAAGGATAGCCGATAAAGTCACCAACAATGCCTCTTGACCCCGCCCGCCCGTCCATGCGATAATCAGAGTGTGAGGCAGGCTCGTCCAGGATGGTTCTTGCGTGGCTGCTCCCTCTCGTTCCTCTCAGCCTGCGGCAGGTCGCTAGCATAGGAGGTACGAGATGGAGCTCTGCACAACGGTCGGCGAGATCCTCGAACGCAAAGGCCACCTTGTCCACGCCGTATCCCCCGATACCTCGGTGTACGACGCCCTCAAGCTGATGGCTGCCAGAAACGTGGGCGCGGTCTTGGTGATGGATCAGGACCACCTGATGGGCATCATGTCCGAGCGCGACTATGCGCGCAAGGTGGTCTTGGCTGGCAGGTTGTCACACGGCACCAAGACGCGCGACATCATGACGCCCAATCCGATCTGCGTCGAGACCTCGCAGACCATCGGCGAGGCCATGGCGATCATGACCCATCGGCGCATACGCCATCTGCCCGTTCTCGAAGAGCGACGGCTGGCGGGGCTGATCAGCATCGGGGACGTGGTCAAGGCGGTCATTGCCGAGCAAGAGTACATGATCGAGCAGTTGGAGCGCTTTGTCACCGGGCAACCTTTGAGCAGCTCCAACCTGGCCAAGAGCGACCTCGGCGAGTTGGTCGACTAGCTGAGGAAGCCTTGCGCTCTGTTGGGCACCCGGTTAGGATGGCGCCAGTGTTCAGCCCACACAGGGGAGGCGCCATCCATGGCCAAGAAACCGCTCATCACCAAGATCGAGTCTGTCTCTTTTGAGACGACGCTCCATGACCTGGGTCGCGATTACAACGGGTTCAACCTGGTGTACGAGCCTGGGAGCACGCTCACGGCCACGCACTCGGTGCTGCTGATCCACACCAGCGAGGGGGTGGTTGGCGAAACGTTGGCGGGCGGCGATTGTTTCGCCACGCTGCCGATGTATGCCCACTATCTCATCGGCAAGAACGCCCTCGAGCGCGAGCGCATCTACCAGGACGTCAAGCGCGCGTTGCGCCAGATGGCGCGCATCGGCCTCGCCTATGTGGATATCGCCTTGTGGGATATCGCCGGCAAGCTCTATGACGCCCCCATCTGGGAGCTGTTGGGCGGCCACATCCGCCCGCTCAAGTGCTACGCTTCGACCCCCCACGGCGATCACAATGGCGGGCTCGATTCGCCCGAGGCCTATGCCGACTTTGCCGAGCAGTGCCTCGAGATGGGCTACCCTGCTTTCAAGATCCACGGTTGGGGCCAGACCACGCCCGAGGCCGAGATCGCCGCCGTCCACGCCGTCGGCCAGCGCGTGGGCGAAAAGATGGACCTGATGCTCGACCCGGCCTGCGAGCTCGAGACCTTTGCCGACACGATCAAGGTGGGACGAGCCTGCGATGACGAGCGCTTTTACTGGCTGGAGGATCCCTACAAGGACGGCGGCATCTCACAGTTCGCCCACCGCAAGCTGCGGCAGATCATCCAGACGCCGCTCCTCATGACCGAGCATGTACGCACGCTAGAGCCCCACGTCGACTTTGCCTTGGCCGAAGCCACCGATTTCGTGCGCGGTGACATCGGCTATGACGGCATCACAGGCGTGATGAAACTGGCCCACGCCGCCGAGGGCTTGGGTATCGATATCGAGTTCCATGGGCCCGGCCCCGCGCAACGTCACTGCATGACGTCGGTCCGCAACACCAACTACTATGAGATGGGATTGGTCCACCCCAAGTGCGCGGGCACGGTGACGCAGGTGCACACCGACTACCGCGACGGCCTGGACGCCATCGACGAGAACGGCTGCGTCTATGCGCCAGAGGGGCCTGGGCTGGGCGTGACGCTGGACTGGGAGCATATCCGCGCGCACGAGGTGGGGCGCAAGGTGTGGGCCGAAGCCTAGAGCTGCACGGGCCATCACCCGAACCGAGGCGCGACCACGCGGTCGCGCCTCGGTTTCATCGCCGACCCTTGTCAGCTCCTACCGACTGAATCCGTGCTCTTGCAGCCAGGCCAGGGCTTGGCGCGCCGTCCGGTCGAGGTTCTCCATGCTGCCGCCTCCCCGCAGGGGCGAGCACATCTCGTAAGCGACGGGCCCGTCGTAACCGCCCGCTTGCAGGCCCCGCAAAAAGCCCAGGTTGTCCATCTCGCCCTCGCCCAGTGGCACGGCTCGCACCAGGTCGGGGCCGGCGACCTCATAGTTGATCAGTTCGGGGCGGTAGCGGTAGCGAGGCAGCCGGATATAGTCAGCCAGGGTCGTATAGGCCACCAGAGGGGCCATGGTGCGCGCCATGGCAGAGGGGTCCTCGCCGCGCAGACAGATCGACCACGGATCCAGCATGAGGCGCAGGTTGGGGCGATCGATGTCGCGATACAACTCGGCCAAAGCCTGACTGTGCACCGCCAGATCGTGGTGGTTCTGGATGCCGATCGAGACGCCGTGCACAGCGGCGCGGTCACAGCACTCTTGCAGAGCGGTTACGGTGCGATTCCATTGCACGGCGGGAGGCAGGTCGCCTCGTTCGTACGCGGTAAAGACCCGCACCAGAGGGCACGATAGGATGGCGGCCGCCCGCGCCAGCGCCTCGACATATTGGAGCTGCATCTCCACGAGGGGCACCTCGGCCGCCGAGGCTCCCGCCAGCCAGTGCGTATAAGCGGCGACACAAGCGACCTCGACGCCCTCGCCTGCGCACAGAGCCGCCAGGCTGCGCACCCGCGCCTCATCCCAATCCAGGGGGGAGAGGTGCGGCCGTTTGCCCATGATCTCGATGGAACCATAGCCCAGACTGCGGGCATGTGGCACGAACTCTTCCAGGCTGAGGCGGCCCTGGCCCCAAAGCCCAGCATAGCTGACGGAGAACAGTGTTGCCTGCATAAGAGATCCTTTGCGAGTTGGGTGGAACGTCTGCTACAAAGAACACGCGCATCGGGGCCGTACCGTGGCTCGGCGACATTCGGGGTGAGGGAGCACGCGCCGTTGACACAGAGCCTCTCCCCCATTATACTCGCCCCCGTCTGTGATACCAGCGCCGCGGGAGCCCGAAAGCGCCCGCCACCAGAGCGCGCTGTCGCCCCGCCGCATGGGAGGGTACCTCTTTGACCAAGCCAACCTACGCCATGGCCGCATGGGCCGCCATGGTCCTGCTGACCGCTTGTGGCTCCCCGATCGCGCCCACCACACCCGTGCAGATCGAGACCCTCGCGCCAACGGCGGCGGCCACAGCCACGCAGCCGCCCGATAGCCCCATGGCCGAGCCCACCCATACGCCGCCGCAGCCCGCCACGGTGGAGCCCACGGCCGCACCGGCCGAGGAGCCTACTCCCATACCGTCGGAAGAGTTGGGGGAGGAGGTCGCGGTCTTGGTGAATGGCCAGGCCGTCAGTCGAGAGACCTACCTGCGGCAGATCGCCCAAGCCCGCTCTTATTTTTTACAGCAACCGGGCCTGGACGCCGCCTCGGAAGCGGGGCAGCAAGCCCTGCTGCGGCTCGATCTTCAGGTGCTGGAGTGGCTGATTGACCAGGTGCTGATCGAGCAGGCCGCAGAGGAGCACGGGGTTCAGGTGTCTGCGGCAGAGATCGAGGCGGCCGTGCAAGCCATGCGCGGAGACGACGCCGACCGCTTTGCGGCATGGCTGGCAGCCAACGCGCTGACCGAGGACGAGCTCCGCTCGCAGGTTCGGTACGATATTCTTACCGCCTCCATGCGAGACCTGGTCACTTTGCAGCTTGCGCGTAACGTGCCCCAGATCAACGTCCGCCATATCCTCACATCGGAGGAATCGGCGGCCACTCGGGCCGTCCAGGCTCTGCGCGCCGGCGCCAACTTTATCGAACTGGCGCGCCAGACGAGCGAGGATGCCACCACGCGCAGCTCTGGCGGCGAGCTCGGATTCCTGCCGCAGGGGGTGATGCCGCCCACTTTTGACGAGGTGGCGTTCGCCATGCAGCCCGGCGAGATCAGCGACGTGGTGCGGAGCGAGTTCGGCTTTCACGTGATTCAAGTGGTCGAGATCGATCCATCGCGCCGCGTCCCTGACGAGCTCTGGCCGGTCGTTCAGGAGCGAGCCTTTGTCACTTGGCTGGAGCAGCAACGCGCCCGAGCCGACATCCAGATCGCATCCTGGGTGGCCCGAGCGCAGGAGGGATAGCAGCCGCGTATGGAAATCACCTGGTATGGGCAATCCTGCTTTCGCATCCGCACCCGCGGCGTGGCTGTGGTCACCGACCCCTATGGACCCGAGTTGGGGCTCACGCTGCCGCGGCTGCGCGCCCACATCGTGACGATCAGCCACCAGCACCCAAACCACAACTACATCCGGGGCGTGCGCGCCGGAGCCTATGTCATCCAGGGGCCGGGCGAGTACGAAGTGCGAGACACCTTTGTCTTTGGCGTCGCCACCACCCACAACACCCAGCGCGACCAGAATTTGGGAGCCAATACGTCCTATCTGATCGAAATGGAAGAGATGGCCGTCTGTCACCTGGGCGATCTGGGCCAGCCCCTCACCCAGGAACAGATCGAGGAGCTAGAGAGCATAGACGTGCTGATGGTGCCCGTCGGGGGACGTGACACCCTCACGCCGGCCGCCGCCGCCGAGGTCATCAGCCAGTTGGAGCCCAGCATCGTGATCCCCATGCACTACAAGGTGCCGGGCATCCAGGCCAACCTGGGGACGCTGCAACGGTTCCTCAAAGAGATGGGCGCCGACGAGGTTGCCGAAGTGGAGAGCCTCTCCATCACCAAGAGCCAGTTGGGCGAGGATCCGCGCGTCATTGTGCTCAAGCCCACCTCTGAATAGCCCGTGGAGCCCCCGATGGCCTACCGACAACCATCGCTGACCCTGCGCAACCTCACCCTGGCGTGGGGAACGCGCACCTATGTCATGGGGATTCTCAACGTCACGCCCGATAGCTTTTCGGGGGATGGCCTGCTCCAGGAACAGATCCGGGAGAGCGCGGTCGAACGCGGTCTCCGCTTTCTCAGCGAGGGCGCCGACATCCTCGACCTGGGCGCCGAATCCACCCGACCAGGCGCCGCACCCGTGAGCGCCGAAATGGAAATGGCCCGCCTCGTCCCTGTGATTCGCAGCCTCCGTGACGCCACCGATGCGCCGATCTCGGTCGATACCTACAAGGCCGCGGTGGCCCGCGCCGCGCTGGATGCCGGCGCGGATCTCGTCAATGACGTGTGGGGGCTCCGCATGGATCCGGGCATGGCCCCGCTGGTAGCCGAGCGCGGCGTCCCGGTGATCGTGATGCACAATCGCAGCAAACCGCGTGATGCCGCGCAGGAAGCCAAACTGGGTGGGCGGTACGTGGGCGTGCATTATGATGACCTGATCGGCGACATCATTCGAGAGCTCTGCGCCCAGATCGAGCTGGCGCATCAAGCGGGTATCACGGACGGGCAGATCATCCTGGATCCCGGCGTTGGCTTTGGCAAGACGGTGGAGCAGAACCTGGCGCTGATTCGCC
>CAZUZB010000040.1:0-2777 GCA_964624695.1 uncultured Anaerolineales bacterium | reverse complement strand
GATCCCGGCGTTGGCTTTGGCAAGACGGTGGAGCAGAACCTGGCGCTGATTCGCCGCCTCCACGAGCTGACAGCCCTGGGCTATCCCGTCCTCTTGGGGCCCTCACGGAAGTCCTTTATCGGCTATACGCTGGATCTGCCGCAAGATCAGCGACTGGAGGGCACCGCGGCCACCGTCGCCCTCGGCATCGCCCAGGGGGCTGACATCGTGCGCGTCCATGACGTACAGGCCATGGCCCGCGTCGCGCGCATGGCCGATGCCATCGTGCGAGGGCAGTAGGTCCGATGCCGCTCGTGCATCTGGGGTTGGGCAGCAACCTGGGCGACCGCGCCGCCACCATTGCCGCCGCCCTCAAGGCGATGCCCATCTATGGCCTGCACGTGCTGGCCAGATCGGGCCTGTACGAAACCGAGCCCTGGGGCGTAACCGATCAACCTCGCTTTCTCAACGGTGCGTGCATCGCCCGCACCAGCCTGCCCCCGATGCAGGTCTTGATCGCCATCAAGGCCATCGAGCGCGCGCTAGGTCGCACCGCCACCATCCGCTGGGGGCCCCGCACCATCGATATCGACCTGCTGCTCTGGGAAGGTGTGGTCATGGCCACCCCGGAGCTCACCTTGCCACACCCGGGCATGACCGAACGAGCCAGCGTGCTGATCCCCCTGGCTGAGCTAGCGCCGGAACTCGTGCATCCCGTTAGCGGGCGCTCGGTACGCGAGCATCTGCTGGCCTTGGGGACCGTGGATGGCGTGGCACCCTATCCGCCAGGACTGGCGCCCTCGGAGGATTCGTCTCGGTCGCCGTGAAGCGTGGCAAAGAGGATGCGGGAGCGCTCGAGCTCATCGGCCGCCTGCGAGCGCTGGCCCATGGCATCGAGAAGCTGGGCCAGCTCGCCGTGCGTCTCGGCCAAGTTGAGCTGATCACCATGCGCTTGGTAGGTCTCCATGGCATGTCGTAGATACCGCTCAGCCACCTCCCAGCGCGATTCCCGCATGGCGATACGGGCATAGACGCGATCCACGTCCGCGCCACCCTGCTCAAAGCCGATGAGCGCAAAGCGACGTGAGGCCTTGACGCAGTGATCGCGAGCCTCGGTGACGTTGCCCATGGCCTCTAGCGACTCGGCCATGTGAAGATGGGTCAGGCCTTGCTCACGCACGTCGCCTATCTGGCCGAGCAGATCGAGTGCCCGCTGATAGCAGGCCATCGCCCGATCGTACTGCTCCATGCTCTGATAGCAGAATCCCATGTTGCTAAGGCCACGCACCTCGTCCAACGGCATCTCGTGCTCGGCAAAGGTCGCTACGCTCTGCTCAAACAGCGAGATGGCCACCTGAGGGTTGCCGCGAGCATGCTGCACGATGCCCAGATTGCCGAGGATTCGGGCCTTTTGCACGGGCAGAGCGTGCGCCTCCGCCCGCTCCAGCGCACGCTCGAGGAGCGCGACGGCCCCTTCCCAATCCCCCTGCTCAAAGGCGAAATAGCCCTTTCGCTGCAACGCGCCCACCTCGGTAGGCGGCAGATCCTTGCGTTGGGCCAGCAGCAGAGCCTCATCCACCAGCTCGGCCGCCTCGGCCCACTCGCCAGCACGGCCACGCAGCGCGCCCTGTTCGAGGAGCAGCTCCGCTGTGCGTGTAGCATCGCCCAGCGATCGCGCGTCCGCCAGGGCACGCTCATACTGGCTAGCAGCTTCATCATGCCGACCTAGCGTCGCCAGCAGCCCAGCGAGGCGCTGGCGGGCGGCCAGCACCTCTTCGGGCGGAGCCACGTCTGCCGAAAGGGTCTCCGCCAGGGCCAAGGCCCGCCCCAGGTAAGAGGCGGCCTCACCCGGCGCCAGGGCAGCGCCAGCGGCCTCGGCGGCCTGCAATGCGTACCGATAGCCGCGCGGGGCATCGCCTCCCTCGCCGAAATGGGTGGCCAGATCGTAGGCACTCACCGCCTCGCCCACGCTGGCCCGCCCCTCCAGCAGCTCGCCGACCAGCAGATGCATCTCCCGCCGCAAAGGAAGCGGGATGCTCCGATACACCACCTCGCGCACGGTGCTATGCGCAAAGCCGAACCCCTCCGCCGTCGATGACAACAGCGAATGGTCGCGCTGCAACGCACGCAACTGCCTCAAGGTGGTCAGCCGGCTCCCCCCGCCCAGTTCGGCCAGCAAGCCCGCATCCACCCGAGGCCCTGCCACAGCCGCCCACTCCAGGAGCTCGCGCTGCTCCGGCGAGGTCCGTTCGACCCGCCGCTGGACAAGATCCATGATAGAACGCGGGATCTGTAGCTGGTCCAGCAGCGCCACCAGCTCCCAGTGATCGCCCACCCGCTCCAAGTCTCCCTGCACCTGCAAGAGGCGCAAGGTCTCCAGCAGGCAGAATGGGTTACCCTCACTCTGGCGGTAAAGCACGCGGGCGAACTCGGGCTCCAGGCCTTGGGCATGCAAGGCCGCGCTCGCCAAAACCCCCAGGTCATCCTCGGTAAGCCGATCGAGCGTGATCTCGTGAAAGAGCCCCTCGCGGCTCATGCGGCGCAGCACCTCGGTCAGGGGTGCAAGTTGCCCTTCCCTCTCGGCAGAGGGTTCATCGGTTCGGTAGAGGCCCAGCAGCAGACAGCGCTGCCCGCGCACCGCCCGCGCGAGGTGGTGCAGCAACTGCAGGGTGGCCACGCTGGCCCACTGCAAATCATCCAAGACCACCAGAACGGGACGTTGCCGCGAGATCGTCGCCATAAAGGCCGACATGGTCTGAAAGAGTTGCATCTGGGCATCCAGAGGGGCGGCATCGCGC
>CAZUZB010000039.1:15927-21213 GCA_964624695.1 uncultured Anaerolineales bacterium | reverse complement strand
CCCACCCTGGCGCCGTGGTCCTGCGCACCGCGTTCGGCACCCAACGCCTGCTGGATATGCCAGCGGGGGAGTTGCTCCCCCGCATCTGCTGACTATTACGCTATTGAGGCGGTTGCGCTATGGCATCGCCGCGATGATGGCGTCGGCCATCTCTTGGGTGCCCACCGCCGTCGGGTCGTTCCGATCGGGCTTCATGTCATAGGTGACGTGTGTCCCCTCGGCGATCACCCGCCGAATGCCCGCCTCCACGCGATCGGCCGCCTCGGTCTCGCCCAGGTAGCGCAGCATCAGCACCGCGCTCTGGATCGTGGCTGTCGGGTTGACCTTGTTCTGCCCCGCATACTTGGGCGCTGAACCGTGTACCGGCTCGAACACGGCGATCCCCTCGCCGATATTGGCCCCCGGCGCGACGCCCAGCCCCCCCACCAAGCCCGACGCCAGGTCGCTGACGATGTCGCCGTACAGGTTCGGCAGCACCAGCACGTCGTACTCTTCCGGTCGCTGCACCAGTTGCATGCACATGTTGTCCACGATCCGGTCGTTGAACGCAATGTCTGGGTACTCGCTGGCGACCTTGCGCGCCGTCTCCAGGAACAGGCCGTCGGTGAGCTTCAGGATGTTGGCCTTGTGGACCGCCGTCACCTGGCGACGCCCGTTCTCGCGGGCGTACTCGAACGCAAAACGCACCACTCGCTCGCTGCCGCGCCGGGTGATGATGCGGATCGCCTCGGCTGCCTCGCCGGCGATCACCTCATGCTCGATGCCCACGTACAGCCCCTCGGTGTTCTCGCGCACGATCACCAGGTCCACGTCCGAGAACGCCGAGCGTACCCCCGGAAAGCTCTTGGCCGGGCGGAGGTTGGCGTACAGGTCCAGCGCCTTGCGGATGGCCACGTTCACGCTGCGAAAGCCGCTGCCCACCGGCGTCGTGATGGGGCCCTTGATGCCCACGCGGTTGCGGCGAACCGATTCGAGCACATGCTCCGGCAGCGGCGTGCCGTGCTCGGCCATGGCCACCTCGCCGGCCTGCTGCACGTCCCATTCGACCGAAATACCCGTCGCCTCCACCACGCGGCGCATCGCCTCGGTGACATCCGGCCCCGTGCCGTCGCCAGGGATCAGGGTGATGGTATAGCTCATGGCGAACTCTCCTATCTGCTAGCCCGCATTGCGGATGGCGTTCAACAATCCCCCGGCCACCAGCACCTGGCGCTCGCGTTCCGAGATCTCACAACGCACCTTGATGGTGGCGCCGCTGGTCAGATTCTCCAGTGTGAGCGGCTGGCCCTGGGCGATGGCCTCCCTCGCGCCGGCCAGTCGTAGCTCGTCGCCCTGCGCGATCGAGCCATAGTCGTCCGGATCCTCGAACGTCAGCGGGGCAATACCAAAGTTGATCAGGTTGGCGCGATGGATCCGCGCCAGGCTCTTGGCCATGACGGCCTGTACGCCCAGATACATCGGCACCAGCGCGGCATGCTCGCGGCTGGACCCCTGCCCATAGTTCTCGCCCGCCACCAGGATGCCTCGGCCGGCGGCCTTGGCGCGCTCGGGAAAGGTCGGGTCCAGACGCGTCAGCACAAAATCACTCAGCGCGGGCACGTTGGAGCGGAACGGCAGGATCTCGGCCCCGGCTGGCATGATGTCGTCGGTGGTGACATTGTCGCCCATCACCAGCAGCGCCGGCGCCACGATGGTGTCCGCCAACGCCTCCCGGCTGGGCAACGGCTTGATATTCGGCCCCCGCACCACCTCCGCGTCGCCGCCATCCTCGGGCGGCCACACGATCATGTTGTCGTCCACCAGGTAGTGCTCTGTCGCGGCGATGGCGGGCGGCTCGCCCAATGTGCGCGGGTCGGTCAGGGCGCCCATCAGCGCCGTAGCAGCGCATACCTCCGCTCCCGCCAGGTAGACCTGGGCGTCCGGCGTGCCACTGCGCCCCTGGAAATTCCGGTTAAAGCTGCGCACCGATACGGCCCCGCTGGCCGGCGCCTGGCCCATGCCCAGGCAGGGGCCGCAGGCTGATTCCAGGATGCGTGCGCCGGCTGCCACCAGGTCCGCCAAGGCACCGCTGCGCGCGATCATCGTTAGCGCCTGCTTGCTGCCCGGGCTCACCGTGAGCGACACGTCGGGATGGACCGTCTTGCCGCGTAGGATGGCCGCCACCGTCTCCAGGTCCGCCACCGACGAGTTGGTGCAGCTCCCCACACACACCTGCGACACCGGCGTGCCCGCCAGGGCGCTTGCCGGCGCGACATGGTCCGGGCTGTGGGGCTGCGCCACCAGCGGCTCCAACGCGTTCAGCTCCACCTCGATCACCTGGTCGTACGTGGCGTCGGGGTCGGCGCTCAGCGGCTGCCAGTCCTGTTCCCGCCCCTGGGCGGCCAGGAACCGCCGCGTCCGCTCGTCGCTGGGGAACAGCGACGACGTGGCGCCCAGCTCGGCGCCCATGTTGGTGATGGTGGCCCGCTGGGGAATGTCCAGGCTGGCGACGCCGGAGCCGCCATACTCGAACACCTTGCCCAGGCCGCCCTTGACGCTCAGCTCCCGCAACAGGTGCAGGATCACGTCCTTGGCCGAGACCCACGCCGGTAACGCCCCCGTCAGCCGCACCAGGACGACCTTGGGCATCTTGACATAAAACGGGCGGCCAGCCATCACTGCGGCTACGTCCAGGCCGCCCGCCCCAATGGCCAGCGCGCCCAGCCCACCATTGGTGGGCGTGTGGCTGTCAGAGCCCAGCAGCGTCTTGCCCGGGATGCCGAACCGCTCCAGATGCACCTGGTGGCAGATCCCGTTGCCCGGCCGCGAGTAGACGATCCCATGGCGCGCCGCCACCGTCTGCAGATAGCGGTGGTCGTCGGCATTGCGGAAATCGCCCTGCATCATGTTGTGGTCCGCATAGCTCACCGAGAGCTCGGTCCGCACGCGAGGGATGCCCATGGCCTCGAACTGGAGGTACGCCATGGTGCCGGTCGCATCTTGGGTCAAAGTCTGGTCGATGCGCAGACCGATCTCCTGGCCTGGCGCCAACTCGCCAGATACCAGATGCGCCTTGATGATCTTTTGCGTCAGGTTGGACCCCATGGCATCCCTCCGAACTGGGTCTAGATTGCTAGAGCGCCCGGCCTCGGGCACCAGGCGCTCTATTATGCTGCAGGGGCCAGCTACGGGCAAACGGAGGCTGGCCTAAGCGAGTGGCCCCTCCAGCAGGTTCAGCCGCGTCACCGTCCCATCCTCGCCTAGCGCCACCGTCCAGATCTCGTGGGGCTCCACGCAAAAGCGCCAGCTCTGCCCCAGCGGCTCAGATGTCAGCGTCACCTCGGCTGGCTCGCCAGCGCATTCGTAGCCGCGCACGATCAACCCGCCTCCCTCGCTCAGCTTGGCCACGGTGGTGACGGCGCTCCCCGAGACCGCCTCCAGTAGCGAGAACGACGACACGCCGCCCTCTCGTGCCTCGGCCCGCACGGCCACCAGCGGCTCGTGCCAGGCCATGGCCTCACGGTCGGGTGCTGCGGTGCGCCAGTCACCGAGGTGTGGGATCAACCGCAAGCGGAGGTGATGCTCGCCCTGGTCGATATAGTGGTAGCCCACCCCCGGCATCACCTCGCGCGGATCGTGAAAGGCATAGATGGGGCTGCGCAACAGGCTCAGACGCAGCTCGTTCTGGCAAGCGTCATAGCCGTACAGCCCGTCGTTGATCAGGCACAGACCTGTTTGGGTGCCATCGGCGAGCGTGCCCGCCAGGTCCACCCAGGCCTGCGTCGGCTCCTCCTCGCACGTGGCCTGGCGCGTCACGTGCCCGTACGGCGCCGACGACGTCACCACATGGCCCTCGCCCGCTGCCACAAAGGCCAGCTTGAGCATCTTGTGCTGCTCGTGCCAGTCGAGTTTCAGGTCCAGATCCACGCTGCGCCCCCCTGCCGTCAGCGAGACGTCCATGGTGATGCGCGAGCTACCCCAAGCCATCCGCGAGCGCAACGTCCACCGGATCGGCCCCTGCTCCACCAGCCGAACTGGCTCCTGCGTGCCAAAGCGGCCCACCAGATCGGTGTACCCACGAACATCGTGGCTCCAGGTATCGCTGGGGTCGTCCGCCACCACCGGCACCGCCGAGAGGCCGCCCAGCATCTCGCGCCCCGACGCCAGGTCGATGACGCTGGCAATGGCGCCGCTCGCCGGATCCAGCCGCACCCGCAGATGCTCGTTGGCGATTTCCTCGGCCGCGGGAGCGGCTTGCTCCTGGGCGAGCTCCTCGGGATCGGCAGGCTCGGTGTTCAGGCTGGGATAGAGCACCTTGGCGCCCATCGCCGGCATCTCCGCCAGCACGTCCACCTCGGCGATGTAGACATTGTCGTCGAAAGCCACCCCCGCCATCTGGCACGGCAGCGGGTTGCCCTCGCCATCGGTGACTCTCGGATCGCGCGGAATCCCGCGCCCCTGCCGGTCCTGTCGCCAGCCACCCACGGGGATGCTCAGACGCACCACCTCCCGGCGTGGCCAGGGCAGCGTGTTCCAGGCGGCATAGGCGTGGTCGGCTGGCCGCACCGCCAGCCTGGTCCCCAGCGCGTTCATCGCGTCGCCCGCGATCCTCTGCAGCGTCCGGTGCCCCTGCTCATAGGTGGCCCACACGTCCTCGTACGCACGGCGGATGCTGGTCCCCGCCAGAATGTCGTGAAACTGGTTGAACAGCGTCCCTTCCCAGGCCGCATCGATCTCTTCTTGCGCGCTAGGCCGCCCGGCCAGCAGCGTGGCCATCGTCGCCAGTCGCTCGGCCTGCATAGCCTCGTGCTCGGCGCGGCGATTCTCTTGTTTGGAGCGTAGCAGCACCGAGTAGCAACCCCGCGCATGGTGCTGGAGCTCGCTCGCCACCGTCGGGAACGGGCGCTCTTGCTGCCGCATCAAGCCAAAGTAATCCTCGGGCGCGGCGAACCGCAACACCAGATCGTCGCGCTCGGCTTGGGCCTGCACAATGTCCTGGATGTCGCGCCGGGTGGGGCCGCCGCCGTGATTCCCCACCCCGTAAAAGCAGAGCACATCCCGCAATCCGTCGGGCACCTCGGCCGCAGCCTTGGTGGCCCGCTCCACCACGTCCCCGTCGCCGGGGCTGCCATAGTGCAGCGGCGGACGGCAGGCCAGCACCCTCGTGCCGCCGGGCGCCTCCCACCAGAAGGGGCCGTTGGGCAGCTCCATCTCGTGGGGGCCTGGCCGGAAGAAAAGATAGCTATCCAGCCCGCCCAACTGCAAGAGCTGCGGCAACGTCCCCGCATGGCCAAAGCTATCCACGTT
>CAZUZB010000039.1:14740-15827 GCA_964624695.1 uncultured Anaerolineales bacterium | reverse complement strand
TCGCGGATCAGCATGATGGCCGTGCGATAGCTGGAAAGAACCTCCTCACGCCCCTCGGACACCGGCCACAACCACACCGGGTCGATATGGGCGTTGCCGATCAAGTGGACAACCACGGGGTCTGCTGGCCGGCTCGTGTTCATAGAGGACCTCCTGTTGGGTCGGCTGGTCGAACGTCAGGGGCACTCGGGCGGTGATATGACACGCCGCCCCGGCATCGTCATGCGCGGGGCGGCATCCGTTCGGTGGCTAAGCGGGCGGATGGCCGGCGATCAATCCCAGCACCGTCGCTCGCGCCTGGGCGATCTGAGAATAGACCCGCTGGCGCAGCGGGGCCACCACGGGCTCCCATCGCTCCCAGTGCTCGGGCACCTCTTCCACGGGCACCAGGCCCCAAGTCAGTTGCCCCTCGGCCGGGCGGTCGATGGGAAAGGGCACCTTGGCCGTGAGTTTGTGCACCCAGTACACCACGGCGCCGATGAACATCAGCGGCACCAGCAGCCCGGCAAACACGCCCTTGATGAACGACTTATTCATGGCGGGCCTCCGTCGCCTGCAGGGCAAAGCGCTGCAGGTCGTGCACCACGTCGTTGAGCCCGGCGAAACGCCCGCCACTAAGCAGCCCACCCTTGGGGAACTTGCCAGTCGCCATATACACCAGCAGATACACCAGCGGATAGGCCACCAGGGTCACGCCGACCCAGATGCCGGCCATATAGCGGGGAGGTCTCCAGAGCATACACCACCTCGTTCCGTTGAGCAGCCCGATCGCCCGCCAACCGGGTGCGCCACTCGGCACAGCTTTCGGGGCCATCGTAGCGGCAGGCGGGGATGGCGTCAAGCTCCGCCGCTCGAACAGCTCACCCCGCCGCTAGAATAGCTCAGAGCTGCTGACCTCTTCGGGCGGGCCCAGGTGCTCCTCGATCAGGGCGATCAGCCAGGGGAGATCATCGATGGTGCCCGGCTCTAGCCGTAGCAGCGCCTCGTCGCCCTTTTCCGGCGGCCCCTCCAGATCGTACGAGAGCACCGGCAGCTTCCACTCGATCCGCTCGCGCGAGAGATAGCGTGAGAGGCGGCTCGTCTTGCC
>CAZUZB010000039.1:0-14640 GCA_964624695.1 uncultured Anaerolineales bacterium | reverse complement strand
CCCACCCCGATCGATAGGAACACCCGCAAATAGTGGCCGCCTTGGCCGCCAAAGCGCTCCTCTTCGGGGACTCTTTGGCCGCAGGAGGGGCAGGTGTCGCCTCCCTCGGCGCTGATTCGACATTCCGGACATAACATGGCAGAGGTGTGCCCTTCGCAGCGCTGCGTGGCGCGGCATAGCCAAGGCCGGCCCAGTCCTCCTTGACAGAGCTCGTTCCCGGCCTATCCTGAACCTATGGCGTCGAGCGAACTACATCGGGAGGCAGGGTATGGCCCGCTTTTCCTTGTCCGATCACCCGCATCGCCGATATAACCCTCTACGCGGTGATTGGATTTTGGTGTCGCCGCACCGAACCAAACGTCCCTGGCAGGGCCAGATCGAAAAGCCGCCTCAAGAGGTTCGGCCTGGCTATGACCCGAACTGCTACCTGTGCCCTGGCAACGTGCGAGCAGGTGGGAACGAAAACCCAGTATATACCGAGACCTTTGTCTTTGACAATGACTTTGCCGCGCTGCTGCCCGATTCCCCCAGCGGCCGTTGGGAAGAATCCCCGCTCCTCTTGGCCGAGGCCGAGCCCGGCCTGTGCCGTGTCGTCTGCTTCTCGCCCGATCACAGCCTCACCCTGGCTCAGATGACGCCGCAGCAGATCCTGCGCGTCGTCGAGGTCTGGACGGAGCAATATCGCGAGATCGGCTCGCGGCCAGGGATCTCTTATGTGCAGATCTTTGAGAACAAGGGCGCCATGATGGGCTGCTCCAACCCCCATCCCCACGGTCAGATCTGGGCCAACGCCACCATCCCCCAGGAGCCCGCGCTCGAGCAAGAGCACCAGGCTGCCTACTTTCAGGAGCGTGGTAGCTGCTTGCTCTGCGACTATCAGGCGCTGGAGCTAGGCTTGGGCGAGCGCGTCGTCTGCGCCAACGAACACTTTGTGGCCCTGGTCCCCTTTTGGGCTACCTGGCCTTTTGAGACCATGATCCTCCCCAGGCGCCATCTGCGCGATCTCACCGAGTTCGACGCCGAGGAGCGTCTGGCCGCCGCCCAGATCCTCTCCGAGCTGGCCGTGCGCTATGACAACCTGTTCGAGACCTCGTTCCCCTACACCATGGGCATCCACCAGCGGCCCACCGATGGCCAGGAACACCCAGAGTGGCATCTACACTGGCACTTTTACCCGCCGCTGCTGCGGTCCGCCACGGTGCGCAAATTCATGGTGGGGTACGAGATGCTCGCCACGCCGCAGCGCGATCTGACCGCCGAATCGGCCGCCGAGCGACTGCGCGAGCTCTCGGCCGTGCGGTATGACCGCGCCTGATCCGGCCGCGGACCGGCTAGCCCTCTTTCGGCAGTATCACGCCGCCCAGACCGGCGCCGCGCGCCTCCGTCTCGCCAGCGCTGGCCTCGGCGGGCAGCTTTTCCAGCCGCTCCGTCAGCGATTCGATCTCGTCCAGGCTCAAGCCGTATCCTGGGGTGCCAGCCACCAGCTCCGCGACCAACTGTCGCTCGAACTTTAGCGCGAGATCCGCCGCACCTCGGAACTTGGTCCAATGGGCGCCCGAATGATGCAGGAAATAAGACGCCGCCGGCGACATGGTCCGCCCGACGGCGCGATACAGGAACAGCGGCGTCTTGGCGTGCCGCGCCTCGCGCCATTCCACCCCCAACGGCGCCACGATATCCGCACCCAGCAAGAACAGGTGCAGATCGCTGGCGTGTAGCGCCCGCAGGTCAGGGTTCAGGCTGCCCCTTCCCGAGGGCGTGCGGTGCAGCGTCCATCGCACCTTGGGGAGCACCCCCGCCAAGAGCTTGCCCACCGCCTCGCATTCGGCATCCATCTCCTGCGCCGCGCTGATATACAGCGTCAGGCCGTCCATCACCCATCTCCCCGTTGGCTCACGTTGGGCTCGATCACGGCCTTGACGACCCGTAGATTGGCCACGTCATCCAGGGCCTGCTGGGCCTCGTCCAGCCCATAGCGGCGCGAGATGAAACGCTCCCACTGGAAGCGGTCGCCATGCTTGGCCAATACCCGCATCGCTCGCCACAGATGCCCGTAATCGATACCCCACGTGCCGCGAATCTCCAGATGCTTTCTGTTGATGTCGAGATGCGGATTGATGGCTATCTCGCCGGCATCGGTGTACTGCCCCACAATCACATACCGTCCCGCATCGCGAGTCATCGCCATGCCTTCGCGCACAGCCTGTGGGTTGCCGCTGGCCTCGATGGCCACGTCGGCCCCGCGCCCGCCGCAGAGCTCTCGCACCATGGCGACCCTTTCTTCAGGACCATGCGCGCCGATATCGATGACGGCGTCGGCTCCGATGCGCGTCGCCTCGGCCAGGCGGCTCTCGGGCCCGCCTATAACGATCACTTGCGTGGCCCCCTTCAGCTGGGCCAGGATGGCCGCGCTCAGCCCCACGGGGCCGCTCCCCTGGACGACCACCGCGTCGCCGAGCTGGATGTCGGCGCGCTCGATGGCGTGCACCGCCGTGGGCAGGCCGCAGCCCGCCCCGATGAACCGGTCCGGCGCCACCGCATCGGGTAGCGGCAACACCAGCACGCCCGGCTTGAGATAGATCATCTCCGACCAGCCCCCCAAGAGGCCCTCATCGGCCGAGTAGGTGATGCCGTACACCCGCCGGCTGGGGCAGCGCGTCGAGGCGTGCGCCACGGTGCAATACCAGCAGCGACCGCAGGTCTCGTGTACATCCAGGAACGTGACTGCCTGCCCCACGCGCAGCGGCTGCCCCGCCACGTCCGACACCTCCCCGCCCAGCGCCGCGATCTCCCCCACGTTGATGTGGCCCGGAATGATGGGATAGGGCACGCCGCTCAGGCGCCCTTCATGCAGGTGTACGTCGGTGCCGCATACCTCGCTCATCACCGTCTTGAGCAGGATGGCGCCGGGTTCCAGGTCCGGTGTCGGGTACGTGCGGATCTCGATGGGCTGATGTGGCGCTGGCATGACCGCGGCGCGGACCATAGCAGATTCCTCTCTCCAGGGGTGCTTCACACGCAACTAGATTATGGGGATGCCGTAACCAGGTGTCAACGAGCGATTCTTTACGCTGGATTTAGCCCAGTTTTACGGTGCTAGACGCTCACACCGTCATCCTGCTGCTATACTGGCCCTGAGATGCCATGCCCCCGTCCGTAGGAGATAGACCCAGTGGATTTGCGTGGGACGCCGAACGGACCGAGAGACCCCAGCCGCATTTTGCTGCTCGATGACGAGATCGATGTGCTCTACTCGCTGCAGGAATTTCTGCGGCGTGCCGGCTATGAGGTCGTTCCAGCCACAACCGGTGAACAAGCTCTGGAGTTTCTGGTTCAGGCATCGCCGGATATGATCATCTCTGACATCATGATGGCCGATATGGATGGTTTCGAGTTCCAGCAGCGTGCCAATGCGCTCACCGGTAACTCGGTGCCCTTTGTGTTCCTCACGGGCAAGGATGATCACCAGGCGCGCCTCGATGGCCTCTTGCGCGGGGCCGATGACTATATCGTCAAGCCCTTTGAGCCGGACGAGCTGGCCGCTCGCGTGCAGGCTATCTTGAACCGGGTGCAACACACGCGCGAAGAAGAACGCCGGCGGCTCCAAGATCTGCGGGTTCAGATCATCGCCGAGATATCCAAAGAGCTCCGCGCGCCCGTGGCGCGCTTGCAGTCGCATCTCAACCTGCTGCTCACCCAGCGCTTTTCCGGAGACGAGCAAGACATGGCCCGCTACCTGGAGCGCGCCCTGTCGGATGCGCGCGTCTTGCGAGAGCTTATCGATGATCTCTCTTGGGCCGTCCCCGAAATCGCCGACGAGTATCCTGTACAGCGCGAGCCCGTCCGCGTCGCGCCCATCGTGCGTGGCTCGGCTGCCAAGGCCGCTCGTCTCGCGGCGCAGCGCAGCGTCGAGCTCAAGATCTCTTGCGGGGGCCTCCTCAGCGCCAATATGGACCCCGAGGCCATGGATCGCGCTTTGGCCGGATTGCTCGAATCGGCTGTCTCTGTCTCTCCCAGCGGCTCGCGTGTGACCATCTCCGCCACGCGCGCCGACGAGGGCGGCGTCGAGTTTGTCGTCCGCGACGGCGGGTACGCGACCGATGCCGAAGCTTCCTCTGTGGGGACCGACGTTATCGACTTTGCCAACCGCGTGGTCAAAGGCCATGGCGGGCGGTTGACCATCGACCGCGACGCTGATGGAGCTACCAGCGTGGTCATCTGGCTCCCCGGTAGGGTGGCCAAGTATGTTGGCCCAAGGGACTAGTTCCAGAGCCGGAGGGCACCAGATTCTCTGGTTCCGGTTCATCAAAGGGCGCACAGTCGTCACCGGCGCACTGCTACTCGTGTTGCTCGCGGTGCAGGGAATTGTTCCCCCTCCCCCGGCGGTACCCCTGCATCTCCTCGCCTTTGCCCAGTTTGGCGTCAATGGCATCTACCTCTATCTCTGGCGCAAGCGCGAGCTCGCCTTTCTGGGCTATCTCGTTTTCTCCATCGAGATTCTCCTCATTTCGACGCTCATCTTTACCCTGGGTGGAGAAGGCGATCACTTTCTGTTAGCATACCTGTGGCCCATCATGATGGGGGGCTGGCTGATCGGGTCCCAGGCCGTTCTCCCTCTCGCTCTCTTGGCTGCTGTTGCCTATGCGACCCTGATCGGGCTCGATCTGCGGGGTATCCAGCCCTTGTACCCCGCTTGGCCGCCTGAGCAAGGCCCCCTGGGCGCTCTGCTTGGGCTGGTCTATCTCATCTCCGTCGCGGTGGTCGTCTGGGTATGCTATATGGAGACCTCGCGACAGCGGAGCTTGCTGCATCGGCGAAACCTGGCGCTACTCCGCACCAACGCTGACCTTCGCGGCCTCCTCCGCGCCAGCGAAGAGCTCGGCCGTCCCGATGGCGAGCAGGAGCTGCTCGCGACCGGCCTGGCGCAGCTCTCCTCTCTTCTGGGCCAAGTGGCCGCTGGCATCTACCTGCGAGACGGCGACGGCTGGGTGTTACGCGCCGAGCGCGATCTCGATCAGGGCGATCGCGCCCTGGTCGCGCCCAAGCTCGCTGCTGTACAGCACTGGGGTTTGTGGGAGCGCTTCCTGACAGGTGACGGCAAGGCGGTGCGCGGTGTGGCCGCGTCGGGGGGGCGGCGCGACGTCTATCTGGTGCCCCTGTCCTCGCCCCACGCCATTGAGGGGTGCCTCGCCATCGTGCTCCCGTCTGAACAGGGCATCACCCCCCGACAACGCCACATGACGGCGTTCCTCGCTCGTTCGCTGGGATCGTCCCTCGAAGGCCGTCGCCTATTGGCAGACCTGCGCCGCGAGCGCGACCTGACCCTGAACGTGCTGAACAATCTGAACGAAGGCGTCTTTGTCGCTGACCAAGCCGGCACTATCACGCTGGCCAACCCGGCTGCCGAGGAACTGATCGAGGTCCGCCCCGGCCAAAGGCTGCCCGATCAGCTTCGGGCCATCGTCGCCGCCGCCGGCCATGGCGGCGAGCCCACGCCATGGAAGGGCCGCTACCTCGCCATCCGGCGAGCGCTCTTGGGGGATGCCCAGGATGCTGGCGCGGGCGTCATCTATGTGGCTCGCGATGTCACCACCGACCTCGCGGCGCAACAACGCCAGAGCGATTTCGTCGCCTTTGTGGCCCATGAGCTGCGCACGCCGCTAACCACCATGCGCACGCTCACCAGCCTGCTGGCCAACGAGGATACCCCCGCCGTCAAGCGCGCCGAATACCTCGGTGTCATCGCCAGCCAGATCGAACGCCAGACCAAGCTGGTTCGCGCGCTGCTCGATCTCTCCCGCCTCGAGGCTGGCCACTATGAACTGCCCATGGACCTGATCGATGTCCGCGACGTCGTTCGTGAGGCGGTCGCCGTATGCCAGCCGCTGGCCCTGGCCAAGGAGCTAGAGATCCAGGTCTCGCTACCTTCGAGCGAGATCCTGGCCCAGACCAGCGCGGACGGGCTGCAACAGGTGCTGATCAACCTCCTGAGCAACGCCGTCAAGTTCACCGATCCAGGAGGCGAGCTCGGCATAGCCTGTGCCGTGGCCGCCGGGCACTGTCGGATGCGTGTCTGGGATCGCGGCATCGGGATGACGACCCAAGAGCAGCAGATGCTCTTTGTCAAGTATGCTTCGCACAGCTCCCAAGATGGCCGAGAGGGGATCGGCCTTGGGTTGGTGATCTCCAAGCTGATCCTGGATCAGCTCGGAGCGGACATTCAAGTGCACAGCCAGTCCGGGGAAGGAAGCGTCTTTACCATCTCCCTCCCTCTCAAGCCCATCGACTCGCCCACCCCACCGGCTGCGGCGCTCTCCCCCGGCGAGGACGAACCCACGTCCTAAGCCGCGTCCGGCCAGGACACGTCCTCGTCGTGGCCAGCCTCGCGCAGCCACTCGATGGTGCGCTCGATGCCTTCCTCCAGCGCCACGCGAGGGGCGTACCCCAGCTCCCGTCGCGCCCGATCGATGGGATAGATCTGATCCGTGCCCATCACCTCCACGTTGGCGGTGGTCATCGGCGGGCGCTCGTTGCGCCCCGTGGCCCGATAGTATCCCTCCCAGAACGACGCCATCAGGTGAGCCAGCCATCTCGCCTGGCTCTTTTCGGGGCGCGGGAGCTGCAGCGCATCCGCCAGCGCAACGATGTACTCGCGCCACGTCACCTCGCTGCCGTCGGTGATGTTATAGATCCGCCCCGAGGCCTCGTCCTTGTCCCCCGCCAGGATCATGGCGTCCACCAGGTTTCCCACATAGGTCAGGCCCGCCACATGCTCCCCGCCGTCGTACAGCCTGAGCGTGTGGTCGCGTAGCCCATCGATGACCGCCAGCACCGAACGCGTCGCTCGCGGCCCGTACACCGTCCCCCGCCGGAGGATGACCGTATGCAGATTGACCGCCCGATGCCTCGCGCGCACCAACGCCTCAGCCTCGATCTTGGAATCGGCATAGCCGAATCCCCTGGGAGATGGCGAGACCGACTCGTCGGCCGGTGTCCCCGGGAACCCGTACACCTGCGTCGTGCTCAGAAACACGAACCGGGCCCCCACCCGCGTCGCCGCGCCCAAGACGCTACGGACGCCGTCCACGTTGGCCTGCTGAAAGCCGATCGCCGGGCCCCAATCCCGCGAGAGCTCGGCGCAATGAAAGACCCGATCCACCCCCTCGGTGGCCGCCGCCACCGACGCCTGGTCGGTCAGGTTGCCCACATACACCTGCACGCCCCGCTGCCGCAGGGCGGCCACGTCGCTGCTCGGCCGCGCGAACGCCCGCACCTCTTCCCCTCGCAACAACAGGGCGCCCACCAGATGCCCCCCCACCAAGCCGGTCGCTCCAGTTACCAGACTCTTCACGGCGATACCTCCCTCCCGAGCCCTCGGGGGTCCTCGTCGTTAACAGAAACTAGAGTTACCTGATATACTTTATGATATGCCAAAAGCGGTCCCGGCGCAAGGGATACGGCACTTGACCGTCGCTCGCATTGCCCTATAGTGGCGGTAACCAAAAGGTACCGCTGCCGTAGCGATCTGGTCGGAGGGCGCATGGAAAAGATCATCATCCTGCTGTTTGCCGGCACCGATGCCCCCTGTCGGCTGCAACATGCCGTGCTGTTCGCCCGTGACGCGATTCAGCGCGGCGCCGAGGCGCGCATCGTCTTGGAGGGACAGGCGCCTCAATGGCTGCTGCCCTTTGCCGCCGGTGAGCACAAGCTGCGGCCTCTCTTTGAAAAGGCTCGCAGCGAGGGCCTCATCGATGGCGTCTGCAAGGCTTGCGCCGCCGCCAACGGCGCCCTCGAGGCGGCCGAGCAACTCGACCTTCCCCTCCTTTCCGACGCCTTTGGGCATGTCAGCTTGGCCAAGTACGTGGCCGATGGCTACCAGGCCGTCATCATCTAGCAAGCATCTACCTTGGAGCGCGAAAGCATGCAACTGAGCTTTCTTGAAACCCTACGTCGCGAGCTCGTCATCGGCGATGGCGCCATCGGCACCATGCTGCAGGCCAGCGGCTTGCCTGTCGGCACCCTGCCGGAAGCCTGGAACCTGGCCCGCCCCGACGCGGTTCTCGCGGTGCATCGCGCCTACCTCGCTGCGGGGGCCCGCTTTGTCACCACCAATACCTTTGGCGGCAACCGCATCCGGCTCCGCGAGGGCGGGCTGGAGGCGGACCTCGTGGAGATCAACCGCCTGGGCGCCGCCCTGGCAAAAGAGGCAACCGCCGGCCGCGCCTGGGTCGCCGCATCGGTGGGGCCCACCGGGCAGCTCATGGATCCCTACGGCCCCCTGTCCATCGACCAGGCCGAGGATCTCTTTGCCGAGCAGATCGCGGCGCTGGTGGCTGGCGGGGCGGACCTCATCAAGATCGAGACCCAGCATGACGTCGATGAAGCCTGCGCGGCGGTCCGCGCGGCCAAGGCGGTCTCCAGCCTGCCCGTCATCTGCAGCTTTGCCTTTAACCTCAAGGGTCGCACCATGATGGGCCTCAAGCCCGAGCGCGCCGCCCAAGAGGCCGCCGCAGCCGGCGCGGACGTGGTGGGCGCCAACTGCGGCGATGGCCCCGAGGCCGTGCGGGTGGCCCTTGAGCGCATGGGTGCGGCGGTGGAGCTGCCCCTCTTTGCCCAGCCCAATGCCGGCATCCCCACCGCTGGCCACAATGCCGAGGCGACCTGGGACATTACCCCGCAAGAGCTGGCCGAAGCGATTTCCGGCCATGTGGAGCTGGGCGCGCGGGTCGTCAGCGGCTGCTGCGGCACATCGCCCGACTATGTGGCGGCCATGGTCGCCCGGTTGACACAAGAGTAGACACACGGAGGGCTGTACTATGACAGAGCGTCTCGCCATTGATGGAGGCAAGCCGGTGCGTACGACCAGGCTGCAAGCGGGTTTCCATGGCTCGAACGAGATCGGAGAGCAAGAGATTCAGGCGGTGCGGGACGTCCTCGGCAAAAAGCGCCTCTTTCGCTTTCTCGAGGGTGACTCCTATGCCGCCCGGCTGGAGGCGTTCTACACCGAGCGGCTCGGGCGCACCTATGCCCTGGCGGTGAACGGCGGCACCTCGGCGCTCATCTGCGCCATGTTCGGCCTGGACCTGGGCCCCGGCGATGAGGTCATCATTCCCGCCCACACCTATGTGGCTACGGCCGCCGCCGTCATCGCCGCCGGCGCCGTCCCCGTGCTCTGTGAGGTGGACACCTCGCTCAACATGGATCCCGTCGATCTCGAGCGCCAGATCACCCCCTACACCAAGGCGGTGGTGCCCGTGCACATGCGCGGCGTGCCCGCTCGCATGGATGAGATTACATCCATTGCCCAGCGTCACGGCATCGCCGTGCTGGAGGACGTCGCCCAGTCCAACGGCGGAACCTACAAGGGCCGCCCCCTGGGCTCTTTCGGCGAGGTCGGCTGCTTTAGCTTGCAGCAGTACAAGATCATCACCTCTGGCGAGGGCGGCCTGCTGCTGACCGACGACCAGGAGATCTATGACCGGGCCCGTATGCAACACGATTGCGCCGCCCGCTTCTGGGAGGGCGTTGGCGACCGCACCTATGATTTCGTCGTCTCCGGCGAGAACTATCGCCTCTCTGAGCTCTCTGCAGCGCTGGCTGTGGTCCAGTGCGACCGGCTCGATCCCCTCCTGGCGCATTTCCGCTCCATCAAGGCCCGCATCGTGGCCGGGATCGAAGGCATCGATGGCATCACCCTGCAGGATGTCCCCGACCCCGAGGGCGATTGCGGCATCACCCTCACCTTTTTCCTGCCCGAGGCCGATCTGGCCAAACGGTTCGCCGAGGCCCTCAACGCTGAGAACATTGGCTGTGGCACCATCCACAACAAGGCCATCCCTGACCGTCACATCTATGCCTACTGGCCCTTTATGGTCAGCGGCCTGGCCGAGCCCCGGCGGGCGCCCTGGCATAGCCCCTTTTACCAGGGGGACGTCAAGGGCTATACCAGGGATCAGTGCCCCCAGACGCTGGACCTGCTGAGCCGTTCGGTGATGCTGTTCATCGATCAGTCTTTCGGCATGGACGAGGCCGATCAGGTGGTCGAGGGAGTCCAAAAGGTCGCGCGCGCTTTGCTCTAGGGCTGGCCGATTGACCCTGGATGCCCCTCGTGGTATCATCGGGGCACAATAGCTGGGAACCGGCAGAGTAGCGCGCTGTCGTCGAGCAGAGAGTCCCCGGTAGCTGCAAAGGGGATGCGACCATGCGTGGCGAATGGGCCGGGGAGCTGCGCGGGTGAACCTCTAGTAGGCCGCGCCGGGATCGCTCCCGTTACAGGGCGGCCGAGCTGAGAACGTTCTCGGCCTGAGCGGGGTGTGCGGTCGGCCGCGCGCCCAACTGGGGTGGCACCGCGGGTTAGCCTCTCGTCCCCATGGGGACGAGAGGCTTTTTGATGCATCGATCACGGGTGTGGGGCTCGCCACACACCACCAAGGGGGAACGAACATGGCAAAAAAACGTATCCTGACGGGCGATCGTCCAACGGGCAAGCTCCATCTGGGCCACTATGTGGGGAGCCTGGCCAACCGCGTCCGTCTCCAGGACGAGTACGACTGCTTTTTCATCATCGCCGATCTGCATACCCTGACCACCCGCCCCGAAAAAGAACACATCGAGGGCTTGCGCTCCAACGTGCGCGAGGTGGTTCTGGACTATCTCGCCGCCGGCATCGATCCCGCCAAGAGCACCATCTATCTCCAATCGGCTGTCCCCGCCGTCTATCACATCAACCTGATCTTTGAGATGCTGGTCACATTGCCCCGCGTGCAGCGCCTCCCCAGCATCAAGGACATGGCCCGCGCCGCCAATCTCAACGACGAGACGCTGCCCTTTGGTCTCGTCGGCTACCCCGTCCTCCAGGCGGCCGATATCCTCATGGTCCGTGGCGACCTCGTGCCCGTGGGCAAGGACAACGAGGCCCACGTCGAGATCACCCGCGAGATCGCCCGCCGCTTTAACAGCATGTATGGCGAGGTGCTTCCTCTCCCCGACGTCATGGTCGGCGAGGTGCCCTCCCTCATCGGCACCGACGGCCAGGCCAAAATGTCCAAGAGCCTCGGCAACGCCATCTTTCTCTCCGATGACGCCAAGACGGTTCGCAAAAAGGTGTTCGCCATGTACACCGATCCCAACCGCGTCCGTGCCGACGTCCCCGGCCGCGTCGAGGGCAACCCCGTCTTTGTCTACCACGATGCCTTCAACCCTGACCGGGACGAGGTCGAGGATCTCAAAACCCGTTACCGCCAGGGCCGGGTAGGCGATGTCGAGGTCAAGGAAAAGCTGACCACGGCGCTCAACGCTTTCCTCGACCCGATCCGCCAGCGGCGCGAGGCCTACGCCTCCCAAAAGGGTCTCGTCGAGCGCGTCATCTACGAGGGCACGCTGCGCGCCAGCCAGGAGGCCGAGGAGACCCTCCAGGCCATGCGCAAGGCCATGGGCCTGGCTACGCTGTGGAACGGGATCTCACGCAAGGCCCGCCAGGCCATGGAGCAGGACCCTGCATAGACCTGGCCTGTGCTCCGGGCTACCAGCGCCGTTGCTGAACCAGGTGGGCCGGCCTCTTTTTCCGGAGGAGGCCGCCCACCACCAGCCCGAACACGAACCCGCCCAGATGGGCGAACCAGGCTACCCCGCCCGCCTCGGCCAGGCCCAGCGACCCCAAGGCGTTCACGATCTGCAGCACGAACCAGAGCCCCAGCACCACAAAGGCGGGCAGATCCACCAGCCGGATGAACCAGCCCAGCAGCAGCAACGTCCTCACCCGGTTCCTCGGGAACATGGCCAGGTAGACTCCCAGCACCGCCGCGATGGCGCCGCTGGCCCCGATCGTCGGCGTCAACGACATCGGATTCGTCACCACATGGGCCAACCCCGCGCCGATGCCCCCCGCCAAGTAGACCAACAGGAATCCCCATCTCCCCAGCGTTTCCTCGACATTGTCGCCAAAGATGCCCAGGTAGAGCATGTTGCCGCCGAGGTGCAAGAGCCCATCATGCAGGAACATCGAAGTCACCAACGTCGCTGCGGTCCTCAAGCTCGGATACGTCAGCAGCATTCGTGGGATGATCGCCGCTTGGAGCACAAACAGGTTGCGGCTGGCCGCGGGCAGGAGCGATTGATAGAGAAACACCGCCACATTGATCACCACCAGCAGGATGGTGACGATCGGAACGCGACGTCGCCAGTTGTGGTCGCCGATCGGAATCATGGCGCCTGGCCTCCTAGCTGGCTCCCAGCCCAGTCGATGTCTGACTAACCTGCCGGCCCGCTAGTGAGTATAATGGCTGCGTGTGAGGCAAGCATTCCACCCGGAGGTGATGATGGAGATTCCCCGGCCCGAGTATCCCCGCCCGCGGCTGACGCGGCCGCTCTGGCTCAATCTGAACGGCCCTTGGCAGTTTGATCGCGATCCCGCCCGCAGCGGCGTCGCGCGCGGCCTCCCTGCCGCCGATAGCCTGCCGAGCGAGATCCTGCTCCCCTTTTGCCCCGAAAGCGCCCTCTCGGGCGTCGGCGAGCTCGATTTCATGCCCGCCGTCTGGTACCGCCGTGCCGTGCGCATCCCCGACCAATGGGCCGGCCAGCGGGTGCTGCTGCACGTCGGCGCTTGCGACTATGATACGCGGATCTGGGTCAATGGTCAGATGGTCGGGCGCCATCTGGGCGGCTACACCCCCATCTGCGCCGAGGTGACCGACGCGCTCCAGCGGGGCGAGAACGCTATCACCATCTGCGCCGAGGACGATACCCGCAGCCCGCTCCAACCTACGGGCAAGCAGAGCAAGCGCTTTGGCTCCTACGGCTGCGTCTACACTCGCACCACCGGCATCTGGCAGACCGTCTGGCTGGAGGCCGTCCCCCGCACCTACATCGCCGACCTGCGCCTGCTCCCCGATCTCGCCGGCGGCGTCGTCCGCATCGAGGCCGAGTTGGCCGGCGATGCCAGCCGTGGCACCCTCGCCGTCCAGGCGAGCCTAGAGGGCGAGACCGTCGCGGCTGGCACCGTCCGCTATGCCGGCTCGCGAGCCACTCTTACTCTCGCTATTCCCGATCCCCAGCCTTGGGGGCCGGGCCACCCCGTGCTGTACGACCTGGACGTCACCCTCCGCACCGAGGCGGGCTGCCAGGATCAGGTTCGCAGCTACGTGGGCATGCGCGATGTGACCTTGGGCGACAAGGCCATCCTGCTCAACGGCGAGCCAGTTTTCCAGCGGCTGGTGCTGGATCAGGGTTTCTACCCCGATGGCATCTACACCGCCCCCTCCGACGAGGCTCTCCGGCGCGACATCGAGCTGGGCCTGGCGGCCGGGTTCAACGGCGCCCGCTTTCACCAAAAGGTGTTCGAGCCGCGCTCCCTCTATTGGGCCGATCGACTGGGCTATCTGGTGTGGGACGAGTATCCGAGCTGGGGCATCGACCTGGCCGACCCGCGTGCCACAGCCATCTTGGCGCAGCAGTGGCTGGAGGTGATGCGCCGTGACTATAGCCATCCCTCGTTGGTGGGCTGGTGCCCCAATAACGAGACCAGCCCCAAGGACGATCCTGACATCATTCGCACCATCTACCGCCTCACCAAGGCCGCCGACCCCTCGCGGCCGGCCATCGATGCCAGCGGCTATGTCCACGTCGAGACCGACGTGTTCGATGTGCACGACTATGAGCAAAATCCCGAGCCGTTTGCCGCCCGCTATGCCCCCATGGCAGCCGGCGGCGAGGCATACGTGTGCTTTCCCGAGTGCTCGGCCCCCTACGCGGGCCAGCCCTACTTTGTCAGCGAGTACGGCGGCATCTGGTGGAACCCCGGCCAGCAGGACGCGGCCGGCTGGGGCTATGGCGGCGTCGAGGGACGCCCCCGCAACATCGAGGAGTACCTGGCTCGCTATCGCGCCCTCACCGAGGCGCTGCTGCGAAACCCCGCCATCTGCGCCTTTTGCTATACCCAGCTCACTGATGTCGAGCAAGAGGTCAACGGCGTCTACTTTTACGACCGCAGCCAAAAGCTCGATCCCGCTCGCCTGTACGAAATCAACACGCAGAAAGCGGCCATCGAATCCTAGAGAAGGAGGCAACCATGGCTCTGCTCAACGAACAGGATGCCAAGACGGTCCGTGAGCATTTTGAAAAGAACCTAGTCGATCCCGTCACGTTGCTCTTTTTCACCCAGACCATCGCCTGTCAGTTTTGCCGCGAGACGCAGCAGGTCCTAGAGGAGCTGGCGGATCTCTCGGACAAGATCACGCTCGAGGTCTACAACTTTGTGGGGGATAAAGAGACGGCCGACCAGTACGCCATCGACAAGATCCCGGCCACGGTGGTGATGGGCGCCAAGGACTATGGCGTGCGCTTTTACGGGATCCCCTCCGGCTACGAGTTCACCTCCCTGGTGGAGGCGGTGGTGGCTGTCTCGCGGGGGTCGGCTCGCCTTTCGGAGGCGACCATGGCCGCCCTGGCCGAGATCGAGGAGCCCATCGCCATCCAGGTGTTCGTGACGCCCACCTGCCCCTACTGCCCCAAGGCCGTGCAGATGGCCCATAGCCTGGCTGTGGCCAGCGACAAGATCAGCGCCGCCATGGTGGAGGCCATCGAGTTCCCGCACCTGGCCCAAAAGTACGGCGTGCAGGGCGTGCCCCGCAGCATCTTTACCGA
>CAZUZB010000038.1:0-21684 GCA_964624695.1 uncultured Anaerolineales bacterium | reverse complement strand
GACCACGCCTAATCGTAGCGCAGCCCACCTAGCCTGTCAAAGCGCCTCACCTCGCAAGGTACGCACGGCCTCATCGAGCAAGGTGCACACGCGCTCGATCGAGGCAACCAGGCGTTCCTGCCAGAGGGTTGCCGCGTCCGGATCACAGGCCTCCACCGCATGCCTCAAGGCGGGAAGCGGCCAGGTGGCATAGCCGTCCACCGGATCCGGCGCCGCATGTTGCGAGCGATACCAGGATCGCTCGGGCAAACCAGCGTCGCACAGGAACTGGCGCTCCAGCGAGGCCAGCCGGTCGTTCACCGCAGCGAGATCGGCTACGGGCAGGTCTGGCGAGCCCAGGTAGGCCTCACGAGCTTGCTCCCACCCATCGGCAGCCGACTGGAGCTGGCGGACCGCCGAGCGGGCCAGGGTCAGGTCCACGGCAACGCCCAGCTCCTCCGCACGCGCGACCAGACGGTCCAGATGCCGATCGAGATCAGAGGGCCAGGCGCCCGCGTCCAGTGGCAGGATCTCGGCATTGGCCAGCCGCAGCGCCAGCAGGCCGTCCACCGCGGCCAGAGTGGGTCCGCTGGCGAACTCGGGATCGGCAAAGCGCTCGTACCAGCTCAAGTTGTCATAGGCGCTATGGTAGACCGGCACCGGGCTGCTGAACGAGGCTTGCGCCGCTGGCACGCCAGCCCGCGCCAGAAACCCGACGTGGTCCGACCCGCCACCCGGGATCGACCAGTTGGGCCCATCCGCCTGAGAGCTAGCGACCCACTGTGCATAGGCCGAGCCCTCACCTTCCAGGGCGGAGACGGAATCAGCGGCGGCCGCCACAGGCCCCCGCAACAGCGGCGCGGCGGCGGCGCCAAAGGACGGCCCCGTGGCCGCCATGTCTGCATTGAGATAGGCCACGGCAGAGCGCCTGACCTCGGCCAGATGCTCCTCGACCCATTCTACCGAGCCGATCATCCCCAGCTCTTCAGCATCCCAGTGGGCGATGAGAATGCTACGGCGCGGGCGGCTGCCGGCGCGTGCCTGCGCGCCCAAGGCCTCGGCCAGCAGCAGCAGTGCCGCCGTGCCGCTGTTCGGATCGGCCGTGCCAAAGGTCCACGCATCATAGTGGCAGCCCAGCACAATCCAGCGATCGGGCTCGACGTCGCCGGGCAGGGTGCCGATCACGTTGGCGATCCGCCTCAGCCTACAGGTCTGCTCGACCTGTACCCGCACCGTCAGGTCGGATCCACCGGTCAGGCGGTAGGCATGAGGCAGGCCTCCCTGCCACCCCTTGGGCACGGATTCTCCGCTCATGCGCGCGATGATCTCGGATGCCGAGGCATAGGGCAGCGCCGCTACCGGAATCCGCGGTAGATCTACCTGCTCGGGCGCCAGACGTGGCGGAGATCCGCGCTCCTCCGTCACTGCGGGCCCATCGGGCGTCAGGGGATCGCCGGGGTATGGGAGCGTCTGCAACGAGCCACGCTGCACGGCGCTATCGTTCAGCCAACGCCCTTCCGGGTAAGGTGGCCCGTTGGCGTATCCGCCATCGGCAGGGTCCGAGTAGATGAGCAACGCAGCCGCGCCGGCCTCTTGGGCATAGCGAGCTTTGTAGCCGCGAAAGTTGCCGCCGTAACGGGCAATGACCACCTTGCCGGCCAAGTCGACGCCCATCTGCCGCAACTGGGAAAAGTCCTCCAGCCGGCCATAGTTCGCATAGACCACCTGCCCGGTCACGTCGCCCGAACCCGTGTAGGCCAGCCAAGCCGGCATCAGGTCGGTGTGAGCCGAGTAGGGGTCGTCCGGCAGGATATTCTCCTGCTGGTTCAACGGCCGGCGCACCGGAGTGACCAGCGCCACATATGAGGAGGAGGCCACCGGCAAGTACGCGTCGTACGCTGGTAGCTCCACCTGCCAGCCTGCCGCGCGCATCACGCCGGCAAGATAACTGGCCACGCGCTCGTTGGCCGCCGAGCCAGCCGGATGGGGCTCGCTGCTGATCGCCTCAAGGTGCTGCCGAAAGCGCTCAGGGCATAGGCGCCCACACAAGTCGTCCTCCAGGGAACGTTGCCGTTTGGCGGCCTGCTTGGAGAAACCGACAAGTGGTTGGTCGGTGTTGTGTAGCATAAAGGCTCACTCCGTGGCTCTCGATGGGATGGACGGCACCGCTGGGGGCAGCAGCCTGCACGGCGCGGATTGCGGGGGAGGAGAAAGAGGCGGAGAGGGCGGGATTTGAACCCGCGAGGCTTGCGCCTACACGATTTCCAATCGTGCGCACTCGGCCGGACTATGCGACCTCTCCGCGACGGGCGGCAGTATACCATAGGCGCGGGGCGGATTCCAAACCCACCCCGCGCTCGCGCACCTGTGCCCGGTACTGCGCGTCACTCGCGTTGTGTGGAGGCAGCCCGCTCCAGAAGGTTCGCATAGCGCGTCTTGGCCATCACATAGAGCGCATCGTTGTCGCCGCTGGAGAGTTCAGCAGAGCGATCCAGATCCTCCAGCGCCAAGAACACCTCATTCTGTAGCTCATAGCCGGTAGCTCGCACATAGTAGGCCCGCGCGTTCTGGTCATCGAGGCCAAGCGCAGCGTTGGCGGATTCCACCACCCGCTGCGGATCCCCATAGATCACATAGGCCTGAGCCAGGTTCACATAGAACTCGACCTCGTCGCCGCCCATCAGCCCCACTGCCGTCTCAAAAGCAGCGTCAGCCGGCTCCGCCTGGCCCGTCTCGCGATAGAGCATCCCCAGGTATAACCACGCCTCCCCATCATCCGGCGTCAGCTCGATCGCCTGCTGGTAGGCCGAGATGGCCGCGTCGATGTTGCCATCGCCAATGGAGCGTTCCGCGTCGGTCTTGAGCGAGTAAGCCTGCTTCTGCTCTGGCGATAGGCCCCAGAGCCGGTCGGCCACAAACAGCGCCCCAAAGCCCACGATCGCGATTACCCCCAACGTGATCACCGTTCGCCGAATCGATTTCCTCAACCGCTCGGCGTTCCGCAGGTCCATGAACCACCACCAGTGGTCCACCGGGGGCTGGCGCTCTTGGCGCGCCTTTTCCAGAGCGGCCGCGCCGCCCATCTCGCGGATCAGTTTGCGGCTGTATTGCTCGATCTTGCCATCCACAAAGACCAGTCGCGTGCGCTCAGGGCGTACGTCGAGGCCGGCGTCCTCGAGAGCGGCCACGGAAGCCTCCACTTGGTCGCGCTCGGCCAGGAGATCGAGCACGCCCTTGCCCCTGCCCCGATGATTCACGACCCCGATCTCGAGTTGCCGAATGGCCTTGCGGACATCGTCGGCAGATATGGTTGGTTGTCGGTTCTGAGTCTGCATGGTCACCCCAGGACTTTTTGTCGCGATCCTAACCGAGGTCACGTTGCGTCTTTGCGCAGATGCCAATATAGGGACGCGCCCGAGCCAGCCGGTATTCGCACGGTCTCTCGGCGGCCCCTAGTGCGCTCCCCATGCGTCTCCGAACAGCGGATGCCCCGCGTGCAGAGAATCGATCAGCTTCGCGATGCTTGGTTCGGGCTCATCGGCCGCGCCGAGAGGATCAGCATAGGGCTGTCCCAGCATCGCCGCCACGGTCCCCGCCACACCGTGGGCCAGCGCATCCAAATCGTACCCCCCCTCAAGAACCAGCAGCATCCGCCCATCACAAAGGGCATCGGCCAGCTCTGCCAGCCCGCGAGCTATGGCGCACAGGCCACCCACCGAATAGAGCAGCCAGGTCAGCGGATCCGCCCAGTGGCCATCGTAGCCGGCCGAGACCAAGAGCATCTCCGGAGCGAACCGTTCCAACGCCGGCAGAACCAGGCGCTCCCATGCCAAGCGCAGGTTGCCGTCCCCGCTCTCGGCAGGCAAAGGGATGTTGAGCTCGCTCCCCAACCCATCGCCACGGCCCATCTCGCGCCACCCGCCGGTGCCCGGGTACCAGGGGTGTTGGTGAATCGAAACGAATAGCACCCTGGGATCGTCGGCGAACGCCGCCGCCGTGCCGTTGCCATGATGCGCGTCATAGTCCACGATGGCGAGACGCCGAGCTCCCTGGGCCAAGAGCCAGTGCGCGGCGATGGCCACATTGTTCAGCAGGCAGAAGCCCATGGCGCGACGTGGCTCGGCATGGTGCCCAGGAGGCCGTGTGAGAGCAACCGCGCGCTGGACGTGGCCACTCCACACAGCCCGAGCGCCGCATACCGCGGCCCCTGCCGCCAGCCGGGCTGCCGCCAAGGAACGCGGCCCCACCTGGGTATCCGGATCCAGATAGCTGTTGCCAGCGCTGCTTGTACGTTCGAGTTGCCTGAGGAGGTCGGCATCATGCATGCGCAGCAGATCCTCGTCGGACGCCGCCTGCACCGGAACGGCCTCAAGCTGCCGCAGCAGGCCACTTTGTTCTAGCCGCCGCAGGATGGCGTGCAGCCGCTCCGGACGTTCCGGATGTCCCGGGCCAGCGTCGTGCTCCAGGAACCCAGCGTGATAGAGATAGCCTACCCGCACAGGCATGCCGCTCCCACTGTGGCGACTCGCCGCTCTTGCATGGCCTCAGGCCAGATCCTTGGCAAAGCTCCAGTAGGCCCGATGGATCTGGGCTCCCACCGCACGCGCGTAAAAGCCAATGGGGCCGACCCAGATGATCTGAGCGTGTTCATCGCCGCGCTCTCGCATGGTCTCCATGCAGCGCTTGAGCAGAACGCCTCCGATGCCTCGTCCCCGCATGTCCGGGCGGGTTCCCGTGGGCCCAAAGCGGGCATGTCCGAGCGTATCATAGACGGCAAAGCTCACCACCTCGCCCTGGTACCAGGCCGCCAAGAGCGTGGGCTCTGGCCCGTCGGCCCCGGCTGCTTCGAGGCCCCAGTTTCGCGAAAAGTACTGCTCGGCAAAGTGCGCCACCTCGGGCACCTCGGCTCGGGATGCGCGGCGCACCGTGATGCCCTGCTTGGCCAAGGCGTCCACCTCTTCAGTGGCATCCAAGTCAGCCGTCAACAGATCCACGTCCATGTCGACACGGCTGGTTCGGTCGGTGCGATAGCCCCGCCGCTCCAGCAGGCAGATGGCAGCGGTGGCGTCCACCGGCACGCCGGGAAAAAAGTAGCCGCCAGGCGCGCCGGTTACCTGAATCTGTTGCACACCTCGGGCCAGAGCTCGGGCCTCGATCTCGCCCAGTAGCTGACTGCCAATGCCCTGGCGGCGATATAACGGGGCCACCCCAAAGAGCTGGACATAGGCCTGCCCATCGCGCAAGGCCGCCCCACAAAAGCCACACGCCTCGCCATCCTGTATCGCCAAGAGGCGCATCTCGGCCGGGCTAGTCGGATCTGCCAGCATGTACCGCATTAGGGCGGCCTCGTCGATCCAGTCACCCAGGTTGCAGGCACTCACCAGGCCCGCCAGTGCATCGACCCGATCAGCGCTGAGGATCTCGATCTCTACCATGCAACTCCCCCATCATCGTTTCTTGATAGGCCAACCAGCAACACCCACCAGAAGGCCGCTCTCATCTCCGCCCATTATAGGATGCCCCCCGGGGTGCGCAAGATCCCCCCTCCCCAGCGATGATTGACACCCAGCGTCCCTTGTGGCATAACTGGTCTCTAGATCGCCCGTACCTCGAACGCAGCGAAAGGCCGCCACCTCTTGACCAAGATCGCCGTCCTCACCAGTGGGGGAGACGCCCCCGGCATGAACGCTGCCGTGCGCGCAGCGGTGCGCACCGCGGCCGCGCTGGGCGCCGATGTGTTCGGCGTTCAGGGGGGCTATGCCGGCCTCATCGCCGATAGCATGCGATACCTCTCACGCCGCGATGTGGGGGGGATCATGCAGTTGGGCGGAACGGTTCTGGGTAGCGCGCGCTGTGTAGAGTTCCGCACCATCGAGGGCCGCCAAAAAGCTCTCGACAACCTCGCCGCGCGAGGGATCGAGGGGCTGGTCGTGATCGGGGGCAACGGCTCACAGGCGGGCGCGCACGCGCTTTCGGAGATGGGCTTTTCGGTGGTGGGGGTAGCCTCCACCATCGACAACGATCTCGACGGTTCCGACGTGACCATCGGCGTCGATACGGCCATCAACGTGGCCATCGAGGCCATCGACCGTCTCAAGGTCACGGCTGCATCGCATCGCAGGGCCTTTCTTGTGGAGGTGATGGGGCGCAAGTGCGGCTATGTGGCGCTCATGGCCGGCATTGCCGGCGGGGCCGAGGTGGTCGTCGTGCCAGAGCACGAAAAGACGCCTGAAGACGTCGCGGCCCAGCTCCGCGCCGCCTATGACCGCGGCAAGACTCACGCCGTGGTCGTGGTCGCCGAAGGCGCCACCAACAATGCCACGCGCTTGCTGGCCCACTTTGACCAGGACCGCGACGACACGGGGTTTGGGCTACGGGCCACCATCCTGGGGCACACCCAGCGCGGCGCCCGCCCAACGTCGGCCGACCGCCTCCTGGGCACCCGCTTGGGCGAGGGGGCTGCGCGGACCCTCCTCGGTGGAGAGACAGGTTGCTTGGTGGGCATCCGCGGCAACCACCTGACCACCACACCCCTGGGCGAGATCGTCGATCACACCAAAGGCATCGATCTCGAGCTGTTCGAGCTCGCCCATATCATGGCGCGCTAGCGATGATCCAGAAGCGCGTTGACCACACGACAACGGCCCCTGAGGTGCTCGTCTACACCGATGGCGGCTGCGATCCCAACCCCGGCCCTGGGGGCTGGGGGGCCGTGCTCGTATCGGGACCTCATCGGCAGGAGCTCTCTGGCGGAGAGCGCGACACCACCAACAACCGCATGGAGCTCACCGCCGCCATCAAGGCATTGAGCGTTCTCAAAAGCCCCTGCTCCGTCACCGTGGTGACCGACTCGACCTATGTCCGCAATGGCATCACCCGCTGGATCGAGGCCTGGAAAAAGCGGGGGTGGCGCAAGGCCAACGGCTCGCCCGTGCAGAACGATGACCTCTGGCGCGCCCTCGATCGGCTCGACCAGGTGCATCAGATTCAGTGGCAGTGGACGCGGGGGCACGCCGGGAACGTGCTGAACGAGCGTGCCGACGAGCTGGCAAGGATCGGTCGCGCCCGCCTGGCCCAGGGACGCAGCCCCCGAAGCAAGCAACCCGCTCTCGAACCCGTAACCATCTATACCCGCGCCAGTGCGCTTGGCTCGCCTGGGGCGGCTGGTTACGCCGCCACCATCGAGCGTCCGGGCCAGCCGGTCGCCACCGTGTCAGGAGCCTGGCCCTCTGCCACCATCAACGCCGCTGAGCTCTATGCGGCCATCAAGGGCCTGCAGCAGCTGCGAACTCCCTCGCGCGTACGCATGTTCACCACGTCCAGCTATGTGCTGCACGGCGCCACACGTTGGTTGGCCAAGTGGGAACGGAACGGCTGGCGCACCAGCAAGGGCTTGCCTGTGGAGCATCGCCCCCTGTGGGAAGAGCTCTCGCGCGTCGTGGGAGACCACGATGTGCACTGGGAGGCGATGGATGCCGCCGACGCACATCCGCTCAGCACCCAAGCCCTCCAGGAGGCGCGGCAGGTGGCTCGCGCCCAGGAACGCGACACCAAGGGGAAGGACTCGCCATGACCAGCACGCATAGGCCGATCAACCTGGCCAACACCATCACCGTCCTGAGGCTTCCTGTGCTCCTGGCGGCAGCGCTCTTGCTCTATGCGCCCACGGCCCCATGGCGACTGGCTGCCGCGCCGCTGATCGTCATCCTGATCCTCATGGACACTATGGACGGCATCATCGCACGGGCTCGTCACGAGTCGACCCTGCTCGGCAGCGTGCTCGACATCATGGCCGACCGCACGGTAGAGTTGGTGCTGTGGATCTGCTTGGCGGATATCGGCCTGGTCCCCGTGGTGATCCCCATCATCTTTGTGGTGAGGGGCACGGTGGTGGATGCCCTGCGGAGCATCCATGTGAGCGCAGGGGAGCGCCCCTTTGACAGCCTCCAGAGTCCCCTTGGGCGCGCGCTGGTCAAGAGTCCCTGGATGCGGAGCAGCTATGCGATCGTCAAGTGCGTCGCCTTTGCGGGGCTGGCCCTGGCCAGCGCGCTAGCCCTCTACGCAGCCGAGGGCGCCGTCACCCAGCAACTGGTTGACGTCACACGGGCCGTGTTCCAGGTCGTGGCCTGGATCGCCACGGCCTTTTGCCTGGCCCGTGGCATCCCCGTTGTGGTCGAGGCCATGGCCACGTTGGTCTCGGCAGAGAGACGCGGGGAGGATGTCTCGTGACCCTCCAGTGGGCGCTTGGCGGGCCGTTCGGCATCGGGCTGGGTTTGATCGTATCGCGCGCCCTACCTCCGCGCGCGGGCTACTGGGTAGCCGACCGCCTCACCGATCGCGTCATCGAGACCGAGGGCCGCATGTACCGCAACCTGCGGCGGAATCTGGCTCATGTGATGCCCGAGCTAGATGCTGAGAGCCTCGACACGCTGGCCCAGCGGGCCATGCGCCACACCGGCCGCACCTACTATGATATGCTCCGCGCCCGCATCTGTGACTATGTACAGAGCCGTGTCCCGGTCAGAATCGACCAAGAGGCGTGGGAGATGACCCTGGCAGCCTGCCAGGATGAGCGTGGACTGGTGATCGTGGGGCCGCACATCAGCAACTATGACCTCGTCAGCCAATGGATGGCCGCTCGGGGCATCGAGATGCAGGCCCTCAGCCTCAGCAGACCAGGCTGGGGTGGGAAAGCGGTCAACCGCATCCGCAGCCATCGCGGCATCGAGGTGACGCCCATCACCATGGCGGCGCTGCGCTTGGGGCTGGACCGCTTGGAGCGGGGCGGCGTGGTCGTCACCGGGGCGGATCGGCCGGCCTCCATGGATGACGAGCTCCTGCCGTTCTTTGGGAAGCCAGCCCCTATGCCCACCGGCCATATTCGGATGGCCATCCGCGCCAATGCCCGTGTGCAGGTGATTAGCTGCTACCAAGACGACGAGGGAATCTACAACGTGCTCGCGTCGCCCCCCCTGGAGATGGAAAAGGCCGGCGGGCGTGACGAAACGGTTCGCCACAACGCTTTGCGGGTGTTGGCGATCATCGAGGAGCGCATCCGCGCCGTGCCGGAACAGTGGCTCATGTTCGTTCCGGTCTGGCCCGACGATCACGCCGTTCCCAAGACGAGCTAGAGCCTCGCCAGATGGTTGTGGGCATCCCGCAAATGGCGGAACGCGTCCTCAAAGGTGGTCGCTGCCCGTGCCAGCTCCATCGCGCGGTGCACGCTATCACATAGGGCGCCCACCTCTCGGGCGGCCGCTTGATCCTCGCGCTCTTCAAGACTATGCTGCCGACGCGCCGCGCGGGCCAGCTTGTTCGAGACGGTCTGCCATTCGCGCTCCAGCCGCCCCACCGCCTGACCCATCTCGGATTGGATGTCACCATAGAGGCGAGCCGCCTCGCTGGCCGCGGTAACCGCTCGCTGCATGGCGTTGACCGCCGTTGGCAGCGTTGTGCCGCTGGACGCCTCGCGCTCAAGCTCCTGAGCCCGCTGCCACGCGCCGTCGGCCAGCTCGGTATCCCACACGATGCTGCGCCACTCGCCCTCGCGGCCACGCTCGTGGACGCTGGTGCGCAACGCCAACACCTTGGCCTTGATATCCTGATACTGCCCTTCCAGGTTGGCCAGGCTGGCCCGCCCCTGCTCGATCTCGCTCACCACGCTCTCGATGCGCCGCATGAGCGCCGCGGCCCGCCTTCCCACCAGCTCCTGGAGGACGCGGGGGTTCTCTTCGTTGGCCGTTGCCTCCTGCCTCCAGGCGCGCATGTCCTCCGCCAGTTGCTCCAAGTCCGTCTCTGGGCGCGGCACCCGCATCGGATCCAAGCGCTGCAGACGCGCCCAGGTGCGGTCGGAATCTTGGACCGCCTTGGCGAGAAGCTCGCGATAGTAGCGCACGCTCTCCAGATGGGCATCGCGCAGCTCAAAGAGCTGCCGCTCCAATGAGGGTAGCTCCTCCGCCACCGCGCGGCCATAGTGCGTCTGTTTGGGATCCTCCAAGCCACGCAACTGGGCTCCCAGGGAGGGCTGCAGCGCATCGTACCGCTGTTTGATCTCCGGCAAGAGACGCTCACGCACATGCTCGATCTCTGGCACCAGCCTGGCGCGGATGGCCTCCACGCGTCGCTCAACTTCGTCACGCTGAGAGAGGATCTTGTCCCGCTGACGCTCCAGTCGGGAGGTGAGATCGGTGGCCTCGTTGAGATGCTCGACGGCGCGGCCAAGAACCTCTTGCACCTGCACCACCTGCGATTGCACCAGTACGCCGCGAGCCAGCAGATCCTGCGGCAGACGCTGCCGCTCCTCGGCGCAAGCCTGCAACAACGCCCTCGCGTGGGCCACCTGGTCCACCAGGCCGTCCTCCCAGTGCTGCGGGTATTCAGCCATCAGCGTCGTCAAGTCATCTATAGCCCTGGTCCTGTCCGCGAGCACACTCGGGGCGATGGCGTCACACAGCTCGCGGATCTGTCTCGCTCGCTTTGGCAACCCCTCCAGCACCTGGGCCACCTTGTGCGCCTGCTCCTCCGCTGCGTTGGCCATCGCGGCAGCGCGAACCAGCTCATCCTCAGTCCCCCTGGCGAACTCTTGCTCGGCCTGCCCGACGTGCGCTCGGGCCGCCTCTAGCACAGCCGCCGCCTCATCGGCAGAGACGTTGGGGTGCTCGCGCTGCAGCTCTAGCAGGCGATGGTCAGCACGCGCTATGGCGTCATTCGCCCGCTGCAATCCCTCGTACCCACCGGTGAGCAGTCCGTCCAAAAGGTCGAGACGGGCGTCGGTCACCTGGAGCTCACGCTCAAAGCCTTCGAACGAGGACGCCAGAGATTGGAGAGACTCGATCGTCTGCATCTTGGCCTGGCTCTCCAGAGCGCGTATGCGGGTATTCAGCCCATGGAGCTGGTGTGAGACTTTGAGGTCTTTGGCGCCACGAGCACGCATACCCTCCCACCGCTCCGCCAAGAGTTGCACAGCGCTGAACGCTCTTTTGAGTTTTTGCTCGGCCGCCAGGCGTTGAGAGACGACCTGCTGAACGCGCTCGTCTAGCTGCTGCAACGTGGCGCCGATGGTGGCGGCCACATTGCCTTGCTGCTCGAGCACTTGGGGCAGTTCCTCGTCGTGGGCATCGCGCAGCCGCTGCTCGGCTGCATCCAGCGCGGCGCTCATCTCGTGCACCTGCTGGCGCAGGCCTTCCAGCCCTCGCGTGCCGCTCTCGCGCTCGGAATCCAGCACGGCGACCAACCGCTGCTGCTCAGCTCGCAGCGCTTGGATCTGCCCCTCAGCATGGCGCGGGATGTCTTGGGCCGCGCGCATCTGGTCGAGCAGGAGCTCGTGGGTTGTCTCGGTCGCCAGCAGCAGCTTGCGCAGCTTCCAGGCGCTGGCAAAGAGCGGCACAAGCCGGCGTAGCAATCCGATCCCGCCAAACAGCAGCGCCTGAAGGATGGTCGGCGTGGGCCCTTGGTAAGCCTGCAAGGGAGGAAGCAGCTCCTCGGCCTGGTAAAGTTGGCGCCTCATTCGCGCAGCCAGCTCGGCCATGTGGCGGTCAGGCTCGGCAAAGGGGCCGGGGCGGGGCTTTTCCTGGACGTGTGGCTCCACGTTGGCCAGGGCGGCATCGAGGCGCGCCTTGTCCTGCTCCATGGCGGGGACAGAGCCCGCGCCGCGCGTGAGATACCAATCCAGGATGCGAGCCACCACCCATGGCAAGACGCCCAGGAGCAGATAGGCCTCCAGAACCAGTATGGCAATGCGCAGCAGCATCACGGCGTTGCCTCCCCTGCATGCTAGACCGGCCCGGCCCTGGCCAAGGGTCACCGGTTGGTGCCGTTGGCCTGTCTCAGATGCGGCGGCACGGCAAGCCGCATCAGGACCTCCTGGAATGTGGGCAGTGTAGCGGCGTGCGCCCAGCCATGTCAAGGCTGCGTGAGCCACCGCTGACGCTACAGGCCTGGCCAGCCTACCGCCTCCGCGCTGATATGGCGGGCAGCGCCCTGCACCCACAGAGAATCGACGCGCGCAGGGCTGCGCTGCTGAGACCTCCATGCTATAATGGTTGTGGAGCAAAGAGAGGAGTATCCCCAACATGGCCGACGCCTACGTGGGCTTGTTGTCCGCCTACGTCGCTGGCGTGCGCGGCCCTATCGCGAGCACTGCAGCTCGCCCGCAAAGGAGGCACGCACCGTGACCACCGAGATGCAAGAACCCCTGCTTATCGACGTGAACGCGGCATCGGCCGATGACCTGATTGCCGTTGACGGCATCGGCCCAGCGTTGGCGCAGCGGATCGTACAGCACCGCCAGGAGCACGGTCCGTTCGGCACCCTCGACGAGCTCACCCAGATACGTGGCATCGGCCCGTCATCGCTGGAGCGGATCCGCTCGCAGCTCTCCCCAGCGCCCCACTCCCCCGAGCCCTCTTTGGCGAGATCACCCGCTCCCCACGCGTCTGGCATCAAGCCAGAAGCTGGCAGGCTGGTGTCACTATCCATCCCAGAAGGAAGCCAGGCTGAGACAATGGCCGAAATACCGGACATAGAGGAGGTTGCCATGGCCGAAGACCAAATCGCGCGCGAGTCGATGCAGGCGGACGAGATCCCTGCCCAGGAGGCCGAGGCGGCTGACATCCCCGAGCAGGAACCCCCGGTCGAGGAGAACGAGCCCGCACCAGAGGCGGAGGCCGAGATCAGGGCAGAGCAGCCAGCCGCCGAGCCAGAGCTTGCGAACGAACTGCCCGAGCCCGAGATCGAGATGGAAGAGGAGGCGCCCGAGCTCGATATCGAGATAGAGGCGGAGCCGCCCGAGATCGAAGTTGACCTTCCAGGGAAAGAGCCAGAGGTCGCCCTCGACGAGGCGTTGGCTGAAGAAAAGGCGGCCGCAGATGTCACCGGCGACGCGGAGACCGAGGAGGAGCCAGAGGAGGAGATGCCAGCGGCCACCACCGACGCCGACGGCGGACTTGGCTTCTGGCGAGGATTCCTGCTCGTCGCCGCGGGAGCGCTGGTTGGCGCCTTGGTGATGCTGCTGGTTCTGCTGGCGTACAGCGGCACGCTGAGCTATGCATCGCGCAACGAGGTCGAGGCGCTGAGCCGCAACATGGATACCATCTATCAGAACAGCGAGATCGCCTGGGCACGCCTGGATCGCCTGGCGGCCGAGAACGCCGATCTGGTAGCCAAGGTAGACCGCCTCATGCTGCTCTCGGGCCGAGTGTCCGATCTGGAGCAGGGTGTGAGCGACCTCCGTGCCGACATGGGCTCTATCGAGGGCACCATCGCCAACGTTGAGGCGGATCTGGCATCGCTCCGTGAGACCTACGACGCCCGTTTGACCGAGGTGGATGCCACCCTGGCAGCACAAGGCGATCTCTTGGACCGCATGGAGTCCGATCTTGGCGCGGTACGCGAATCCATCCAGGGCATGGAAGAGCGCCTCGGGCGCTATGATAGCTTCTTTGGCGCACTGCGCGATCTCTTGATCGATCTGCAAGGGCCAGCAACGGAAGCGGCCGTCGAGCAGTCCGCAGCCGAGTAGGATGCCAGCGATTGGGGGCCTATCTCCCTCCCAAAGCACGGTGAGATCGCCCCCCTGGCTCTCCGCGCCCTATCTCGCTAGGGCGCGGAGAGCGACCCCTCTGCAACCGCACAGCACGCTTTCGCCGCCGCGCCTCTTGTGCTAGAATAGCTCCTCGGAGGTGCGTAGCGTTGAACATCATCGATACCATCACGGCGGGGTTTGACACCGTCCGCAAGAATCCCTGGCTGCTCCTGGTGCCAATCCTGCTGGATCTCTTGCTCTGGTTTGGCCCCAAGCTCTCCATTGCACCCATCGTCAGCGAGAGCATCGCCGCCATGGAAGAGCTGCAAGTCCTCGGGACCGATCAGCGCGAACTGGAGGCGGCCTTGGCCGCACTGCCCGATTTCGATCCCAATATCCTGCAAGAGACGGCCGGCCGAATCAATCTCCTGGGGCTGTTGGCATGGAACGTGCTAGGGGTGCCCAGTGTGGCGGCCACGCGACTCATCCAGCCCACCGATGCTCTGGTCATAGACCTGTCCAGCAGTTGCGCTGCCCTAGGTATCATGGCGCTGATACTGGTGATAGGCCTCTTTCTGGCCGCCTTTTTCTTGGCGCTGGTGGGGCGAGCCGTCCGTGGCGACAACGAACCGCTGCGAGACCTGATCCGGCAGCTCCCACGATACGCCTTGTACATCGTCATCGTGATGGCGCCCATCTTGTTCGCCACCATGATTGGCATCTCTATGAGCGTCATCTGCGGGCCCTTTTCCTTTTTGCTTCTGGGCGGGGCTCTTTGGCTCGCGCTCTATCTCTATTTCGCGCCCGAGGCCATCACCATGTCTCGCGCGGGGCCGCTCGAGGCGGTGCGGAACAGCATCATCCTGCTGCGCATGTCGTTTTGGCCCACGCTGGGCTTTATCGTGCTCTGCAGCGTCATCGCGGCGGGCGTTAGCGTCATCTGGCAGGCGCTGCTCACATCGCCGCTGGGCACAGCCGTGGCTATTCCCTTCAACAGCATCATCGGCACTGGCCTCGCAGCGGCCGCCTTTATCTACTATCGGGACCGCCTGAGCCTGTGGCATCAGCTCATCGCCCAGGCGCGCTCGCGCAGCCAATCGGAGGATTCGACATCCCATGACTGACGAGATCCGTCGCTACACCGCCGATGACATCCAGGTGCTGGAAGGCCTACAAGCGGTACGCCGGCGCCCCGGTATGTACATTGGGAGCACGGATCAACGCGGGCTACACCATCTGGTCTATGAGGTGGTGGATAACTCGATCGACGAAGCTCTAGCAGGGCGCTGCGATCACATCCGCGTCACCCTGCACGCCGACGGCTCGGTGACGGTGCAGGACAATGGCAACGGTATCCCCGTCGGCATCGAAAAGACCACGGGGCGAAACACGCTCGAGGTCGTTCACACAGTGCTGCACGCGGGGGGCAAGTTCGGAGGAGGCGGCTACAAGGTCGCCAGCGGCCTGCATGGGGTGGGCGTCTCCGCTGTCAACGCCCTCTCGGCCTGGCTCGAGGTCGAGTCCCGTTACGACGGGCGACGCTACACGCAACGCTACGAAAAGGGCGTCCCCGTGACGGAGGTCGTAGACCACGGCAAGGCTCGCGGCTCGGGCACGCGCACCCACTTTATGCCCGACACCGAGATCATACAGACGCTGGACTATCGCTTCAAAACACTGACCCAGCGTTTCCGCGAGATGGCGTTCCTTACGCGTGGCCTGACCATCCATCTGACCGACGAGCGCGACGGCCGCGAGATGGCCTTTCACTTTGAGGGCGGCATCCAGTCATTCGTGCGTTACCTCAACCGCCGGCGTAGGGTGCTGAGCGAGCCGTTCTACGTCGAGCAGCAGGTGAACGGCACCACGGTCGAGGTGGCCCTGCAGTACACCGACGGCTATGCCGAATCCGTCTTTGCCTTTGCCAACAATGTGAACACCGTCGACGGCGGCACCCACCTGACGGGCTTTCGCTCCGGCCTCACGCGTTGCCTCAACGACTATGCCCGCAAGGCCAACCACCTGAAGGAAAAGGACGCGAACCTCAGCGGCGAGGACGTGCGCCAGGGGCTGACGGCCATCGTCTCGGTCAAGCTGGCCGACCCCCAGTTTGAGAGCCAGACCAAGTCCAAGCTGGGCAACAGCGAGCTCACAGGGCAGGTGGCCAGCGTCTTTTCCGAGGCCTTTGCCAAGTGGCTGGACGACAACGCGCGGGGGGCCTCGGCCATCGTGCGCAAAGCCGTGATTGCTACCCGAGCGCGCATGGCTGCCCGGCAGGCCCGCGATCTGGTGGTCCGCAAGAGCGCCCTCGAAAGCAGCACGCTGCCCGGCAAGCTGGCCGACTGCTCGGACCGCGACCCCAAGAACACCGAGCTATTCATCGTGGAGGGGCCATCGGCCGGGGGCTCGGCCAAGCAGGGGCGACGGCGGCTCTTTCAGGCAATTCTGCCGCTCCGCGGCAAGATCCTGAACGTCGAAAAGGCCCGCGTGGATCACGCCCTCCAAAGCCTGGAGATCCGCGCGCTGGTACAGGCACTGGGCTGCGGCGTGGGCGAGCAGTTCAGCCTGGATTCGCTCCGCTATGGCAAGATCATCATCATGACGGACGCCGATGTCGACGGCGCCCACATCACCACGCTCCTGCTGACCTTTTTCTTCCGCTATATGGAGCCGCTGATTCGCGAGGGGCACCTCTACCTGGCGCGGCCGCCCCTCTACCGCATCACCACCGCCAAGGGCTCCCATTATGTCTATACCGAGGAAGAAAAGGACGCCGCCATCGCGGATCTCAAGCGCTACGAGCTGCAACGCTACAAGGGGCTGGGGGAGATGAACCCCGAGCAGCTCTGGACGACCACCATGGATCCCGAGAACCGCACCATCCTGCAGGTTACGCTAGAGGATGCCGCGGCCGCCGACCAGACCTTTGATATGCTCATGGGCAGCTCGGTGCCGCCTCGCCGCCGCTTTATCCTCTCCCACGCCACCGAGGTCAGCAACCTCGACGTGTAGGCGAATGCCTAACCGCCCACGCCCTGCCGGTGGCTAACCGCCGCGAGACAGCAAGCCTTCCACCTCGGCCGCTGTGGGCATGGCGGCCGCCGCGCCGAGCCGGGTCACCGTGATGGCGCCGGCGGCGTTGGCGTAGCGCACGGCCGCTAGCCAGGGCTCCCCACGCCCGAGAGCCATAGCCAGGGCCGCCGTGGAGGCATCGCCCGCGCCGGTGGTGTCGACGACGGGCACGTCAAAGGCGGGCACATGCGCCGCGATGCCCGCACCCTGCACATAGGCGCCGCGCCCACCCAGCTTGACCACCACAGCGAGCAGCCCCTCGCTCAGCAGCTCGCCAACCCCTGCCCGCCAAGCCTCCTCGTCGGCGGCATCGCAATCCAGCAGACAGGCGATCTCGGCCTGGTTGGCGGTCAGCACCGCCCGCCTCCCCCAGCGCTCGGGGCGCTCGTGGCGCGGTGGCCCGGCATCGAGCACCACCACACGATCATGCTGATCGGCCCAGTCCAGCGCCACCTGCACACATTCCAAAGGCACCTCATAGTTCGCCACCACCAGGTCGGGGCAAACTCCATCGAGGGCCGTTGCCACCTGTTCGGGCTGGAGGCAATCGTTGGCGCCGCGGGCTACCACGATGGTGTTCTCGCCCTGGTCGTCGACCAGGATCATCGCCAATCCCGTGGGCGCCCCTTGGCAGCGCTGGATGCCCCCAACGCCGATTCCCGCTGCCTCCAGCGCTGCCAGCGCCTCCTGTCCGTAGGCATCCTCGCCGATGGCGCCGATCATCGACACGCTGCCGCCTAGCCGAGCTGCCGCCAGGGCGCAGTTGGAGCCCTTGCCGCCACGCCCCACCGTCAGCCCGCGGGCCATCAGGTTCTCGCCGTGCGCGGGCACCCGCGGCACCCTCAGCACGATGTCGGTATTGATGGACCCGACCACGGCGCACGAGATCACTTTGCTCACCTGTATCTCCTCCTTGTCATCGGGAACTCGGAGCCTAGATGCCGATGGGCGAGCTGTCAAGCCCTCTCCGCCCTGGGCAAGATTGACACGCCAAGGGGCAGGAGGTAGAATCGCGCCAGATCAAGACACAGGGCCATGGGCGCCACCTGGGCATTGTCCGCCGCTGCGCGTTGCTCGACGTGCACCCTGGCACCTGAAAGCCTTCGCGCCAGCACCTCCAGGGAGCTGGCGTGTTTCGTCTCTGGGAAGGATACTCACATGGTCGAGATCGCTCCATTCCGCGGGCTGCGCTACGCACCGTCTCTCAGCAGAGAGCCCGTCTTTTCCCCGCCCTATGACGTCATCGATGCCTCGCTACGAAACAAGCTGCTGGAGGCCAGCCCGCACAACGTGGTGCACGTCACCTTGGGTCCGGAGCCCACGCCGGCAACCTGGTACGACGAGGCAGCCCGCCGATTTCAGCATTGGCAGGCCCAGGGCGTGCTCCTGCGAGATGCCGCTCCGAGCTTTTACGCACACGAGCAGGCGTTCGTTGGCCCTGACGGGCAGACCATGGTCCGTCGTGGGTTCTTTGCGCGCGTGCGGTTGGTGCCGTGGGGACAGGGCATCCACCCCCACGAAAAGACCCGTAGCGGCCCCAAAGCCGACCGGCTGCGCCTGATGCGCTCCCTGCATGCCCAGGAAAGCCCCGTGTTTGGCATGTACCGCGACCCCGATGGCGCCATGGATAGCCTCCTGGGGGCGCCGCCGTCAGACGCGACCACCACCTTGGACACGGACGGCGTGCGCCATACCTGCTGGCCTCTATCGTCGTCAGCACTCCTGACGCAGATGGTCGCCTATCTGGCCGAGCGCGACATTGTCATCGCCGACGGCCATCATCGCTACGAGACGGCTCTGGCCTATCGGGACGAGATCCGCGCCACGGTTGGTCGCGATGCGCCCAGCGGCGCGTACGATTATGTGCTCATGTACCTGACCCCCGCCGATAGCGACGGCCTCGTCATCTTGCCAACCCATCGCGTGGTCACGGCCCCCTTACCCGGCGGCGAGATCAAGCTGCCGGCCGCGCTGGAGCCCGACTTTTGCCTGGAGCCCATAGCAGAGGATACGCAACTCGCGACCGCGCTGGCCGCTCACCACGATGGGGCCATCAAGCTCGGTCTATATCTGCCCCCAGGCGCTTGGCTGCTAACGCTACGAGACCGCGCACGGGCCCATGCCGCCGCGCCGCCGGATCAGCCCCGCGAGCTGGCCGAGCTGGACGTGGCCGTGCTGCAAAACCTGGTCCTGGCGCCGCACCTGGGAATCACGGCGGACACCCTGGCCCATGGCGACGCCGTGCACTATACCATCCATGCCGATGAGGCCCGCCTGGCTGTGCGCGAGGGAGGTGCGTCGGCCGCCTTTGTGCTAAACCCCACCAGCGTCGATCAGGTATGGCGCGCGGCCATCGCAGGCGTGACCATGCCACAAAAGAGCACCTATTTCTACCCCAAGCTGCTCACCGGCTTGGTCATGAACCCGCTAGATGACTAGCGCGCATCGGCGGCAACAAGCAACCCAGAGGAGGAACGTATGCGCATTCTGGTAACCGAGACGCTGAGCCAAGCCGGCCTGGAGATCCTGGCCTCCTGCGGCCAGGTGGATATCATCAAGAACCCCGCTCCGGACAAACTGTTGGAGATCATCCCAGAGTACGAGGCGCTGGTGGTTCGCAGCAACACCAAGGTCACCGCTGAGGTGCTGGCAGCCGGACGTCGCCTGAAGGTGGTGGGGCGCGCTGGCACCGGCGTGGACAACATCGAACTGGACGCCGCCACCCAGCAAGGCATCTTTGTGGTGAACGCTCCCACGGGCAATAGCAACGCCGTGGCCGAGCACACCATCGCGTTGATGCTGGCCTTGGCGCGTCGGGTCTATCCGGCGGTGGATTCGCTCAAACAGGGACGTTGGGAAAAGAGCGGACTCCAGGGGCAAGAGGTCTCAGGCAAAACCCTGGGGTTGATCGGCCTGGGGCGCATCGGCTCGCTGGTGGCCTCCAAGGCCAAGGGGCTGGACATGCGCGCCATTGCCCACGACCCCTACGCCTCACCTGAGCGCGCTGCCTCTAGCGGTGTCGAGCTTGTCTCGCTGGAGACGCTGCTTGCCGAGGCGGATTTCATCTCGGTGCATACCCCTCTGACCCCCCAGACGCGTGGCTTGGTGGATGGCGCCAAGCTGGCGTTGCTCAAACCTACCGCCTACATCATCAACTGCGCGCGGGGCGGCATCATCGACGAAGCCGCGCTGGAGGAGGCCCTGCGCAACGGGCGCTTGGCCGGGGCCGCGCTGGATGTGTTCGAGCAGGAGCCCGCCACAGACAACCCGCTGGTGGGCCTGCCCAACGTGATCGCCACGCCGCACGTGGGAGCCTCCACCAGCGAGGCCCAGGAGAACGTCGCCACCGACGTAGCCCTCTCGGTCGTGGATGTGCTGGAAGGGCGCATGCCGTCCAGCCCCGTCAACGTTCCGTACCTGCCGCCGCAGGCGGCCAGTTTCTTGGCGCCCTATATCGATCTGGCGCAACGGCTGGGTAGCTTTTTCGTGCAATGGCGCGGCGAGATCAGCGACAGCGTCGAGCTCGTCTATGACGGCGAGCTCTGCGAACACGACACCCAGGTTTTGACCTCAGCCTTTCTGGCTGGTCTGCTGGCCCCCGCCTATTCCGAGCCGGTGAACATTGTGAACGTGCATCGCCTCGCGTCGGAGCGGGGCCTGGTCATCTCCGAGGTCCGTCGCGGGCACGCCCGTCAGCTCGGGAACCTGATCACCGCACGCTACCCCGAGGCCGACAGCGACCAGAACATCTCGGGCACTCTCATCCAGGGCCGCCCCCACCTGGTAGCGCTGGATAGCCAGCGGCTGGATTGTGTGCTCCAGGGACACATGCTGCTGGACCTGCACCACGACCGTCCCGGCATCGTGGGACGCATGGGCCTGATCTTGGGCGAGCGCGGCATCAATATCTCTTTTGTGCAGATGAGCCGCGCCCATCGCGGGGGACCATCCATCATGATCCTGGGGCTCGATGATCCTGCGGACGAGACGATCATGGAGCGGGTCGTCCAGGTGCCCAACGTGCAGCGAGCGCGCATGGTGACCCTGGCGCCTCTGCCCGGGTACCAGGATCCGCCCATCGCCTAGGGCACGAACAGAAAACCGGCGGCCTCTAGGGCCGCCGGTTTGCCCGATCCCCGCCTCACGCCTGCCAGAGCGCCTTGGCGGCTCCCATCAGGTCGATGGCCTGCTCATGGCGCTCGCGCTCGCCGAGCAGGGTCGGCTTCCAGGCAGTCATCAGGAATCCGCTCAACCCCTCCGCCGCTAGGTTCTCCTGGCAGTAGGCCACCGTCCGCCCCATGTTTTCCGGCGTGGTCCAGTTGCTGCCGGTGGGAATCTGGACATAGCCCGCGTCGGCCAGTCGCTGGTAGGTGGCCACCTCGTTGCAGGGCGGATCGAACTGCATGCCATAGTACCAGTTGCTCTGCAGCACCGAGCGGGGCATCTGCTGGTAGTATTCGCCATGGCTCCAGGCATAGTCGGACCAGACCCAGGCCTGCGAGCCGAGTCGCTCCACCTGCTCCACCAGAAACGCCAGGTCGTGCCACCACAGCTCGTGCTGCCGGATCACCACGTAGGCGTAATGGCGCTGGTGCTGCCAGGTCTCCTCGTCCATCCCCAGATGGAACAGCCGCGGCCCATCAAAGAGCGCGCATACCTCGCCTATCAGGTCTTGGCAGACCTGATAGTAGCGCGGAGTCGAGACGCACCGGCTGTACTCGCCCAGCCAGGCATCATGGGTCGCGGAAAAGTTCAGCTTGGGGATCGGCTCCAAGCCGAGGCCGCGCAGCCGCGCCAACTCGGCCCGCAGCTCATCGGGGGCCCACGCGCCCTCGACGGCCAGCTCGGGATGGCTCTCGTAGCGCACGCCCTCCCCCAGATCGATAACGATCATGTTCAGCCCCGCGTCCGCCGCACGAGCGGTGAGGTCGCCCCAGAGGCTACCATCGCGACGCAGATAGGGCTGCGCAAAAATGTGCTCCGTACCCGACTCGGGCGCCTCGCGATCGGACCACATGTTGTACCCGAGGTGCAGCAGCAGACCCCAGATCATGACGCCTCCATCATCCACCTTGCTGGGCATCCTCGCTACCCTCCTGTTCATCGGCGGC
>CAZUZB010000037.1:19339-21704 GCA_964624695.1 uncultured Anaerolineales bacterium | reverse complement strand
TGGGGCCTGCTGCCTCGGCTAGCCCTCCTCGTCCACCGGGATGAACCCCGACACCTCGCGGCCGGGCAACGCCGCCAGCCGCCGGATCGTCTCGGCCACCGCCGCCACCGCTGCGGCCAGCATCCGCTCGCCCTTTTCGGCGGTGCCGCGCCCGGGGTCGTCGGTGATGCCGGCCACCAGGGCCAGCTTGTCCCTGCGGACCTCCTCCGGCGCCAGGTACAGCATGGCCGAGGTCTCGGCCTCGCCCGAGTGCCCCACGTCGTGGATCGGCCCCTCCATGATGGCGTCGATCTGGTCCTCGATCAGGTCGAACCAGCAATGCGCCTCGATCTGCCGCCCCAGCCGGAACGACAGCTCCTGCGCCGCCGCCCAGATGGCGCCCCGGTTGCCCCCGTGCCCGCTCAGGATCAGGATCCGGTCGATGCCCTGCTCGCACACCGAGCGGCAGAGGTCCTCCAGCAGCGCCAGGACGGTCTGCACCCGCAGCGTCGCCGTCCCGCCATGGGGCATGTGGTGGATCGACAGCCCGTAGGGGATCGTCGGCAGCACCAACGTGGGCACCCCGGCAGCGCGTGCCGCCTCCCGCGCCACATAGGTGGCCGTGCGTGTGTCCGTATCCACCGGCAGGTGCAGGCCGTGCTGCTCCAGCGAGCCGATGGGGAGCACCGCCACCGCCTCGCCCCTGGGAAAGGCGTTGAGCTCCTCGCGGGTGTGCTCCTGCCAGATCATGGCCCTGCCCTTGCCGCTAGACATGGCGCACCGGCCCCTGCTGGCAGGCCGCGTGTAGCTCTTGCCACGCCTGGCTGCCGTCATCGGGGATGATCTCCAGGCGCACGCCCGGCGTGAAAGCTGGCTGGTTGCCCGCCGCAAAGTCATCCCAGACGCCCTCCTTGCCCACCCGGTAGGTCACCTGGGCGCCGTTGGGCCAGATCACCCGATACAGGTTGCGTGGCGGGTCGGGGCAATAGTCGCGCGGCACCGTATAGCGCGCCAGCGCCTCCTCGTCCAGCTCGATGCCCAGGCCCGGCGCCTCGGGCACGCGGCCATAGCCCGCGTTGATCGCCAGCCGCTCGGTGATCAGGTCGTCGGTATAGATCTCCCAGCACGAGATCGCCGGCCAGGTGGCCCAGGAGAGCACCGCCCCCCAATGCAGCATCCAGGCCGTGGTGAGGCCGGTGCCCACCATCTGCAGGAAGAACGGCTTGCTCATCTGCGCGGCCAGCTCGCCCGACTGCCGGGTACGTTCGGCCATCCCGCCGATGACAAAGCCGTCGCACACCTCATCGCGGATGGCCGTCTGCACGGGCGGCGAACCATAGTGCATGGCGATGGGCAGCCCGACCTTTTGGCGGAGGATCCGGTTGCCCTCCACGTCGCCCTGCGGGATGGGCGTCTCAAAGATGTGCATGCCCGGCACGCCTTCCAGCGCGCGCAATACCGGCACCGCCTCGCCGACATCCAGCAGGAAGCTGTTGAAATCGGCGTCGAACTGAAAGCCGCTGGGCACCACGTTGGCCACGGCGTGCATGTCGTTGATCAGGTCGCGCCAGGGGCGGGCCTTGAGCTTGGCGCTGGTATAGCCCAGGCTGACGGCCTCGCGTACCTCCTCGATCCAGTCCTCCAGCGACATGCAGTTGGTCCACCAGGAGATGGGGCACCAGTCGCGCACCTTTTTGCCCAAGAGCCGGTAGCAGGGCACCTCGGCGGCCTTGGCCGCCAGGTCGTACACGGCCATCTGCACGCCCCAGCCCAGGCTGTCGTCCCACAGCAGGTCGTAGGGCGAGCGCCCGATGACGGCTTGCCGCTCCTTTTCAGAGACTGAGCCGCCGTTGTAGAACACCATGGTCTCGCCGATGCCCTCCAGGGCGCTGTCGGTAGCCAGCCGCACGATCTCGAACACGGTCCAATCCCAGTTCTCGCGCGTGAGATGCCGGTCGTGGCGCGTCTTGAGCGGCACCGCCACCCGCGTGACGGTCGCATCGGTGATCCTTGGAGCTTTCACTGCATCCTCTCTCATCGCTGATGGACAGCTTGATTGCGTTGCACCTTGCCATGGTACCCCCTCATCGGGCGACCATCAACCCGCTGAGCGGCGGTTGCCACCCCGAGGCGCTGGGATATACTCGGGTCATCCAAAAGGAGGCAACATGGTCGTCAACGTCGGAATCATCGGGTGTGGCAATATCAGTGCGGCTTATCTTCGCACCATCCAGGCCTTCAAGGTGCTGAACTGCGTGGCGTGCGCTGACCTGCTGCTAGAGCGGGCCGAGGCGCGGGCCGCCGAGTTCGGCGTCCCCCGGGCCTGCACGCCCGATGAGTTACTGGCTGACCCCAACGTCGAGATCGTGATCAACCTGACCACGCC
>CAZUZB010000037.1:13537-19239 GCA_964624695.1 uncultured Anaerolineales bacterium | reverse complement strand
ATCGGGGCTCCCGTCGCCTGCGCCGCGTTCATGATGTCCCACGGCCACGAGAGCTGGCATCCCGATCCGGCTTACTACTACCAGGTGGGAGCCGGCCCCATGTTCGATATGGGGCCCTACTATCTCACCGCTCTGACCACGCTGCTCGGCCCGATAGCCGAGATTAGCGCTACCGCCGGCATCCAGATCGGTGAACGGGTTATCACCAGCCAACCGAAGCATGGCGAGCGCATCACCGTGGAGACGCCCGACCACGTCACCGGCTCGTTCCGCTTTGCCAACGGCGCCATTGGGACGATCATCACGACCTTTGCCGTCTGGCGCTCTACCCTGCCGCGGATCGAGATCTATGGCACGGAGGGCAGCCTGTCGGTGCCCGACCCCAACTCGCTGGGCGGGCCGGTCCGGTTGGCCCGGGCGGGCGATGCCGAGTGGACCGAGGTGCCGCTCAGCCACGGCCATGCCGATGGGCGCAGCTACTGGGGCATCGGTGTGGCAGACATGGCCCACGCCATCCTCGGCGATCGACCGCACCGCATTACCGGTGCACAGGGCTACCACGTGCTCGAGTGCATGCAGGCGTTCCTGGATGCTTCCGCAGCCGGGCAGACGCGGCGCATCGCCAGCTCGTTCGCTCGGCCTGCGCCGCTGCCGCAGGGGCTGCCCGAGGACGCGCTCGATTAGGGTTTGGGCGAGAGAGTAGCGGGGGCTCCTTGGAGAGCCCCCTTTCGTCGTCTAGTAGCGATCTGGGGTGTAGGTGTAGGGGTAGCCAACCGGGAAGATGGCCTCCAGCAGCGGGATGGCGCCTGGATCGGTATGCGCCTCGGTCTCGAATAACAGGTCGTCGACGCTGCGGTAGCCGAGAACGAGTTGGGCCAGGGCCCATTGGGGCAGCCGAAAGCGCCACGTCTCGCCCTCCGAGTCGAGACTCAGGCGCGTCAATCCGAGCTCCGTCTCGAGCATCAGGGCGCCTGCGCCGCCTATCCCCGTCTCTGCCGCCCGGCGTCGCAGCAGCGGCGCCAGCGTCTCGATGAGTGCGTCTTGGTTGATGACGCGCGCCATGCAGTGGGCGTTGCGTGGATAGGCCAGGGTGATAGAGCAGCCATAGCGCTGGCAGTAAGCGAAGAACGGATCATCGAACGGCCCGAGGATGGTCAGCTCCTCCAGCCGCCGATCCCAGGCGATGCGCCCGACCTCCGCCAGCAGGGTGCTCCAAACCGAGCGATCGCGGTAGCCCACCTCGCCGACCTCCAGGCTCCCCTGGTCGAGGGTGTACATGGCATAGCCGGCGACGCCCTGGTCATCCTCGGCTACAAAGGCCCCGAACCGGCTGGTCCATCCCGGGCCCCGCTTGAATCCCGCCCAATCCTCCGGGCGGACCACGGTTCCCGTTCGTGTCGCATTGGCCGCCGCATAGAGAGCCCCCACGCTGGGCGCATCCTCGCGCGTCATGGGTCGTACTTGGAACCGGCTGGGCGCCAGTTCGGCGTCACGTGTCTTGATGGTGACACGGCACTCGGGCATGGCCGGCGCGAAACCCCAGCGCGTGTAGAACGATGGGATGCCGTACAGCGCCGCCAGATGATAGCCCTCGTCCTGCATGAACGTGATGCTGGCATCGAGGATCCGTCGGGCATATCCCTTCATCCGGTGTTCGTTGGGGGTGCCCACGCCTCCGATGCCGCCACAGCGGACCGTACGCTCGCCGATGCGCAACGTGAGGTCGTGAACGGAAAGGCCGCTGACTGCTTTGCCCTCGAGGCACAGTTCCAGTCGTGTGCCCTCGTCGAACGGGGTGTGACGGATCTCCATAGTACTCCTCTGTGCGATGATCGATGCCAATCGTTGACAGGCTCTGCCGGCGCGTTATAATCGCCCCGCAGAGAGGGGCAGAGCATACCATTGAACGAACGCAGAGACCAGACCAAGCCCACGCCCATCGAGAACCCCGCGATTCCCAAGGGCGATATCGAGTTCCAGCATCCCAGCGAGCGTGAGTTCTCCCGCGTGCTGGATTACTATGGCATCGACTGGCGGTACGAGCCGGTCACCTTTCCCACCGAGTGGGATGAGGATGGCAACCTGCTCGAGGCCCTCACTCCCGATTTCTACCTCGTTGAGCAGGACCTCTACATCGAGCTGACGACTCTACGCCAAAGCCTTACCCGCATCAAGAGGCGCAAACTGCGTCGCTTGCGCGATCTCTATCCCGGATTTCGTGTCCAGCTCTGGAACCGGCGCGATTTCCGGCGGCTGTTGCAGCGATTCGGCATGCAGGAGCGCGATAGCGAGCTCATCGGCGAGAACGCAAAGGAATCCTAGGATGAGCAGCGAACCCACGCATATCGACGATGATCTGGCCCAGGTTGTGCTCACGGAAGAGCAGATCCGTACGCGCATCGCCGCCATGGGGCACGCTATCTCATGCGACTATGCCGGCAAGCATCCGCTGCTCGTGGGCGTGCTCAACGGCGTGGTCATGTTCATGGCCGATCTGCTGCGTGCCATCAGCATCCCGGTAGGCGTGGATTTCATGGCAATCTCGCACTATGCCGCCGACGGGGGCGCCGGCACCGTGCGCATCACCAAGGACCTCGACGAACCCATCACCGGGCGGCATGTCCTATTTGTCGAGGATGTGATCGATACGGGGCTGACGCTGAACTATTTGCTGCGCACCCTACAAACCCGCGAGCCGGCCAGCCTCAAGGTCTGCGTGCTCTTTGATCGGCCCTACCGCCGCTTGATCGACATCCCCCTCGCTTACGAGGGATTCGAGCTCCCCGACGAGTTTGTGGTCGGCTATGGTCTCGATAGCAACGGCTACTATCGCAACCTGCCCTATGTGGGCGTCCTCGACCCCGCTCGCACTCGCAAGAGTTAGGATTCGGCACTCTGTTCGCTGGCCACGAGCACCACCACGCTGCGCGGCTGCACCCGATAGCGGTCGCTCGCGACTAGCGGCGCATCCTCCTCGGGCACGATCTCTGCCGGGCTCGGTAGCGCCGTATCAACCACGCGGCGCCATCGGTGCGTGGTTGGCAGCTCAAAGCTGAGCACGCGATGGAACGCGTTCGCGGCTACATAGATGTCCACATCCCCGGGCGCGGCGCGAAACTGGATGGCCAGGCTCTGCGAGTGATCGCCCCAATCGGGCTTGCCGAGCCACACCCCATGAAAGACCACCTGCTCTCTCAAGAGCTTCTCTGGTGCGTCCCCGTTGGCGGCCCGCATGTTGGTGAGCGTCGCGTGCCGCCTGCGAAAGGCGACCAGCTCGCTGACAAAGCGCGTCAGATCCGTTTGCTCTGGCGCACGATCCCAGTTCAGATAGCTGAGGTCGTTGTCCTGACAATAGGCATTGTTGTTTCCTTGCTGGGTGCGGGCGAACTCGTCTCCTCCCAGCAGCATGGGCGTCCCCCAGGCCAGCATGAGCAGCGTCAGGTGGTTACGCATCTGCCTCTGGCGCAAGCCAAGAATCGCCGGATCGTCGGTGTCGCCCTCCACGCCGCAGTTCCAGCTATAGTTCAGATCGGTGCCGTCGCGGTTGCCCTCACCATTGGCCTCGTTGTACTTGGTGTTGTACGAGACCAGGTCATGCAGGGTAAAGCCGTCGTGGGCGGTCACATAGTTGATGCTGCGATGGGTGGCATAGCTCGGCTTGTCTGCGAACATATCAAAGCTGCCCGTGAGCCGCTGGGCCAGGTCGCGCACGGCGCCGCCATCTCCACGCACGAAACGCCGCACATCGTCCCGGAATCGCCCATTCCACTCGGTCCAGCGGTCGCCCGTGAACGAACCAACCTGATACAGCCCCGCTGCGTCCCACGCCTCGGCGATCAGCTTGGTCCCTGCCAAGACGGGGTCCGACTCGATCTGCCAGAGGATCGGCGCGTCCTCGATGGCCTCCCCGTCCTCGTTGCGAGAGAGTACCGAGGCCAGATCGAACCTGAACCCATCCACATGATACGCTTGCACCCAGTGACGCAGACAGTCGATGATATACCGCCGCACGATCGAGTGGTTACAGTTGACCGTGTTGCCGCATCCTGAATAGTCGGCATACAGCCGCTTGTCCTCTTGCAGAATGTAATAGGCTACATTCTCGATACCACGAAAGCCGAACGTAGGGCCCGTGTGGTCGTTTTCGGCGGTGTGGTTAAAGGCGACGTCCAAGATGACCTCGATGCCATCGCGGTGCAGCGCCTTGACCAGGTCCCGGAACTCGTTTGCTGCGACGATGGGATCGGGCTGCGTGGCATAGCCTGCGTGGGGGGCCATGTACGCGACGGGCGCATAGCCCCAATAGTTGGTCAGGCGTTCGCCCGTGGTCGGGCTGACCCGCATGACTTCCTGCTCATCGAACTGCTGGATAGGCAGGAACTCGACCGCCGTCACGCCCAGCTTGAGGAGGTGAGGGATCTTGGCCGCAAAGCCCAGGTATGTGCCGCGATGGTCGACACCGGAGGAGGGGTGGGCGGTCATGCCTTTGATGTGCGCCTCATAGATGATCGTGTCATCAAATGGCCGCTGCAGGGGCGCATCCCCCTCCCAGTCGTAGCGATCCAGATCGATGACCATGCCCTTGAACGCCGTGGCGCTGTTGTCGTGATGGCCATAGGCGTCGATCCTAGACCAACGATCGGTGCATGCCACGCCTAGGGCATAGGGGTCCAGCAGCAGCTTGTGGGGGCTGAAGCGATGTCCTGCCTCTGGGCAAAAGGGGCCGTGGACGCGATAGGCATAGATCTGGCCGTGCCCTACACCTGGCAGCAGGATATGCCAGTAGTAATAGGTGCGGTTGTGCTCGGGATCTAGCACATACACCGCGCTGGGGACTGTCTCGTCGCATTGGTCAAAGAGGAGGAGCTCTACCGAGGTGGCGTGGGCACTAAAGAGCGAAAAATTGGTGCCAAGATCCGTGATGGTAGCGCCCAGAGGATAGGGATCCCCGCGCAATGGTTCGCCCGGCGCCCCTTCGGAGCGGATCATGGGCTGTCGTCCGAGAGCCTGAACTCGGTTCCAAAGTCGCCAACGGGACAGATCGGATAGGCGGCGGGCAGCAGGGCGGTTTCGCCTGCCACCAGAGGGTTGGGGCGGCCTGTGCCGTCGGCTCGCATCGATCGAAGGCTTGCTTCGGCAAGGTCCGGAGAGGGATCGCCGTCTTCACCCCGGATGAACTGGTAGTAGATGGTCTCGCCGTCATTGGTCCACGATGGATTGGTGGCATGCTCGCCCCACCGCAGCTCGGTCACAATAGCTGGCGTGGGGTCAGCCAACGAGAGGGCCCATAGCTCGGTCTTGTAGGTGGGATTCTCCCACCAGTAATGCTGGTGCAGGGCATACACCAGTCGTTCGCCATCTCGAGACCAGCGGACTTGTTTCACGGTCATGATGATACTATCGGTGTCTTTTATCTCCAGGAACGTTTCCAGGAGCTGCCCCGCAGTGTCCCACAAGGCCAGGTAGGACCCTTGCTCCAGTCGGTAGGCGCCAGCTATCTGCTCGCCCAGGGGCGACCACGCCAGATCCAGTATCTGGGCTCCCTCGGGCAGCTCGACGAGCAAAGCCTCTTGGGTATTGAGGTCATAGATGACCCCTTGCGTCTGATAGTCAGGTTCGCCGTCACCGTCCAGCGACCAGGCGTCTCGAATGCCACAGAAGCGGTCCCCCTCGGGAGAAAGCGAGGCGCGGTGCCAACCCGC
>CAZUZB010000037.1:4086-13437 GCA_964624695.1 uncultured Anaerolineales bacterium | reverse complement strand
GAATGCCACAGAAGCGGTCCCCCTCGGGAGAAAGCGAGGCGCGGTGCCAACCCGCACCGCTGGGAGCCACATCGAGAGTAATGGTGAGAGGAAGCGAGACGCCCTCGGTAAAGGAGATCGCCCCCTGGTAGGCCGTGATGGCCAGTGTCTCGTTCTCGCCGCCCTGGGGCGTATCGGCAGGCAGTTCTGGGGGGGCGCACACCGCCCGCATCCAGGCGGCCGATACGGGCACGCCTGCCAGGGTAAAGCTTCCATCCGCGTTCGTGGTGGCAGGGCTGGCGGCGCCTTGGGCAGAGACATAGCAGGCCGTCGCAGTTCCCGAGATCACACCGTTGACGCTGACGAACGGCCCCGCGGCCTCGTTGGGCGGAACCGCGTCGCCGGTGACCATGCGGAGGTCCGTCCCATCGTTCTGAACGACAAACACGTTGCGCTCATCGCTGCGGCTGGCGAGATAGTTGTGGGCGCTGACAAAGATGAGGCTCTTGCCATCATGCGACCAGGCCAGGTCATAGATGCCCAACGGCTCTGTAAAGTGCGTCAGAACGCGTTCCTCGCCAGTAATGAGGCAGCGGATCACCACGTTCGCGGCCTGGTCCTCGCTGACCTTGACATAGGCCAGGACCGGCAATATCTCTGGCTCCGATGGCGTAGCCGTTGGCGCGGGCGTCAGAGTCCGCGTTGGCGGAGGAGGCGTGTCAGTAGGTAGAGGCGGGGGCGTGTCCGTGGCAGTCGGCGCCTTGGCCGTCAAGGTGCCGCGTAACTCGGCCACCAGCGCTGTTTGGGTAGGGGCGCGCTGGCTCTCGGCGGGTTGCGGATTACCAGGGTCAGAGGGGCTGCTGCAGGCAGCAACCACGACCAGTGCGGCGCACAGGGCCAGCCACGTGCCCATCATATGGCACGCTCGGAGGGTTCGGCTCTGTACGTGTAGCCGCCGAACGACCAAGAGGCGCGCCCAGCCGCTACGCACAGGGCGCGCTCTCATCGGCTGGGTGGTCACGGTCGGCGTCGATATCTGTTCGCGTATAGGTGATGACATCCTTCAATATGGTATCCAGATCCTTTATCGGCTGCCACCCGATCGTCCGCGTGATACGGCTGATATCGGGTTGGCGTCGCCGCATATCCTCAAACCCTTGCTCATAGGCCTGCTCGTACGGCACCTTGACGATGCGGCTCTGGCTTTTCGTCAGCGCAATCACTCGCTGTGCCAGTTCCTCGATGGTCACTTCGCTGGTGTTGCCGATGTTGAACGCCTGCCCCAGCGCGGCTTGGCAGTCCGTCAGGCCGATGACCGCCCGCACCACATCACTCACGTGGGCAAAGCAGCGCGTCTGCTGGCCGTCTCCGTAGACCGTGATCGGCTCGTGGCGCAGGGCTTGCCGCACGAACCGTGGAATCACCATGCCATAGCGACCCGTCTGCCGGGGCCCCACGGTGTTGAAAAAACGCATCACCACCACCGGAAGGCCCACCTGCTTGGCATACGCAAGAGCTAGGAACTCGTCCATGGCCTTGGAACAAGCATAGCTCCACCGCGATCTCGAAGTGGGGCCCACCACCCGGTCGTCCTCCTCCGAGAACGGCACTTTGGTGCTCTTGCCATAGATCTCGGACGACGAGGCGATCATCACCTGTTTGCGATACCGCGCTCCGATGCGCAGCACCACGGCCGATCCCTCCACGTTAGTGTGCAGCACGTGCACCGGATCTCTCACGATCAGGTCCACGCCGACCGCTGCGGCGAGATGATAGATCACCTCGCACTCGCTCACCAGCCGATCCATCACTGTCTCGTTGGTGATCGATTCGATGGCAAAGGAGAACCTGGGATGGGACACGAGGGACGCCACGTTCTCGAGACGTCCCGTGCTGAGATCATCGATGACCGTGACTTGGTCTCCGCGGTCCAGCAGTGCTTCGGCCAGATGGCTACCGATAAAGCCGCAGCCACCCGTGATGAGCGCTCTCACCCTCTCCCCCCCGATCGGGCGCGCACAATGTACATACGGGCGTGATTCTACGTCGGTGAGCCCAACCGGTCAAAGGACCCCAGGTCGCCTTCTCAATAGCATATCGCTTGCCCCGTGTTCGGATTGCACCTATCATATCGCTCTACCCGCATCGTTGACCAGTGGGAATGCTATCTCTGGCCTGTCGCGCTCTGTTTGCATTGGGAAGGCGGCTTTGTGTGTTGATCCTCGCGTCGGCCTCGCCACGCAGAAGCGAGTTGCTGGCCACCCTGGGGTTGAGCTTTGCGGTCATGCCTGGTGAGGCCGACGAGACCCCGCGCGATGGCGAGGGGGCCGCGACCCTCGCGCAGCGCCTGGCTGTGTGGAAAGCGGCGGCCGTTTCCCTGCCTGCCGAGGCCGAGCTCGTCATCGCGGCGGACACGCTGGTGGTGCTGGGTGGCAGTGTTCTGGGCAAGCCCCGCCACGCCACCGAGGCCAGCGAGATGCTTTGGCGCTTGAGGGCGCGCGAGCACCAGGTGATGACGGGGCTGGCCCTGGCTGAGCCAGCGTCAGATCGGATGCTGGTTCAATTGGCAACGACTGGCGTCCAGATGCGTTCCTATGACCGCGACGAAATTGCCGCTTACGTGGCCACAGGCGACCCCTTGGACAAGGCTGGCGCCTATGCCATTCAGCATCCAGAGTTCGCGCCCGTGGCTGCCATCTCGCACTGCTATGCCAATGTCGTCGGGCTGCCTCTCTGTCACTTGGTGCGGGGCCTGAGGCGCCTGGGGCTGGCTGTGCCCCAGCACCCTCTTGACGTGTGCCCGTACGCCATCGAGCAGCGCGGCTGCCCATGGAGCGAGGCTATCCTAACCGAGCCAGCGGATCGGTGGGAACGATTTGTGGCGTGTGCTGCGACCAAGGATGAGATTCGCGCTGCCATTTGACGTGATGGTGAACGTGTGATACCTTGCGTGCGTTGAACTTGGTACGTAGATCATTGATGGACGAGCCGTTCATGCATCGTCGCCACTTCCGAATCGAGGCTTTTGCGTACTATTACCCTGGCTACATAAGGGCTTCTGTGCGCCTGGCAGGGAGTTGTAGTTCGCTGTAGCACTACAAACCAAGGGAGACGATCAAGACGCGGGGCGCCGGCCTCGCGTTTTTCTGTGCCAAGACTGGAGGTAGACCATGGAGACCCGGGGAATCCGAGGCGCTACGACGGTTGGAGCCAACAGCCGTGAAGAGATTCTCTCAGCGACCCGCGAGCTGCTACTGGCGCTGCAGGCGGCCAACGGCTTTCCCCAAGAGAGCCTGGCGGCGATCTGGTTCACCGTCACGCCTGACCTGGATGCCGCCTTTCCCGCGACCGCGGCTCGGAGCCTCGGGTGGGACCATGTCCCTCTCATGGACGCCCAAGAGATCCCCGTTGCGGGAGCGCTGCCACGGTGCATCCGCGTGCTGCTGCTGTGGAACACCGATATTCCCCAACAGGCCGTGAGGCACATCTACCTGCGCGAGGCCGCCGCTCTGCGGCCGGACCTCGCGGCCAACAAGGAGCAAAGCCGATGATCGTCGTCATGGCCCAAACGGCCACCCAGGCAGAGATCGAGGGCGTGGTTGAGCGGGTGCGCGAGCTAGGGTGTGAGGCGCATCTCTCCCAGGGCAAAGAGGCCACGATCATCGGTGTGATCGGCGACCAACGCCGCTTGCGCGAGAGCGTCTTTGAGGCGATGGATGGCGTCGTGCAGGTCGTGCGCATCCTCAAGCCGTACAAGCTGGCGGGACGTGGCTTTCACCCACGGAACACCGTCGTGTCCGTCAACGATATCGATATCGGTGCCGGGCGGGTGGTCATCATGGCGGGTCCGTGCGCCGTCGAGAGCCGCGAGCAGCTCTGGGAAACGGCCGAGGCCGTGCGGCACGAGGGCGTCCGCATCCTGCGGGCGGGCGTGTTCAAGCCGCGCACTTCGCCCTACAGCTTCCAGGGGCTGGGGCGCGAGGGGCTGGAGCTGTTGGCTGAAATCAAGGCCGAAACAGGTATGACTGTGGTCACCGAGGTGATGGCGCCGGAGCAGGTGGACCTGGTAGCCGAGCACGTGGACATCTTGCAGATCGGCACGCGCAACATGCAGAACTATAATCTGCTGCATGCAGTAGGGGCGACGGACAAGCCCGTGCTCTTGAAGCGTGGTATGATGTCGACCATGGAAGAGTTGCTCATGTCGGCCGAGTACGTGCTGTCGCACGGAAACGAGCGTGTCATGCTCTGTGAACGGGGCATTCGCACGTTCGAGCATGCCACGAGGAACACGCTGGATATCAGCGCCGTACCCGTCCTCAAAGAGCTCACTCACCTGCCCGTGCTGGTTGATCCCAGCCACGCCTGCGGGAACTGGCGCTGGGTGTCGTCTTTGGCTCTTGCTGCAGTGGCCGCCGGCGCTGACGGGCTGCTGGTCGAGGTTCATCCGCAACCCGAGATGGCCCTGTCCGATGGCGAGCAGTCGCTGCGCCCCGATCGTTTTGCCGATCTGGTGCAACGCGTCAAGGCGGTAGCAGCCGCCGTCGGCCGTGAGGTATAGGGGGCGCCATGGTCGTGGCCTTGTCTGACGCCCAGGTGACCGTGGTGGGCTTGGGGCTGATGGGTGGCTCGCTGGCCGCCGCGTTGCGGCGTCGAGGGAGCTGTCGACGTGTGGTTGGCGTGACCCGACAAGCCGCCAAGGTTCAGCGCGCGCGGCAGATGGGGTTTGTCGATGACGCCACCACGGATCTGGCCGAGGGGCTGGCCGAGGCCGATGTGGTCGTCCTGGCGACGCCGGTGACCGATATTATCGCCAAGCTCTCCACCATCGAGCCTCTGCTCAACCCCGATGCGCTGGTTACTGACGTTGGCAGCACCAAGCGCGCGATCTGCGCGGCTATGGAGGCTCTGCCGGCATCGGTGCAGGCCGTGGGCGGGCATCCCATGTGCGGCAAAGAGTCCTCTGGCCTGGCGGTGGCCGATCCTGCGTTATACGAGGGCAAGCGCTATGTGCTCTGTCCGTTACCCAGCACAACGGCCAGCGCTCTGTCGTTGGCTACCTCTCTGGCGGAGGGCGTCGGGGCCAAGCCCGTGGTGCTGGACGCCGCCAGGCATGACGCGGCGGTGGCGGCGGCCAGCCACCTGCCCTACTGCATGGCTGTGGCCTTGGTGCTCGCCGCAGAGGAACTGGCCTCGGAGGACGACCTGGCCTGGGAGCTGGCCGCCAGCGGATTCCGCGATACCAGCCGCGTGGCCGCCAGCGACGTTCGCATGATGCTGGATATCCTGCAGACGAACCGTGACTGCGTGCTGGATGCTCTGGATGCCGCCGAGGCGGCGCTGGGATCCCTCCGCGAACTGCTGACTGTCAAGGATGATGTCCAGTTGGGCGAACGGCTGACCTCGGCCCGCAACCGTAGGATGAGGGTATTCCCGTGATCGTACACGTTCAAAAGCCCGCCCGACTGGCTGGCGCGGTCCGCGTTCCGGGCGACAAATCGATCACCCATCGGGCGGTTCTGCTAGCCTCCATGGCCGACGGCACGTCACACATCTCTGGCTATCTGGATGGCACCGACTGTCGCGCCAGCATCGGATGCATGCAAGCCCTGGGGGCCAACATCACCATCGCGGGTAGCGACCTCGTCATCAAAGGGCGCGCCCTGGCCGAATGGGCCGAGCCAGCCGCACCCCTTGACTGTATCCGTTCGGGCACCACCATGCGGTTGCTGGCTGGCCTGTTGGCAGGGCGGCCATGGTTCTCGGTGCTGACGGGCGACCCACAACTGGCGCGGCGGCCGATGGGGCGGGTGGTCGAACCATTGCGCGCCATGGGGGCATACATCGATGGGCGTGCCGAGGGTCGCTTCCCCCCCTTGGCGGTACGGGGTGGCGATCTCCAGGGGATCCGCTATCAGATGCCGGTAGCCAGCGCCCAGGTCAAGTCCTGCCTGCTTCTGGCGGGTCTCTCTGCCAAGGGCGAGACGGTGCTGTGCGAGCCAGGCCTATCGCGCGACCACACCGAGCGGATGCTGTTGGCGCGAGGGGTCCCCGTGCGCACCGAGGGCAACCGACACACAGTCCGTGGGCCGGTGGACGCTATCCCACCGCTGGATGTGCGGGTGCCCGGCGACTTTTCCTCGGCGGCGTTCCTGGTAGGCGCCGCGCTCTTGGCGGCCACCGAGACGGTGGCTGTCCGCGATGTGGGGCTCAACCCGACCCGTACGGGTCTGCTGGATGCCATCGCCGCCATGGGCGCTTCCGTGCGCTGCACCAACGTCCACGACGATGGAGGAGAGCCCGTGGGCGACCTACTGGTGGAGGCGCAGTCTCTGCATGCGGCCGCGATTCCCCCTGCCCTGGTGCCGCGGATGATCGACGAGTTCCCCGTCCTAGCACTCTTGGCGACCCAGGCCGAGGGCGAGACGGTGATTACCGGCGCTCAAGAGCTACGGGTCAAAGAGACCGACCGCATAGCGGCACTGGCGGCCAAGCTCTGTGCCTTGGGCGCGGAGATAAAAGAGCTGCCGGATGGGTTCGTCATCACGGGTCCCACGCCTCTCATCGGGACAACCGTCGATTGCGGCGGCGACCATCGCTTGGCCATGACCTTGGCCATTGCGGGCCTGGTGGCCGAGGGCGAGACGGTGGTCGAGGGTGCTCACTGCATCGTCGACTCCTTTCCGGGGTTTGATCGCGTCATGGAAGAGCTAGCGCCCGGAGCCATGCTCTGGCGATAGGAGGCGGTCGCGGTGCCAACCATCACCGGGCGAACCAAGCTGGTGGGGCTGTTCGGCTGGCCCACCGAGCATAGCGTTTCTCCCGCCATGCAGAACGCCGCCCTAGCGGCCATGGACCTGGATTGGTGCTATGTGCCGCTGCCGGTGCCGCCGAGCTGCCTGGCCGATGCCGTGGCCGCCTTGAGAGCCTTGCGCTTGGTGGGCGCCAACGTTACCGTCCCTCACAAGCAGGCGGTGATGACCTGTATGGATCAGCTCACCGATGAGGCCCGGGTGGTGGGCGCTGTCAACACCATCGTGCCCTCGGATAGCGGGTTCCTCGGCCACAACACGGATGTCGCGGGCTTCCGCAGGGCCCTGTCCGATGCCGGCATGGAGGCCAGCGGTCGTGTGGTGGTGCTAGGGGCCGGCGGGGCCGCGCGCGCCGTGGTGTATGCGCTCTGCTCTGTGGCATCCGAGATCCTGATTCTGAACCGGACCGCCAAGCGGGCCGTGGCGCTGGCCGCTGACATGGCCCCCTACAGTGCCGGCCGAGTGCTCGGCGCAGCGTTGGATGCCTCGACGCTGACCCAATCGGTGTCGGGGGCGTGTTCGCTCGTGAACACCACCTCGGTGGGTATGTGGCCAGAGGTCGACAGCTTGCCCTGGTGTGCTGGCGTGAGCTATCCGTCATCGGTCCCGCTGTTCGACCTAGTCTACAATCCCCAAGAGACGGCATTGATGCGGCTGGCACGACGGGCGGGCGCCCGCGCCGAGAATGGGCTGGGGATGCTGGTGCACCAGGGCGCCGAGTCGCTGCGCCTCTGGTCGGGGTGCGATCCAGATGTTTCGATCATGCGACGGGCCTGTTTGGAGGCCCTGGAGGGAGAACACCATGCTTCGGTTCCTCACCGCCGGTGAGTCTCACGGGCCAGCCTTGGTGACCATCGTCGAAGGGTTGCCGGCTGGGTTAGCGGTCAGCTCCGACGCCGTGAACCATGACTTGGCCCGCCGCCAGGCTGGTTACGGTCGCGGAGGTCGCCAGTCTATCGAGCACGACCAGGTCGAGCTTTTGGCGGGCGTTCCGGCTGGCGAGACGATCGGGGCGCCCGTGGCGCTGCTGATCCGCAACCGCGATTGGGCCAACTGGCGTGAGCGAACCGTCCCCCCCTGGACGCGCCCGCGGCCGGGCCATGCCGATCTCGCAGCGGGGACCAAGTACGAGCTCTCCGACCTCCGGATGGCCGCTGAACGGGCCAGCGCTCGCGAGACGGCGGCGCGGGTGGCTGCCGGATCGCTGGCCAAGCTGCTGCTGGCCGCGGTGGGGGCGCGGGTGGCCGGCTATGTGGTGGCCATCGGCGATGTGTGCGCCAGTCTGGACGACCTGAGCTATGAGAATCGCATGGCGCTGTCACAACAGTCCGATGTGGCCTGCCCCGACTCTGCTGCCGCCCAGCGTATGCGTGCGGCCATCGACGCGGCGTGCAAGGCAGGTGACTCGTTGGGTGGCATCATCGAAGTGGTCGCCCTGGGCCTACCGGTGGGCCTGGGCAGCCATGTACACTGGGATCGGCGGCTGGACGGCCGCTTGGCCCAGGCCGTGATGAGCATCCAGGCCATCAAAGGGATCGAGATCGGCCCCGCCTTTGATAACGCGGCCTTGCCCGGCACCCAGGTCCATGATGCGCTATACCTGGAGGAGGGGCGTGTCGTTCGGCGCACCAATCGCGCCGGCGGCCTCGAAGGAGGCATTACCAATGGCGAGGCTGTGGTGGTACGGGCGGCCATGAAGCCCATTCCCACCACGGTGACCCCTCAGCAGACGGTGGATCTCGCCACCCAGCAGCCCGCCAAGACCGAGTACCAGCGTTCCGATGTCTGCGCGGTGCCGGCGGCGGCCGTTGTGGCCGAGGCCATGGTGGCTTGGGTCCTGGCGGATGCGTTGCTGGAGCGGTACGGCGGAGACACGTTGGCCCAGATCGTAGCGAGGGTGCAAGATGACGTCGCATCCTGAGAATGTGATCATCACCGGATTCATGGGGACGGGCAAGAGTACCGTTGGGCGCCGGGTTGCGGCCATGCTCCGACGCCCCTTTGTGGATATGGATGCCGTCATCGTGGAACGGGCCGGCATGCCCATCCCCGAGATATTTCGTCGGGAGGGCGAGGGGCGGTTCCGCGAGCTGGAGGCCCAGCTTTGCCGGGAGCTGGGCAAAGAGACCAACTTGGTGGTGGCCACGGGCGGGGGCGCCATGGTCAGCGAGGCGAATCGTCGCGCGTTGGCCGACCGTGGCCTCGCCATTTGCCTGGGCTGCCGCTTTGACGCCTTGCTGGAGCGCCTGGGAAGCGGGATCTCGCGTCCCATGCTGTCCGGCGATGATCTCTCTCGTCGCACGCGCGAGCTTCTCGCCGAGCGGCAGTCAGCCTACCGGGAGATCCCGTTTCACATCGAGACGGCCGACAAAACGCCGGACCAAGTGGCCGTAGAGGTGGTGGCACTGGCCAACGGTGGGGCGAGCGCTCGCTGGGTGCGCGGCGGAGGCCATGCGTACCCCGTGCTGGTGGGGGCGGGGCTGCATCGTCACCTGGGGGCGCTCTTGGCCGTGCGCGGCTATAGCGCCAAGGTCGCCGTGGTCACCAACGACACCGTCGG
>CAZUZB010000037.1:0-3986 GCA_964624695.1 uncultured Anaerolineales bacterium | reverse complement strand
TGGCCGTGCGCGGCTATAGCGCCAAGGTCGCCGTGGTCACCAACGACACCGTCGGCCCGCTCTATGCGGGGGGGCTGATCGATGCGTTGGTTGCCAGCGGGTTCTCTCCGTTTGAGGTGCGTCTACCCGACGGCGAGGCCCACAAGACCCTGGGCAACGTGGCCTGGCTGTACGATACCTTTGCCGAGAACGGCCTCGATCGCTCTGGGGCGGTGGTGGCCCTGGGCGGTGGCGTGGTTACCGACATGGCCGGCTTTGCTGCCGCCACCTATATGCGGGGTGTTCCTTTGGTGATGGTGCCGACCTCGCTGCTGGCCATGGTCGATGCCAGCGTGGGCGGCAAGGTGGCCGTCGACCGCCCTCAGGGCAAGAACCTGGTGGGTGCCTTTTACCAGCCAGCGCTGGTCGTGGCCGATACGGACACTCTCGCGACCCTGCCCGACGTACAGCGGCGCTCGGGCCTCGCCGAGATCATCAAAGCGGGCATCATCGCCGATCGTGAGCTGTTCGCCGCATACGAGAGCGGCCCATCCCCTGATCTCGCCTGGGCCATAGAGCGTGCCATCGCCGTCAAGATCCGTGTGGTGGAGCGAGATCCCTACGAGCGGGGCGAACGCGCTACGCTGAACCTTGGGCACACCTTTGGGCACGCCATCGAGCGGCTGGAGGCCTTTCGTCTCGATCACGGGCTGGCGGTGAGCATGGGCATGGTGGCAGCCGCCCATCTCGGGGAGCTTATGGGGCTATGTTCGGAGAAAACGCGCCGTCGCGTTGAGGAGACGCTGGCTCGCCATGGCCTCCCTGTGGCCTACGGCGGACACTCCCCCGCCGATATTCTGGATGCCATGGGTACCGACAAAAAGCGACGCGGCGACCGTCTACGGCTGGTCATTCCTAGGGAGATCGGTCGAGTGAGTATCGAGGATGATGTGCCCGAGGCGATGATCCTGCGTGCGTTGGAAAGGATCCGACCATGAAGCGTGAATACTTGGTATTGCATGGGCCCAACCTGAACCTGCTCGGCACGCGCGAGCCGGCTATTTATGGGGCAGACACGCTGGAGCAGATCAATGCTCGCTTGGTGTCGTGGGGCGAGGAGCGAGGCGTGGTGGTGCGGGCGCTGCAATCCAACCACGAGGGCGTGCTGGTGGACGCGATTCAGGAGGCTGCCGGCCGCGTCGCTGGCATTGTCATCAACGCGGGCGCCCTGACCCACTATTCCATCGCGTTGCGAGACGCGCTCAAGGCGGTGGCGATCCCGTCGGTCGAGGTGCATCTCTCGAACATCCACGCTCGGGAAGAGTTCCGGCGCCAGTCGGTGCTGGCGCCGGTGTGTGTCGGCCAGATTGCAGGCTTGGGCTGGATCGGCTACCTGCTGGCCCTGGAGGCACTGGAGCAAAGAGCGCGAGAGGGCGATCCCGCCTAGGTTCGTCCAGAGGCCGACGCAGGGTACATCCTAGAGCTTAGTGATCGTCCTTGTCCTCGGCCTTGCGTCGCAGAAATGGCGGAATGCGCACATCCGACTCTGCCGGAGAGCTCCCCTCGCGTGAGCTACCCCCGCCGGTCACAATGCGGCCCGGCCCCACATCAGGCAACTTGCGCAGGCCGGTGCGCGGGTCCACCCCGGCAAGGGTATGCACTTTGGGTTTGTGCACAGCGGCAGACGTCACGTTGGCGTCCGCGTCGAGCGAGAACCCCGTGGCGATGACTGTCAGTTGCAGCTTGCCCTTGAGGGCCTCATCAAACACCACGCCAAAGATAACGTTGGCATCGGGGGCGCAGTGCTCTTGGAGCTGGTCTCCCAAATAGTCGAGCTCGTGTGGCGTAAAGTCCGTCCCAGCCTTGACGTTGAAAAGCATCCCCTTGGCTCCGGCGATGCGAATGCCCAGAAGCGGGCTCTGGGTGGCCTGGCGCACGGCGGCGAGCACACGCTCTTCGCCGGATCCCTTGCCGATAGCCATCAGCGCGGCTCCGCCGTCTTCCATGATGGAGCGCACATCGGCAAAGTCTACATTGATGGTTCCGCCCTCGGTGATGATCTCCGAGATGCCCTGGATGCCCTGCCGCAGGATATCGTCGGCAAAGGCAAACGCTTCCTCCACCGTGGCGCGCGGCCCCACCATCTCGAGCAGACGATCGTTCTCGATGGCGATCAACGTGTCCACATTGGCGGCCAACTTTTTGAGGCCCTCAGTGGCCAACGCTGCTCGCCTCTTGCCTTCGAAACGGAACGGCTTGGTCACCACCGCCACCGTCAATGCGTCCAGCTCGCTGGCCACCTCGGCGACGATGGGCGATCCGCCCGTTCCCGTGCCGCCGCCCATGCCGGCGGTGACAAAGACCATATCAGCATCCTGGAGGATCGCCCGCAGCTCGTCCTTGGCATGTTCTGCGGCTAGCGCGCCCTTTTCCGGATCGCCACCCGAGCCCAGGCCCTGGTGAAGATCAAGCAAGAGGCGTGTGGGCGCCTTGGACATGGAGAGGGCCTTGGCGTCCGTGTTGGCGGCGATGAACTCGACGTCGCCCACGCCCGCCTCGATCATCCGGTTCACGGCGTTGCCGCCGCCTCCGCCTACGCCGACCACTTTGATGCACGCAGGGTTTTCGTCGATATTCCGGTAGCTTGCCATCGGGGCCATCCCTCCAGATGAGGTGCCGCGCCGCCTATTCCAAGGCCAGGCTGAGAAAAGCCGCAACGATGCGCCTATGCTAACATGCCGCTACTATGGTGTCAACGCTCTGCGCGACAGTCCATCGACGGCTAGATGACCGGCCTCCCATCGCGGCACTTGTGCATAGTGCCCATAGCCACGCAAGCGAGCGGCGGGTATAGTATCCTCCATCCGCTCGGCCAGCGCCTCGCCTTGCTCTGAGCTGTTTGAGTGGACCCGGCTGTTATGGTAGAATGGTCGGTATCAATTCTCGCGAGCTGATGACGGAAGGAGGAGCACGCCACAAAAGCTCTTGGATAAGCAATGAAGCTTGGTCTCTAGGATGAGGCATCCGGGTTGGCCGCCCTTCTCGACACATCAGCCGCAGATCGCCTTGGTCCGCCAGGAATGGCCGGCTGGGGCGGACGTTGTGAATGTGTAACAGGAGGAGCACGCTATGAAGGCCAAGCTATGGCCAGTCGTTGCCATCATCCTGGTGGCCGCGATGGTTTTGTCGGCCTGCTCGCCGACGCCCACGGCTACGCCCGCGCCCGAAGTGGAATCTGTCGAGCCCACGATGACCATCGTCGTCGCTTGTGACGCGGCCTGGCCGCCCATGGAGTTCATCGACGAGAACAAAGAGATCGTCGGCTTTGATATCGATCTCATGACGGCCATCGCCCAGGAGATGGGCTTTGCGTTCGAGTTCAAGAATGTGGCCTGGGATGGCATCTTTGCCGGCCTCGAAGCCGGCGACTATGACGCCATCATGTCATCGGTTACCATTCTTGAAGAGCGCCTCGCGGTCTATGATTTCTCCGACCCCTACATCAACGCCGGCCAGATCACGGTCGTCCGCGCGGACGAGACCGGGATCGATGGCCCGGAGGATCTCCCCGGCAAGACGGTAGGCGCCCAGATCGGTACCACGGGCGCGTTTGCCATCCAGGAGATCGAGGGCGCCACCCTCAAGGAATACGACAATATCGACTTGGCGCTGCTCGACCTGGTGAACGGCAACATCGATGCCGTCGTCACCGATACCCCGGTGGCTGCCGACTTTGCGCTGGTGTCAGACCAGTTCTTTGGCAAGCTCAAGATTGTTGGCGAGCCCATGACCGAAGAGTTCTATGGCGTCGTCGTCCGCAAGGGCGAGATGCAGGACTTTTTGGCTGCCTTTAACGAGGGGCTCCGTCGCGTGCAGGCTAGCGGCGTTTACACCCAGATCTATGACAAGTGGATCGGCGGTAGCGACATCGTCGCGCCTGTCACCGGCCAAACGCCCGATACGACGGCTGTGATTCCCCCTGCGCCTGGCTTCCCGGTCAAGCTGGC
>CAZUZB010000036.1:6318-21714 GCA_964624695.1 uncultured Anaerolineales bacterium | reverse complement strand
GCCGCGCGGCTGGTGCTGCCGCTTCGGTCGTTGATGCCCTCGAACCCAAAGGATAGGTAGGCGCTGCGGTAGGCCAAGAGTGGCTCGACGCGCTCCAGCGAGGGCTCTTCCGATACCGCCACGGCCACGCAGCCCCCCGCCTGGGGCTGGCCGCCCACTACCCCCGCGATGCAGGCCGTCACGTCGGCGTCGCTGCCCGAGGGATCGCCGCCGGGCGCGATCTCGTCGATGGAGGTCTGGTTGCCCTCGCCATCGCCCACGGGGCCCAGGTCCAGCGCCACCCCCGCCAGGAACGTGCCCGCCGCACCGCTCACCGCCGTCGCCGAGCTGGGCGGCTGGCTGCCGGCGAACAGGCTGCCCTGGATCCAGCGCGCCCCCAAATAGCCGTGGTACAGGTCCGACCGACCGTAGCTGGGATCCGGATTCGGGTTGATGTCGCTGGCCTGCGCCAGATTCTGCCCCAGCGCCAGCAGCCGTCCGCCACCCTCCAGGTAGGCGATCAGGCGCTGCTGATCGGCCAGCGTCAGCGGCGTGGTCACGGCGAAATAGCCATCGGGATGGGGGTTGTCGCCCGTCACCCAGACGATGGTCGGATACCGCGCCATCGTGTCCAGGTCCGGTAGCGTAGTCGCCATCATGCCCGCGCCGCAGCGCTCATCGGCCCGCCACACGGCATAGCTCCAGCCAGCCGCCGTCAGAGCCGGCCCCACAAAAGTATCCACATAGTCGCGGTGGCCGTCAAAGTTGGAAAAGTCATTGTCGATGATCAGCACGTCGGCCAGCGCCAGCGGCGGCTCCACATAGGCCCATACGGGCATCTGGGCGCTCCCCATCCCCGCCGACGCGCTCCAGGTGATCTGTCCGAACAGGTCGCCCTGGGCGCTGCTGCTCGCCCGCAACGTCACGGTGACGCTCTGGCTGGAGCCAGGAGGCAGAGTGATAGGTGATGGCAGGTCGGCGCTCAGGCCCGTGTCAGCGGTCAGGGTGGGCGTCACGGTCACCTCCACGCCGCTCACGTTGGTGAGGGTCACTTGCTGGCTGTGGCTGCCGCCCGGCTGCACCCGGGGCGCGTTGAGGATGCTCGGCGTCACCAGCACCGGTAGGTCCAGCCCGCTGTCGACGCGTAGGTGTCCGGCCCCGCGATCCTGCGGGCCGGCCACGAATCCATCATCGTTGGTCAGGCCGCTGGCATCGGCGCTGCCCACCAGCGCCGCCTTGATGGCATCGTGGTCCCACGTCGGGTGCGCCTGCCGCAGCAATGCCGCCGCGCCGGCCGCCTGGGCCGCGGCCACGCTGGTGCCGGTCACCTGCAACCAGGGCTCACCGCTGGCCAGGTGCCCCGTCGTGAGCACGTCCACCCCCGGCGCCACCAGATCCGGCTTCAGGGCCATGCCATAGGCGGGACCCCGGGCGCTCTCATCCCACACCACGCCCGCCGTCTCGGCGTCCAGACGCCCACCCCCGTCCAAGATCACCTCGGCGTCCCCGGGGTGTAAGGTGGTCCAGGCTGTCAGGGCATCGCCGGTGCTCTTGGCGACCGTCACGGAGGGGATGCCGATGGCCCCCGTGGCGCAGTGGGTGCCCGCGCAGGCGAACGCGGGGGTGGTCTCGTCGGTATTGACGATGATCGCCGCCGCGGCTCCCGCCTGCTGGGCGTAGAACACCTTGTCGGCCGCGTAGCAATCCCCCCGCTGCACCACCGCCACCGTCCCGCTCAACGAATCCGGGGGCAGCGGACTGCAGGCATAGGGGCTGCCGCCGGAGGCCACGCTCTGCACGTGCACCAGCGGGAGGGCCTGCCACGTGTCGGTGATGACGCCGCCAAACAGGGTTGGTTCATAGGCCTGGTCCTGCAGGTTGGCGGGGACGGGCGCGGGCGCCGTCACGTCCAGAAGGTTGTGGACCACTCGCTCGCCCTTGGTGACGGCGCCCACCGTCAAAACCCGAGGGATGCCGCCCGGCAGCCGGGTGGCGCTGCCCGTCTCGGGGCCGGTGTTGCCCGCGGCCGCCACCACGGTCACGCCCGCATCCATGGCCGCCTCCAATGCCACGGCCACCGCCGAACGCAGCGGATGGGTATAGTGGGCGCTGCTCCAGGCCAGCAGCAACACGTCGGCGCCGTCGGCCACGGCGTCTTCGATGGCCGCCAGCACCTCGGCGGCATAGGCCACCTCCACGCCATCGGCGTTCGGGTAAAAGATGCGATAGTTCATCAACCAGGCGCCGGGCGCCACGCCGCTCACCAAAACGTCCCTCTGCCACAGCGTGGCCGTGACCACGTTGCCCGCCGCCACGCCGGCCATGGCCGTGCCGTGGGGGCTGCCGGCCGCGCCGGGCACAGGGCTGGATTCCCCCGCCACCGGCGGGTCGCCACTGCGAACGTAGAGCCGCGCCGCGATCACCTTGGGGGTGGTGTAGCGGCTGTCGCCACGGGGGTAGCCGGCCGGATACGACCAGCCTTCGGGCGCGAACATCGGGTGAGAGGGGTCGATGCCGCTATCCAGCACGGCGATGGTCACGCCACCGCCGGCGTTCTCCCGCCCGCCCAGTTGCGCCCAGAGCGCCTCGGCGCCGATGGCCGGCGTGCTGGCCTGCAGGGCGGGCTCAAAAGCAATGTCCTCATAGACCTCGGCCACTTCAGGGAGCGCCGCCAATATCGCGGCGGCCTGGTCGGGGTCGCCCGGCACCCGCACCGCCGCGCCAGCAAACAGGGCCGCGTAGCTGCGCTCCACCACCGCGCCAGGAAGCTGCGCCGCCAAGCCGGCCTCCAGCCCCGCCAGCTCGGCCGCCGTGGCCGCCACGTCGCCGCCGCTGGCCACGGGCGCGCCGGTGAAACGGACGATCAGCCGTGTGCTGCCGCTCGGCGCCTCCGCCCGGGCCGGTTGGCCGCTCCAACCCAGCAGCAACATCAGCGCCAGGCCCAGGGCGATGCGCGACGCGGCGTGTTTGCGGGGCGGGCGCGGCATGGGGCCTCCTCTTGGGCAGGTCGCCGTCAGGTGCGTTCGGGTTGGCAGCAGCGGCGCCAGGCCTGGCTGGCTCGCAGAGCCTCCATCGCCGAAAGGTCGATGGTCAGCGGGCAGACCGAGACCACCCGATCCACCAGCAAGGCATAGGCATCACTATCAGGCTCCAGGGCCTCCCAGTCGATCTCGCGGGCATAGCCTTGCAGTGTCTTTTGCCCGTTGCCGTCGTCCACCACCACCGACTCGAAATAGCGCTGGTGCGTCAGACGCGTCATCCGCCACGGGGTCTGTGCCGTGGCGTTGGTGGGTACGTCGATCTTGATCACGTCCACGCCGGCGGGCAGCCCATCGCGTAGCACCATACCGGCGGCGCACTGGGCGATGCGCGCGGCCTCGGCGAAATCCACGTCCTCGCTGTGGCTGAAATGGTGGTCGATCTCGGTCTCCACCGACACGGCCAGGCTGGGGATCTGGTGGCTGGCCGCCTCGATGGCCGCCCCCACCGTCCCCGAAACCGTGATCCCCGTGCCCACGTTCTCGCCATAGTTGATGCCCGCGATGGCCAGCGTGATCGGCCTGGGTGTCAACGCCAGCACCGCCCGTCGCACCGTAGAGGCCGGCGTGCCATGCACGGCATAGCAGCCCACCACGGCCACATCGGGTGGGGGCGCATGCTCGGTCACATCGCCATTGCCGCCCAGGCCGCGCCCCACCGCTGATTGCTGCGTCTCGGGCGCCACCACCAACAGGTCGCCCAGCCCCTGAATAGCCTGGGCCAGCGCCCAGAGCCCCGGCGAGGCGATGCCGTCATCGTTGGTGAGCAGGATCAGCGGGCGCGTTGCGCTTGCCACGACGCCTTGGGACCTGGATTGGTTCATGGGAACCGCAGCTCGTTGGTATCCAGCCACGGCTCATAGCCGTTCCACTGCCGCACAAAGCCCGGCCGCGCCCCCTCAAAGGCTGCCACGATGCCCATCGTCGCCTCGTCCCGCTCCCTACACGAGAACCCTCGCGTCTCATTCAGGTAGGCCGCCATGCGTCCGTACAATACGGCCAAAAAGGTATCTGCCACCCGGTCGGGGTCGCCGTCGCCCTTGTTATAGGCCAGCGCAAAACAGTAGACCACCCGCGCCCACAGGCTCACCGGAAAGGCGACCTGATCCGGCGTCATGCGGCTGATGGCTTGGATCGCCTTGACCGCGTCGCCCGGCAGAATCGTCGCCAGCAGCGGCCCGAACTCGACCAGCCCCTCCCGCATGCCCGCCATGAGCTGGCGCTGGCAGCCGCTGCACGGCACGTGGCAATCGGCGCTGCGCTCTCCGACAAAGGGCACTGAGACCAAGGGCCTCTCGGCCATCCAACGCCGCCGGTGGATGGTCAGCGTGCGGAATAGCGTGCCCACGGCGTGTAGGATGCGGTAATCGGTCATCGATCCCGGGTCCAGGCTCCCCTCGCCGCGCGTCCCCAGGTCCACCTGGCTCACCTGCCAATCGCCCAGCAATGCCTCGGTGGCTAGCCAGATGTTGATCCCAAACCGGCATACGTCGGTCTCCCACACATCGCGCATCACCAGGTCTTTGGTCATCTCTTGCGAGAGGCAGAACTCGCTGGCCAGGGGATCGCGCAGGTCGGTGCGGAACACGGCGCGCATGAACGGATAAGCTAGGTTGTCGCACACGGCGGCCGCATAGGCGCTGCGGCGATAGCAGCCCGCGGCCATATCCACGCCGCCCAACACGGGGCTCACCAAGGCGGGCACCCACTCGGGCTGGATCCCCGGCACGCGAGCATCGAACACGGCGCAGGCGCGAGCCTCTAGCGCCGTGGCAATCTCCAGAATGGCGCGCACGCCGCTCCCCTTGCCGGCGCTCCCGTTATAGATGGTGACCAGCTTTTCCATGTTCTCGGGCACGTTGGCGTTGCGCACAAAGCGCGTGGTGTTATCCGACGAGCCGCCGTCGGCGTTGACCAGCACCACCCGCGCGTCTCTCAGATAATGTCGCGTGCCCTCCACCAGGGCGTCCACCACCTCGCCGATGGTGCGGCCGTTGCGGTGTGAGGGGATCCCCAATACCACGTCGGCTTGCCTGATCTCGCGAATGCGCTGCCAGGCATCGCGGCCCAAGCTGGCAATCTCTCGGAAAAAGCTATCTGCGTACGTATTGACCTCCTCTAGCGTGCGCTTTCCACCGCCAGCGACGCGGTCACCGCGGCCTGCTCTGGCGATGCCGAGCCATCAAGGACGTCCATCAGCGCCTGCTCCACCAGGCCCTGGATCCGCTCGCGCACGTCGGCGCTAGGGGCTGGCACGGCGCTGGCGAGCTGGCCCTCCCAGAAGGCAAGCTCGTTTTCATCCTCAATCAGCAGTGGCAGCGGCGAGCGGGCCGTCGGCAAATAGTGGCTGCCGGCCAACCAGGTGGCCGCCCGGGCCGGGAGTAGGCTCTGCGAGATGAACTGCCCAACCACCTCTTGCCGGGTCGCGTCGCGCGTCAGGATCACCCACGCGCGCACGTTGGCCACCGCCGGCGCCGGCCCGCCGAACGAAGCCTGAGGGGCATAGCGCGTCAGCCGCACGCGCCCGCGATCCCGCAGGTACTGGTACGATCTGGCGCTGCTCACCGCCGATTCCCCCGTCAGGTACACCGCCCAGCAGGCATCGGCCGAATCCAGGCTCAGCCCCCCCTCAGGGATCGCGCCCACTTCCACCAGTTCGCGATAGCCGCGCAGCACCCGGGCGGCCACCGTCGCATCCAGCATCGGCTGGCCGTCCTCGCTGCGCCAGGCGCCGCCCAGGGTGGCGTAATGCCCCAGGAACAGCCGATAGGCGGTGTCGTCGCCCGCTGCGGCCGGGAACAGATAGCCCCCACTGGTCTCTAGCAGGCTGGCCCAATCGCTGGGCGGCTCGGCCACCATCGCCGAGTTATAGTACATAGCTGTCAGGTCGGCGTCTTGCGGCAGGCCGTACCGCACCCCATCTACCGTCACGGCCTGCTGGGCATAGGGGTAGAGATCCTCCCACAGGCTCTCGGATACCAGCCCATCCAGCGGAACGGCCAGGCCCCTCTCCACCAGCCCGCGGATCTCGGCCGCATCCACCAGCACCGCGTCGGGCAGGTGTGCGGGTAACACCGGCTGCATGGCCGCCAAGAGGCTCGCAATACCGCCGGGGCCGTCGGCCGCCTTGGGCAGCACCTCGATGCTGGCCTTGGGCCAGGAGGCCGCCACCCGCTGGCGCGCCTGTGCCAGCAGCCCCTCGGCCTCATCCGCCGTCGCGGCTACATCTGGCGGGGCCCAGATCGTCAGCGTGAATGGCTGGGAGGCGTCCGTATGAGGCGTGGCGGTGGGCGCCATGGTGGGCGTGGCCGTGGGGTCGCCTATCGCGTTACCGTCGCTGGTGGGCGTTGCCGTCGCCGCCGTCGTGGGCGTGGGTTCCGCCCCCCAGAACGGCGCGCACCCGCCCAGGCCGAGTACCAGCGCCACGCACAGCAACCGCACAACAGCACGCAGCGCTGGGCCGCGCTGCGTCGTGTTGGCTAGACCAAGGCGAACCACCCGGGCCAAACTCGCCTCCCCATGGCGCGAACCGGAACCCTGCCCGACATGCGCCATTATACCACAAAGCGCTCCCAATCGGGCAGATTCGTTTCGCAACCATCGCAGGAGCGGTGTCCTCGATCGGCTTGAGGTTTGACATTGCAGCTTCCAGGTGTTATGATAAGTGTAATCGAGCGGCGGCCGTCGAGTCCCCTGTCGGGGACTATTGTTCTATCTAGCCAAGGCGCGCCGCGTGTTCGTCTGCCCGGGGAGGCGAGAGGCGTCCTATGATCGATCTAGCCAAGCTCATCCGTGACGTGCCCGATTTTCCCGTGGAGGGGATCCTTTTCAAGGACATCACTACCCTGCTCAACGATGCGGCGGGCTTCAAAGCCGCCGTGGATGCCCTCGTTGCTCATTTCGCCGATGCCGAGCTGGACCGAATCGTCGCCGTCGAGTCGCGCGGCTTTATCTTTGGAGCGCCCATGGCCTATGCCTTGGGTGTCGGCTTGGTGCCCGTGCGCAAGTTAGGCAAACTCCCCTCTGAGACGATCACCGTCGAGTACGAGCTCGAATATGGCACCAGCCAGCTCGAAATGCACACCGATGCCATCGCTCCCGGCGATCAGGTACTCATCGTCGATGATCTGCTGGCTACCGGCGGCTCGGCCCGCGCCACCTGCGAGCTTGTCGAGCGCTTGGGCGGCCACGTGGCCGGCCTGGCCTTTTTGATTGAACTCGAGGCGCTTCACGGACGTGAGGCGCTGGACGGATATCCGATCTACTCACTCATCCGCTTCTAGCTGAGAGATTGAGGGAAAGCCATGGAAAACGACAAAGAGCAACGGCTCGCCGAGCTGAGCGAGCAGCGCGATCGCACCTTGGCCGAGATCGCCCGCCTCCAGGCCGAGGCCCGGGCCGAGATCGAGCCGGCCTCCGCCGGTGATGAGGACCTGGTCGACGCGGCAGCCGATATCTATGAGCGCAGCAAGGTGCTCTCCTTCATCCAGCGGCTCGAGGAAAAGGTCGAGCAGTTGGGTCGCGCCATCCAAAAGGTGGAAGAGGATAGCTACGGCATCTGCGAGGTCTGCGGTGAACCGATCCCGCCCGAGCGGCTGGAGATCGTCCCCGAGACGACGCTTTGCGTGCGCTGCGCCCAACAGCAAGAGGCGCGTGCGGGCATCCGCCGTGGTGCTCCCCCCCCGCGCCCACGGCCCGTCCGCCGAGAAGAATCCTCGCGCCAAGACTAGGCATCCCGCCGCTCCACCCGTGCGCGGGCCTCTTGACAGCGAACTCCTGCTGGCTATAACTGTAGGCGTTCCCAAGACGAACGACGAGCAGGCTCGCGCCTGCGCGTCTGCGTGTATGGGTTCCCGGTGTTCTGTGTCCCAGGCGCTGGGGCGTTGAAATGAGGTCTCGACCTCGCGAATGTCCGATTCCGTACAATGGGAGGTATCAAGGATGAGCCAGATGATAGAGATCCGCTGGCATGGCCGCGGCGGCCAGGGCGTGGTCACAGCGGGAGAGACTCTAGGCGAAGCGGCCATGAGCGGGGGCAGGTATATCCAGTCCTTCCCCGAGTACGGCTCCGAGCGCATGGGCGCCCCCATCAAGTCCTATACCCGCATCAGCGATGAACCCATCGAGTTCCACTGCCCCGTCCTCGAGCCCGACATGGTCATCGTCGTCAATCCCAATCTGGTCGGTGTGATCGATCTCACCGAAGGCCTCAAGCCCGAGGGCGCGCTGCTAGTCAACACGCCCGGAACCCCACAGCAGATTCGTGAGCGCCTCGGGTTCCACACGGGGCGCGTTTTCTGCGTGGATGCCTCCAAGATCGCCATGGAAGAGCTCAAGCGTGACATCCCCAGCACCATGATGCTGGGCGTGGTGGCGCGCGTGTCCGATCTGATCACCCTGGATGACGCGATCCATGCCGCCCGCGAGCGCCTGGGCGAAAAGCTCCGCCCCGAGGTGATCGAGGCCAACGTGCGCTCCCTCCGCCGCACCTATGAAGAGTGTGTCGAGGGCTAGCGCCTCACCATCACTCGCGTACCGTAGCTGGCGCGCCCCTTGCGGCCGCCACAACCGATAGGAGATGCAAGGATGACCAAGAAAGAAGCCCCATCGTTGGATCGACCCTGGCAGGAGGTCAGCCCCGGCGGCGTCGTCCGAGATGCGGGCAACTCGGTGACCTATATCACCGGCACATGGCGAACGTTGCGCCCCGTCCGAGACCTCGAACAGTGCACCCAGTGCCTCATCTGCTGGATCGTCTGCCCCGATTCCTCCATCACCATCGAGGATGGCAAGGTGGCAGCGTTCGACTATGACCACTGCAAGGGCTGCGGCATCTGCGTCCAGGCCTGCCCCGTGAACATCAAAAAGCCCCACGCCGTCACCGGCGAGATGGGCAAGGTCATTCAGATGATCCCCGAAATGGACGCGGACGCATAGGCGCGCGCCGACCCTAGATGGCAAAGGAGACCTACATGGCGGTTGAAAGCAAGTACATGCCTCTGGATGGGGCCAATGCCGTGTCGCAGGCCATGCGACAGATCGACCCCGACGTGGTGGCGGCCTACCCCATCACCCCCCAGACGGCTGTGGTCCAGAACTTTTCCCAATACGTGGCCGATGGCATCGTCCACACCGAATTCGTCCCCGTCGAGAGCGAACACGCGGCCATGAGCGCCTGCATCGGCTCCGAGGCCGCCGGCGCCCGCACCATGACGGCCACCGCCGCCAACGGCCTGGCCCTCATGTGGGAGGAGCTCTATATCGCCTCGGGCATGCACCTTCCCATCGTGCTCACCGTGGTGAACCGCGCCCTCTCTGGCCCGCTCAATATCCACTGCGATCATTCTGACAGCATGGGCGCCCGCGACGCGGGTTGGGTGCAGATCTATGCCGAGACGGGCCAGGAAGCTTACGACAACACCATCCAGGCCGTGCGCATCGCCGAGCACCCCGATCTGCTCACCCCCGTGATGAGCTGCCAGGACGGTTTCATCACCGGCCACGGCGTCGAGCGCGTCGGCCTACTGCCAGACGAGGTGGTCCGTGAGTTTGTGGGCCAGTACGCGCCCGAGGTCAGCCTCCTGGATACCGACAACCCCACCACCTTTGGCGCCTGGGATTTCACCGACTATTACTTTGAACACAAGCGCGAGCAGAGCCAGGCCCTCATCGACCATGCCCTCAGGGTGGTCCAAGAGGTCGGTGAAGAGTACGCTCAGCTCTCTGGCCGCCCGCAGCCGATTCTGGATGCCTATGGCATGGACGACGCCGAGCTGGCCATCATCGTGCTCAGCTCCACGGCGGGCACCGCCCGTGCCGTCGCCCGTCAAATGCGTGCCAAGGGCCAAAAGGTGGGCGTGCTCAAGCCGCGCCTCTACCGCCCCTTCCCCGACAAGATGATCGTCGATGCCATCGCCAACTGCAAGGCCGTGGCCGTGCTCGACCGTGCCATCTCGTTCGGCGCGCCGCAGGGCCAAGGCCCCATCTTTACCGACCTGACCGCCGCTCTCTACAACCAGGGCGTCAGCGGTTTGCCGGTGGTGGATTACATCTTTGGCCTCGGTGGCCGGGATACGCTCCCGCCCATGATCGAGTCCGTCTATGCCGATCTGGCCGAGGTGGCCGCCGAGGGCGATCGTGGCGCGATGGTGCGATACCTCGGGCTGCGCGAGTGATGACAGGTCCAACGGCGACGCGTCTCGCGCTCGCTGTGCCAAGATAAACGAGGAGTCTATCCACCATGGCAGACAGAATTCGGATTCGCCTTCGTGACATCGTTGACAACGAGGAGCGGTTGGCTCCCGGCCATCGCCTCTGCGCTGGCTGCGCCGAGCCCACCGTCGTGCGGCAAATCCTGCACGCCATCGATACGCCCGTGGTCATCGGCGTATCCACCGGCTGCCTCGAGGTCTCGACCACCGTCTATCCCTTTACCTCGTGGCGCGTGCCCTGGATCCACAACGCCTTTGAGAACTCGGCGACCACCATCTCGGGCGCCGAGGCGGCCTTCAAGGCCCTCAAGCGCCGTGGCGCCATCCCCGAGGACAAAGAGATCACCTTCCTGGCGTTCGGTGGCGACGGCGCCAGCTATGACATCGGCCTCCAGTTCATCTCGGGCGCCCTCGAGCGCGGCCACAAGTTCATCTATGTGTGCCTGAACAACGAGGCCTACATGAACACGGGCATCCAGCGCTCTAGCGCGACGCCGCGTGGCGCCCACACCACCACCTCGCCCGCCGGTGAGGTGCTCCAGGGCAAGACCCAGTGGCGCAAGCCTTTCACCAAGATCATGGCCGCCCATGATATCCCCTACGTGGCCCAGACCGCGCCCCATAACTGGCGCGACCTGATGACCAAGGCCAAAAAGGCCGCCGCGGCCGACGGCCCCGCCGTGCTCAACGTGCTGGCGCCCTGCCCCCGCGGCTGGCGCCACGCCACCGACGGCGCCCTGGATATCTCCCAGCTTGCCGCCGATACCTGCTACTGGCCCATGTACGAGGTCGAGAACGGCTACAAGGTCACCGTGAACTACAAGCCGCGCGAGAAAAAGCCCGTGGCCGAATGGTTCCAGACCCAGGGCCGCTTCCGGCACCTCTTCCGCCCGGCCAACGCCGGTCTCCTGGAAGAGCTCCAGCAAAAGGTGGACGAGGAATGGGAGCGCCTCCTCCACGAGGAAGAGTGCACAGCCTAAGAGGCTGAAGCGATCGCATCATAGGGGTAGCCAGCACGCGCCGGCTACCCCTTTTCGCAAACAAGGAGGTCTCTGCATGGAGTTTGGCCCGCGCGTGCATCCCTGCTCCCATCCGCTGGTGCAGCACAAGCTCGCTCTGCTGCGTGATGTGCACACCGAGCCGAAAAAGTTCCGCGAGCTCATCCGCGAGATCGCCATCTTGCTGGCCTACGAGGCCACCCGTGACCTGGCTCTGGAGCCCCGCCCCGTCCAGACGCCCCTGGCCCAGACCGAGGGGCGCCATTTGGCCGAAAAGATCGGCCTAGTGCCCATCCTGCGAGCCGGCCTCGGCATGGTCGAGGGCATCTGGGACCTCATGCCCACCGCCGAGGTGTGGCATATTGGCCTCTACCGTGACCATCGCACCCTGCAGCCCGTCGAGTACTATAACAAGCTGCCGGTCAATCCCACCGTCCAGGTCTGCCTGGTGCTGGACCCCATGCTGGCCACCGGCGGCTCAGCCGTCGCCACGGTGGATGTGCTCAAGCGCTGGGGCGCCCACCGAATAAAGTTCGTGGGCATCATCGCCGCGCCCGAGGGCATCTGTGCCCTCACCACCGCCCACCCCGACGTCGACATCCATGTGGGCGCCATCGATGATCACCTCACCCCCCCGCCCACACGGCCCGACGACCCGCCCGAGGGCTATATCATCCCTGGCCTGGGCGACGCCGGCGACCGTCAGTTTGGCACCGGCTGAGGCGTAGCGAGGAGGCCGACGGCATGATCTCAGCGGGCAACTATGCCATCGCGTTCGCCGTGGCGCTGCTGGTCACCTTGTTGCTGACGCCGGCTTCTATCTGGCTGGGTCGCCGTCTCGGCATCGTCGCAGTGCCCGGCGGCCGTCGCCAGCACCAGGGGCGCATCGTCCGCATCGGCGGGTTGGCGCTCTATCCCGCGCTGCTGGCCGCCGTGCTGGCCACGCGCTCGGTCCCCCGCACCGATCCCGGCGAGTGGTTCCGCGTCACCGGCATGCTGCTCGGCGTTGGCATCATCTGGGTGGGCGGCCTGCTGGACGACCGCTATGAGCTGCCCGGCTGGGCCCAGGCCGCTATGCTGGCCCTCGCCGCCCTGGTTAGCATCCGCTTCGACGTCATCATCGAGCTGTTCAATAGCCCATTTTCGAACCAGCAGATCAAGGTGGATTGGTACCTGATGCTGCCGATCACCCTGGCCTGGTTGATCGGCTTTGGCACCACCATGAATCTCCTCGACGGCGTGGACGGCCTGGCAACGGGCGTAACCGCCATCGCCAGCGCCATCCTGTGCGCGCACATGCTCCGCCTGGGGCAAGGCACCGTGGCGCTCTTGCCGTTGGCGTTGCTGGGCTGCTGCGTGGGCTTTCTGGTGTTCAATCTGCCCCCCGCCCGCATCTATCTGGGCGGCGGGGCCTACCTGCTGGGGTTCGCGCTGGGGGCCATGGCTATCATCGCCGGGGCCAAAGTGGCCACGGCGCTCTTGGTGTTGTGGGTGCCCATCGTCGATGTGGCCTGGCAGGTTCGCGCCCGCTTGCGCCGCGGCCAGTCGCCCTCCACCGGCGATCGCGGCCACCTCCACTTTCTCCTGCTGGACGCGGGTTGGTCCACCTGGCGCATCCTGGCCCTCTATTGGGGTGTCACCCTCTTTTTGGGGCTGAGCGGGCTGCTGCTCCCCTCGCGCCTGCTCAAGCTCCTGGTGCTGGTGGCCTTTGCCATCATCACCGCCATCGGGCTCGCCCTCCTGGCGCGCCGTAGAGAGGGCCCTCCCATCGCGGGCGACTAGGTCGGCGAGCGCCATGCCAGCGTTATGTCAATCCCCCGCCCAACTTGCCTCCATCCGCTGCACCCGCGTGATGATCAGCGCCAGGTCGACGGCTTCGCCCAGGTTGGCCGCCAGCGCCTCTTCCATCCGCTGGGCCTCGGCGGCATCCAGATCGGCCGTCGATCGAAGCTCCACCTCGATGCTCACGCCGTCGCTGCGCCGGCTCACCGTGCGCCAGCCCTGCAACGTCACATCCTCCCCCAGGACGGCCAGCTCTTGCTCTAGTGCCCTGCTCACGGCGCGTTCGAACCGATTCTGCTGTAGCGCGTTCACCGTCAACGTGGCCAGCACCGCCGTCACCGCCACCAGCAGCGTCAGCGTGCCCCACAGCCCCCCTCGGAACGTGCGTTCGCGGCTCCCGTGATCCGATTCGGGGTGAAACCCCATCAGGAAAAAGAACAAACCCGCGGCCGAGACGATGGCCACCAGGTTGGTCAAAAACAGCAACCCCGAGCCCAAAGCCACCTCGCGAGAGCCCGCCACTAGCCCCAATCCCACTGTCGCCAAGGGCGGCAGCAACGCTACGGCAATAGCCACGCCCGCCAGCGCGTTGGCCACATCCTTGCGGCAGGAGGCATACGCCGCCGCCGCGCCCGATGCCAGCGCCACCGCCAGGTCCAGCAACGTGGGCGTGCTGCGCCCCCACATCTCGGCCGTGATCTGCCGCTGCGGCACGATCAGCGCCACCAATACGCTCACGCCCAGCGCCATCACGATGCCCAGCAGCAACGTCCGAAACGAGAGGCGCACCAGCCAGAGATCCCCTTGGACCACCCCCAGGCTCAGCCCCAGCAACGAGGACATCAGTGGCGCGATGATCATGGCGCCGATGATCACGGCCGAGCTGTTCAGCAGCAAGCCCAGCGCCGCGATCGCCGTCGCCAGCACCATCATGACGTAAAAGTCGGGGTCGGTTCGCGCGTTCCGCCGCACCGCTTGGTAGGTGCCGATCCGTTCCTGCATGGTGAGCTGTGGCAGGGCCTGCAATAGTCGCCACCGCGCTTGGCGCAAGGCGTGCTGCGCAAACGGATCCCGCTTGCGGACGATCAGCAGCGGCTGTTCGATCTGCTCCGAGAGCTGCTGTGGCAGGTTGCCAAACAGCAGCCTATCCACCAGGCTCTCGCGGGTGGCCCCGATCATCACCAGGTCATAGCCCTGGTCGGCCTCGCGCAAGATCCCCTCGGTGACGCTATTGGCCAACTCTACATGGGGCCGGATCCGCGTCTGTTCGGGCAGTTCCTCGATGGCGGCTCGCAGCGTCGCCCACTGGGCCGAGATGCCCGTGGGGTTGAGCGTCCGCCCCGCCACCCGCAGCGCCGTCACCCTGGCCTGGGGGCACATGTCCAGGGCCATATCCACCGCCATGGTGGCGTTGGGGCCGCCGCCCGTGGGCACCAGCACCCGCGTGGCCGCGCCCACGCTCTCGGCGAACGCCTTGGGCTTGGTGGTGCCCAGCCGTAGCACCGCCACGTCATAGGCGCCATACTGCAAGATCGGGTCCAGCGTCTTGCCCAGCAGATAGCGCCCTCGCGAGAGCTCGCCGCTCCACAGCACGATCAGCAGGTCGGCCTCCACCTCGCGGGTATAGCGCACAATGGCGGCGCCGACGTCGCCAGCCGCCACGATCACCGGTTGGGCCACCACGCTCTCGTCGCGCGGCATCATCTCCAGCCAGGTCGGCGGCTCGGCCGTTCGCCCCACATACAGGGGCAGCACGCGCCCCTCTCGCGCCCGGGCTAGCGGCTGGGCCAAAGCAATCAAAGGCGCCCAATGATCCGGCTCGCCGATAGCCACGACGACCGTATAGGGATGCTCATCAGCCATGGAATCCTACCCTCTCGCGGCACCGGCGAATGCGAACCGCAGAGACTTCGTATAGTGTAAGCATACACCTCCTCTGAGAGAACCAAGGGAGCAGGAGCGCAATCCACCCTTCACTATACGAAATGGCCTCTGTTCGCCTGCTCGTTTTCGACCCATGCGACCACACATTCGACCAACGCTTTTAGGCGGTCATCCCCTGGCGTCAATCCAACCTCTCCTACAGCTACCACCGCGATGGCGCCCAATTCGTCAAGACGTTCCCACCCCTGCATCTGCAAGACCACCCGTGGCAGCCGCGTGTCCTTGAACCCCTCCACCAGCACCAGATCGTATCCCGCCCCCAGTCGCGCCAGGGCGTCGTCCAGAACCCCGTCCTCCAGCCGCTCCCGCATCGCCATCTGGTCGCGACCAACCAGCACCACGGCGTCCGCACCTGCCTCCCACAGCCTCGAGCTATCGGTGCCGGGGCGATCCAGCTCCAGCCCGTGCGCGGCGTGCTTGACCGCCGCCACCCGCCAGCCCCGA
>CAZUZB010000036.1:0-6218 GCA_964624695.1 uncultured Anaerolineales bacterium | reverse complement strand
ATCCAGCTCCAGCCCGTGCGCGGCGTGCTTGACCGCCGCCACCCGCCAGCCCCGAGCCCGCAGCGCCGCCACCAGCGCCTCGCACAATACCGTCTTGCCGCTGTTGTGCCAGCCGCTCACCCCAAGGACCAGCGTTCGGCGCCTGCTATCCCCGTGCTCCATGTCGCTCCCCCTTGAACCTCCCGCCGAGTATAGCATCGGGCCGCAGCCCGTCCAACGAGTTGCCCCCACGCCTCGGCCTCGCTATAATCGTTCTCCAATCAATGCTTCATGCTCAACGCAGTTGAGCCACTCAACGCGCGCCTGCGAGGACACCGTGAGCGACACAGCCCACCAGCTCGACCATCCGACCCAAGAGGCCCAGCGGCGCCTCTGCACCATCTTGCGCGATCTGGGCGCTGTCACCGTCGCCTTCTCGGGCGGCGTTGATTCCAGCTATCTGCTGGCCGCCGCCATCGACTGCCTGGGCGCTGACCAGGTTGACGCGGTCACCATCGTCAGCCCGCTCCTCACCGCCGACGACCAGGCCCAGGCTGGCCAGGTCGCCACCATGCTGGGAGCGCGACACCGCTTTGTGGAGGCCGACGAGCTCCGCCTTCCCGAGATCGCCGCCAACCCGCCCGACCGCTGCTATTACTGCAAGCGGCATCGCTTTGCCATGCTGCAACAGATGGCCGCCGCCGAGCACCTGGGCGTCGCCATCCACGGCGAGAACCTGGATGACCGCTCGGCCTACCGTCCTGGCTCTCGCGCCGCCGAGGAGCTCCAGATCCGCGCTCCCCTGGCCGAGGCGGGCCTGACCAAGGCCCAGATCCGCGCCCTGGCCCAGGCCCGCGGCCTGCCCAACTGGGACCGCCAGCCCGACGCCTGCCTGGCCACCCGCTTTCCCTATCACACGCCGTTGGATCGCGCCAAGCTCCAACGCGTCGCGGCGGCCGAGCGCAGCCTGCGCAGCATCCTGGGGTCCGGCGGCCCCCTGCGCGTCCGCGATCACGGCGACCTGGCCCGCATCGAGGTGGCCCCCGCCGCCATCGCCCGCCTGGCCGAGGATACCACCCGCCAGGCCGTCGTCCACGCCCTTCACGACCTCGGGTACACCCACATCACCCTAGACCTGGAAGGATACCGCATGGGGTCATACGATGAACGCCTCTGATAGCCCGTCGCCCGCCATTCAGCACCTGAACCATATCGAGGCGGCGGTGCCCGACCTCCACCGCCACGACCGCATCCTCGTGCCCGAGGTGATCCTGGCCGAGACCAAGGCCGTCGAACGCGCCCTGGAGATCGCCGAGGCCTTCCTGGCCCGCACCGGCCGCGCCATCCTCAGCCGCGTGCCCGAACCCCTCCACGAGGCCCTGCTCGCCCAATACGGCGACCAGCTCGAATGGCACCCCGCCTCGCGCATGGCCATCGTGCGCGCGCCCGGCCAGGCTCCGCCAGCGGCCACCGGCGGCCGCATCGGCGTCATCACCGCAGGCACGTCCGATCAGCCCGTGGCCGAGGAAGCCGCCCTCGTCCTGCGCGAGATGGGCTGCGCCGTCACCACCGCCTATGACGTGGGCGTCGCCGGGCTGCACCGCCTCTTTGGCCCCCTGCGCCATCTGCTGGGCGAGGCCCAGGTCGACGTCATCATCGTCGCCGCCGGCATGGATGGCGCCCTGCCCTCGGTGGTCTCGGGCCTGGTGGATGTCCCCGTCATCGGCCTGCCCACCTCCATCGGCTATGGCCTGGGCGGGCGCGGCGAGGCCGCCATCATGACCATGCTGCAATCCTGCGCGCCGGGGCTGTCCGTCGTGAATATCGACAACGGCGTGGGCGCCGCCGCCGTGGCCGGGCTCATCGCCGTGCGCTGCGCCCGCGCCCGCCAGGCGGCATCCAGCGAGGCGACCCTATGAGCCCCAACGCCGCCCCCACCCGCGTCGTCCAGATCGAGTGCAACCTCGACGACATGACCGGCGAGGCGCTGGGCGGCATGCTCGACCTGCTCCTGGAGGCCGGCGCCCTGGACGCCTGGTTCGTGCCCATCTATATGAAGCAGAATCGTCCCGCCGTCACCCTGGCCGTCCTCTGCGCCCCCGAAGACGCGCCGCGCCTGCGCGACCTGCTGCTGACCCACACCAGCACCCTGGGCGTCCGCTGGTGCGAGATGGAGCGCCAGGTAGCCCCCCGCCACCAGATCACCGTCGATACCCCGTGGGGTTCGGTTCGGTGCAAGGTCAAGTCTCTGCCCGGCCAAGCCCCGCGCCCCAAGCCCGAGTATCAGGATTGCCTGGCGCTGGCCCGCGCCCACGGCATCCCCTGGCACATCGTCCAAGACGCGGCCTATGACGCCGCCCGCCAAGCGCTTGCGCAAACGGAGGAATAGCTGATGGTTGATCATGCTGCCTCGACATCCGTGGAATGGGCATCCATGGAACACGAGATCATGCACTTGGGCGCTTACCAGGCCCTTTACCAAGAGACCCTCACCCGCGCCATCGAGGACAACCTCAACGCGCGCATCTGGGGTCGCGACGCCTCTGTCTGGACCGAGCAAGAGCTGGCCGCGTCCGAGATCGTCGAGCGCCTCGGATGGCTGAACCTGCCCGATAGCATGCCCCTGGAGATCACCCGCCTGCGCGCCCTCCAGCTCGAGATCCAGGCGCTAGAGATCACCCACGTCGTCCTGCTGGGCATGGGCGGCAGCAGCCTGGCCCCCGAGGTGCTGGCCCAGATCATCGGCCCCGCCACCGATGGCCTCCAGCTCCTGGTACTGGATAGCACGGTCCCCGCCCAGGTGTTCGAGGTGGCCGCGCAGATCCCACTGCGCCACACGCTCTATATCGTGGCCAGCAAGTCGGGCACCACCGCCGAACCGATGGCCCTCTATGCCGCCTTGCGCAAGCGCCTCCAAGAGGCCGTCGGCCCCGAGGAATGGCCCAATCATCTCATCGCCATCACCGATCCCGATACGCCCCTGGCCAAGCTGGCGCAAAAGCAGCAGTTCCGCGCCCTGTACCTCAACCCGCCCGACATCGGCGGGCGCTTTTCCGCCCTCTCCCTCTACGGGCTGGTGCCCGGCGCCCTCATGGGCATCGATCTGGACGAGCTCCTGCGGCGCGCCCATCGCATGGCCATCCGCTGCCGCGCCACCGCGCTCGCCAGCGAACACCCCGGCGTCCAGCTCGGCGTCGCCGTGGGCGCTCTCGCCACCGCTGCCGACCTGCCCGCCCGAGACAAGCTCACCCTGGTCACCTCGCCCCGTCTGGCCTCCTTTGGCGCTTGGGCCGAGCAGCTCGTCGCCGAGAGCACCGGCAAGGGCGGTGTCGGGATCCTTCCCATCGAGAGCGAGCCGCTGGATCTCCTCCAGGCTCATTACCGCGACGACCGCCTCTGCGTCTATCTCCGCTTGGACGACGACGATAACGCCGCGACCGATGCCCTGGCCACCGCCCTCGTCGAACGGGGCCAGCCCGTCATCGGCCTGCGCCTGCGTGACGTCTACGACCTGGGCGCCGAGTTCTTCCGCTGGGAGTTCGCCACCGCCGTCGCCGGCGCCCTCCTGGCCGTGAACCCGTTCGACCAGCCCAATGTCGAATCGGCCAAGTCCCAGGCCCGTGCCTCGCTTCAGGCCTATGAACAGAGCGGGGCGCTGCCCGAGCCCGAACCCTGTGCTCAGGAGCCGCCCCTCTCGGCCTACGGCCTGGCCGACGGTCCCGATACGATCCAAGGCAATCTGCGGCAGCTCCTCAGCCAGCGTGGCGATCACAGCTACCTGGCCATCATGGCCTACATCGAACGCAACCCGCGTACCCAGGCGGCCCTCCAGTCGCTGCGCCGCACGGTGATGGCAGCCACCGGCCTGCCCGTGACCCTCGGCTTTGGCCCCCGCTTTCTGCACAGCACGGGCCAATTGCACAAAGGCGGCCCTGCCACGGGCCTGTTCCTCCAGATCACGGCCGATGACGCCAAGGATATTGCCATCCCGGGCAAGGCCTACACCTTGGGCGTGCTCAAGCGAGCCCAGGCGTTGGGCGATCTCCGCGCCCTTCAAGCGGCCCAGCGGCCCGTGCTGGCCGTTCATATCGGCCAAGACGTTGCAGCGGGCCTCGCCGCCCTGGAGGCCGCCCTACGCACGGCCGTACCCTAGCCAGCCAACAGGAGGCCGTCATGCCGCGGACACTGCTCTTGATGCGCCACGCCAAGTCTAGCTGGAGCCAGGGCGACATTCCCGACCATGACCGCCCCCTCAAGCGCAGCGGCAAGCGTGATGCCCTCGCCATGGCCCGCGCCTTGCGCCAGCTCAAGCTGGTGCCCGATCTCATCCTGACCTCCACCGCCCGCCGCGCCCGCAGCACCGCCCGCCGCGTGGCCAAAGGGTGCAAGTCCGCGCCGCCCATCATCGAGTCGCGCCGTCTCTACACCGGCGCGCCCGGCAGCTACCTGCGCGCCATGCAAGAGCTCCCCCCTGATGCGCACACGGTCCTGCTCGTCGGCCATAACCCGTCCATCAGCGATTTTGGCACCCTCATCGCCGATCGCCCCGTCTATCTCACCACCGCGGACGTGGCCGAGATCAGGCTGCCCTTGGAAACATGGGCCGACTATCGCGTCGATCGCCACACCGGCCATCTCGTCCGCCTGCTGGCTAGCAAAAAACTTCGCACGGAAAAGGCCTAGCGACGCAGTCGCGCCGTTCGTTGGACAAGCCGAGCCCCTCCCGCTATAATAAGGGGTAGCGTTTCAGGCGGATGCGCACACAAGGAGGATGCATGGGCAGCGTCAAGAAAAAGCGCCGCAAAAAGATCGCCAAGCACAAGTACCGCAAGATGCGTCGCGAGCAGCGATGGAAGCGTCGTCACTAGGGCGCGGCCCCATGGGCCTCACGCCACGGCACGCACCAGCGACTGTTTAGAAGCAACATCGCCATGGCCTAGCTCTTCTGGCCACGGCTGGCGGAAACGCAGCGAGAGGCCCCTTGGGGGCCTCTCGCTTTGCGCGTCTCGGTTTTCCTGCGCCGCTCAGCGTGCCCGCTCGAACGCCGCATACATGGCCAGCAGGTTCTCCTGGGGCGTCCCGGCCTGGACATTGTGCACCGTGTTGAACACGAACCCGCCGCCCGGCCGCCAGATCTCGATCAGCTCGGCCACCTGCGCCGCCACCTCATCCGGCGTGCCAAACGGCAGCACCCCCTGGGTATCGATGCCGCCGCCCCAAAAGACCAGCTTGTCGCCCCAGCGCTGTTTCAGCTCGTGCGGATCCATCCCCACGGCGCTGATCTGCACCGGGTTCACGATATCCACCCCCGCCTCCACAAAGGCATCATACAGCGCCACCATCGAGCCACAGCTATGGTAGAACGTCTTCCAGGGCGTATGGGCGTGCACCCAATCGTTGATCCGTTTGTGCAACGGCATATAGACCTCGCGGTACATCCTGGGCGAGATGAACGCGCCGTGCTGCGCCCCGAAATCGGTCCCGCTCACAAACAGCGCCACGATCCGATCCCCCACCGCCTGCTGCAGCAGCGGCAGGTTCTCCATGGCGATCTCACACTGGAGCTGCAGCGCCTGACGAAAGAACGCGGGATACAAGGCCGCCGCCATGTACCAGTCCTCCACCGTCCGAATCCCCTTGGGATGCGGCGCATGGGTCGCCGGCACCATGGCGATATCCCCCAGGCTGGCCCCAGGCAGCGACGTGATGATGGCATAGGGAGTGTTCTCGTAGAGCTCGCGCGCCTGCTCCTCCAGCGTGCGCAGTTCCTCGTCTGTGAGCACGTGGGCCATGTCGGCCACCCAGGCCTCGGGATCCAGCCCCTCCGGCTCGAACGGCTCCTGCCGCTCGATGGCGTCGTGGTAAAAGCCCCCCGCTGGCATCCGCCCCGAGGGCGCATACCGCTTGTCGCCCAAGGGGTACTGGTACAGGCTCCCATCGGGGTTCAGCTCCGTATTGAACCCGCCCGGCACCAGCACCGGCGTGCCATCGAACAGGGTAAAGGGCTTCCAATCGCGCGCGGGGAACCCGAAAAAGGTCCCCCCGCCGTCCAGCCCCACCACATCCACGCCCAAGGCACGGCGCACGTCGTCGGTCACCATCCCCAGCATCTGGAACGGCTCGTGCACCTTCACCGGGCCGCCCTCCAACCCCAGCCCCTCGCGTAGCCTGGTCAGCGCCGAGGCCGAGATGCCCGTCACCGCCGTGCCCCCCAAATCCAGCGGCACCCGATCCGGCTC
>CAZUZB010000035.1:0-21989 GCA_964624695.1 uncultured Anaerolineales bacterium | reverse complement strand
GATCCCGTCGGTCGATCTCACGGGCGCGGTCACGGTGACCCATCCCGTCGATTGGACGGTAAGCGAGCAGGGCATGAACGAGCTTTCGTTCATGCCGCCGCGCCAGGCTTGGGCCAAGGTGCGGCTGGTGAACGAGCCCGTGGGCGTGGCCATCGGCGGAGAGGGGCTGGACGCGCTGGCGGAAGAGGTGCGGGCCATCGAGGCGCGCCGCAACGAGGTGCTCCAGGTGCAGCAGAGCCTCTATGCCGACCCGCTGCTGGCCGCCTCGGTCTCCCTTTACTCCCGCGACCCCCAGCGCCGCTACCTGCTCTGCCAGGTGGTGCACGTGTGGCTGCCCCTGGAGGACGGTCGCCATGTGTACGGCATCATCGGCCGCTATGATCGCGTCGTGCCAGCCATCACCGCCGATGAGCTAGACCAGCTCTTGCGGATGATGGTCGCAACGGCCCGTGCCAGTTTGCTCGCAAGCCCTTGACCCCAGGCCAAGCGTCACTTATATTGGCGTTGAGGAACAGGGTCCATTGTGCGATGTCGGTAGGTGCAAGAGAGGAGCTGCTCACATGGAGATTCGCGTAGCTGATCCGCGCGTGTTGGTCTTTCGGGAACGTGCGACGTTGGACAAGGCCGAGGGGCTGGCGTGGGGCAAAAAGGATTCGGCCTTTGGCACCCTGGCGCGGCTCTTTCAGCGGCCCAGCGAGGACGATTACGAGCTGGTGCACCGCGAAGTGCGCTACGAGCCCTTCTGGCATGTGGTCGTGAGCGCCGAGGCGATCTATGACCGGCTGCGACGCTATACCGTCTCCATTCCCTCGGCCGAGGTCAAGGCGATCACCATCAACGAGGTCGACTATGACGTCATCGGCGGGCAGATCGCCCTGGACGGGTTGGAGCATTGCCAGAGCGGCGGCCATGTGGATGTCACCGTCAACGGGCTGGATGGCCAGACCGACAAGGCGCTGGCGGCCTATCTGAACAATGCCTACCAGGAAGTAGCGCCCGAGGCCATCAACAGCTTTGCCCCCGAGGGCGCGTTGGTGCTGCCCCCCACCGTCACAGCATCGTCCATGGTTCGCCGTGCCATCGCTGGCACCACCGGCACCGTCGATGCCGACACCATCCTAGACGAGAGCCTGGCGGTCGAGCGCATGGATCTCTACTTCCGTCCCATCTTTGGCTTTACCTTCCGCTGGATCTCCAAGGATCGTCAGGGCACATTGGTCTTTGACGCCCTGAAAGAAGAGTTCAGCACCAAGGGCCAGGTCTATCCCGAGTTTGTGCCCGAGCCCATCGATGCAGCGGCGCTATTGGACGTCTCGGCCGAGAGCATCCACAGCCTGCTGCCAGGCGACCATCTGTTCGATCTCAAGAACAAGCCGCTTCAGCCGCAGAGCGAGTAGGCTGCCCGTCCGCGGGGGCTGTGCCCGAGAGGGTACAGCCCCTGTCAGCGTTGGAGATGGGCGGCGTACGTTCCGCCGCTGATACCGACGGGAGTGCACGTGCCACCACACGAGGCCCTGTTCGAGGCGACTGTGGCGGAATCGGTGTCGTTGAGGCACCTCCTCCACCTGCCTACATGCTACCATGATCGCCCGAGGCTGCGCTGGCCCCTGATGCTCTTTTTGCATGGAGCGGGCGAGCGCGGCGACGACCTGACGCTGGTTCGCCAGCACGGCCCCCCCAAGCTGGCAGAGGAGCGGTCGCTGCCATTCGTGCTCCTCTCGCCCCAGTGCCCGACGGACACCACCTGGCTCGCCATGCTGCCCGCGCTCGCCGCCCTCATCGAGGACGCCATCGGGCGCTATCGCGTGGATCCCGCCCGCATCTATGTGACGGGGCTGAGCATGGGCGGCTTTGGCACCTGGGCGTTGGCCGCCGCTCGCCCCGATCTGATCGCCGCCATCGCGCCCATCTGCGGCGGCGGAGACTGGTTCCGTGGCTTTCCCGCTCGGGTCCTCGACCTGTGGGAGATGCCCGTCTGGGCCTTTCACGGCGCCCGAGACCAGGTCGTGCCGCCCAGCGGCTCCCAAGAGCTGGTCGCGCTGCTCCAGGCCTTGGGAGGGCCAGCCAGGCTAACCATCTATCCCGACGCCGAACACGATAGCTGGACGGAAACCTATAGCAACCCAGCTCTCTATCGCTGGCTGCTGTCGCAACGGCTGGCGCCCCACAGGCGGCCGCGAGCCCACACAGCATCCCTGCCCGATGGCTCGCCCCTCTGCTACTGGCGGGGCGGAGGCGGCTGCATCATCGCGCCGCAGACGGGAGGCATGGCCCGCCTGGTGCCATTGGCCGCCGAGACGTGGCGCGCGCTCCAGCAGGTACCGTGCGAGGAGCAGGCGCTGGCCAAAGAGCTCGCCGCCCTGGGGCTGCCCGCCGAGCTGGCCCCCTATGTCGCCGCCGTGCGGGGCATCGACTAGACGCAGCGCCCCATCTGGAATGACGCGTTGCAGAGAGGCGATTTTGACTTTTTGCACGATCCCTGGTAACCTGTGCGCTGAACGTGGGATGCATGGATGCCCCCATATCCAGCCGTGCGGCGGCGGGTTGGGGGTCTCTTTTTTATGGCAGGGCTTGCGCTCTGAAAGGAGCCGAGGGCATGCGAATCGGCATTGATGCCCGCCTGACGCACTATCGATCGGCGGGGATCAGTCGCTACACGTTGCAGCTCATCAAGGCGCTGGCCAAGCTTCGCAGCGGGGACGAGTTCACCGTCCTCCAGAGCTACCACAGCCGCGCGCCCTTGGTCACCGAAGATGGCTTTGAGACGCGACGCATCCTCACGCCGTCCCATCACCGCCTAGAGCAGATCACGCTGCCGCTGGAGGTCTCGTTCCTCAAGCTGGATCTCTTGCACAGCCCCGATTTCATCCCCCCCCTTAGGGCCAAGTGCAAGTCGATCATCACGGTGCACGATCTCAACTTTATGCTCTATCCGCACTTTATGACCAAGGAATCCGCCCGCTACTATGGGCAGATCGACCAGGCCGTTCGCCGCGCCGATGCCATCATCGCCGTATCCAACGCCACCAAGCAGGACACCGTGCGGCTCCTCGGCGTCGACGAAAAGCGCATCGCGGTGATCTATGAGGCCGCCAGCTCTTATTTCCAGCCCATGGATCGGCGCGATGCCAAACGGCGCATCGCCCATCGCTTTGGCGTCGATAGCGATTTCCTGCTGTTCGTGAGCACCATCGAGCCACGCAAGAACATCCCCAACTTGCTCCGCGCCTATCGCCTGCTGCTGGACGAGTACCACACCGACGTATCGCTGGTGCTGGCAGGGGCCAAGGGGTGGCTCTTTGAGGATGTCTTCCGACTGGTAACAGAGCTGGATCTGGAGGGCAAGGTCCGCTTCCTCGGGCGGGTCTCGACCGAGGAGCTGCTCTGGCTCTATAACGCCGCCCGCGCGCTGGTGGCCCCCTCCTTTTACGAGGGGTTCGGCCTGACGCCCCTGGAAGCCATGGCGTGCGGCACGCCCGTGGTGGTCTCGGACGTCTCGTCGTTGCCCGAGATCGTGGCCGATGCAGGGCTAACCGCGCCGCCCGACGACCCCGAGGCTATCGCGGCCGCCACCTGGCGTCTGCTCAGCGACGAGGCCCTCTGGGCCAGCCTATCGGACAAGGGGCTACGGCGCGCCGCCTGCTTTTCCTGGGACAAGGCCGCCGAACAGACGCTGGCGCTCTACCATAGCGTGGCCTAGCCGCGCGCAGGGAGATCGCCATGGGCAACGTTGCCAAACGTATTCTGTTCCTCACCTCCGAGCTGCCCTACCCCCCCGAGCAGGGCGGCTCGTTGCGCACCTATCACCTGCTCAAGCATGCCGCCGCCCACCACGCCGTCACGCTGCTCAGCTTTGCCGAGCGACCGCGCGAGACCGAACCGCTAGAGCAGGCCTGCGAGGACGTGGTTACCGTCCCCGCACCGATGCGCGGCGGCGGCGACCGCCTACGCACCCTTTTGCTCTCTCGCCGCCCCGATATGGCCGACCGTCTGGCGTCGCCTACCTACACCCAGGCTCTCCAGCGCTTGGTGACCAACCAGCCGTATGACTATCTCCAGGTGCAGAGCATCGAGATGGCGCCGTACGGGCTGCTCGTCCAAGAGTGGCTGGGCGACCAGGCGCCCAAGCTGATCTTTGACGATTTCAACGCCGAGTATCTGCTCCAGTGGCGCGCGCTCCAGGCCGATAGCCGCGCCCCTCGCCGCTGGCCCAACGCCCTCTACTCGGCGCTGCAGTGGCAACGGCTGCGCCGCTACGAGTGCCAGGTCTGCCAGCGAGCCCACGCCGTCATCGCCGTCTCCGAGGCCGACGCGGCTGCGCTCCAGAAGCTGGATCCCACCCTGGCCCCCGTGGTCATCCCCAACGGCGTAGAGACCAGCCGGTACCAGCCGCTCCCACCGCCGCCCGACGACATGCAGGCACCAGCCGTCCTCTTTATGGGCAAGATGGACTTTCGTCCTAACGTGGATGCCGTGCTCTGGTTCCATCGCCACGTCTGGCCGCAGGTGACCCTGATGCATCCCTCGGCCCACTTTTACGTGGTGGGCAAGCGACCCCATCCACGCCTGGAACCGCTGACCTATGACCCCAGCGTGACCGTCACGGGCTATGTTCCTGACGTGCGCCCGTTCATGGCGGGCGCAACCGTCTTTGTGGTGCCCATGCGCATCGGCGGCGGCACCCGCCTCAAACTGCTCGAGGCCATGGCGGCGGGGCTGCCCATCGTCTCCACCAGCATGGGCGCCGAGGGGGTAGACGTGACCCACGACCAACATCTCTGCCTGGCTGACGGGGCCGACGCCTATGCCCAGGCGGTCTGTGACCTGCTATCAGACGAGGCCCGCCGCCGCGCCCTGGGGCAACGGGCGCGAGAACACGCCCTGCGCTGGGATTGGTCCCGCATCACCCCCCTGCTGGACGCCATCTACCAGGCCTAATTGCGAAATCGCTGGCAAACCCCTATACAGGCGCGAGCCGCCGTGGTATACTGGCTCTGTGGCTCTCGAGACCATTCTGCGAGGAGGCAGGAATGCAGGTCAATGCTGACCGCCACGAGGCCCAGTGGCGTACCCCTAGCGCGCGAGGCGCGCAGGAGACGGCCACCCATCCAGAGCTCGAATGCCCTTGCTGCGGCGAGACGCGGCAGGCCCAACTGCTCTGGCTGGATATGGAGCGCGTCCGCTGCTCTTGTTGCGGCGCCACGTTCCACGTCTGGGCGAACCGAGCCGACTAGAAGCTAGGCAGATCCCCACGCGCCGGACCCAGTTGGTCCGGCGCACAACCTTTCTAGGGCGCGTCGGTAACCCGCAGGCCGACGACGCTATGGGGCGGCAAGGTGGCCTCTCGCGCTGACCACGCGATCGGCTGCGCGAGCCAGCCCGCGCCGTCGGGCGCCCCCACCAGGCTCACCACCTCTTGCGCGTCACCGAGCCCGTCCCACGTCATCTCGGCCGCCTGCGAGCCGTGCCGATTGGCGGCCAGCAGCCACGTGCCGCCCTCCCCCGCCAAGCAGACAGCGTCCACCGCGGGCAAGTCCGGGCCGCTGTCGCCATCCAGGTCGGGCGTCGTCACCTTTAGCGGCACGCGCCTGGCCGGCAACGCCCGCCGATAGAGACGGAACACCTCCGCCGTCGGCGCTATCTGCAGCGTCGGCCCCCGGCTGATATACAGCCCCATGGGATTCAGCAGGTGATAGTGGTTCGCCAGCTCCAGGTCAGGCGCCAGCCGGCAGAACTGGTTCAGCGCGGCGGCCACGAACAGGGCGTGGGTGACGTCTTGCGGCTCCCAGAAGCCCCGTTCGTCATGATGGGCGGCCCGCCGCCAGAGATTCCACTCGGTCACCGCCGCGCGGATGCGCCCGCCGACCCGCCGACAATCGGCCATCAGCGCGGCAATCTCGTCGGCCATCCGCTCGATCCCCCGCAGCGCCTGCGGCAGCTCTAGCGCCCCATCCTCGTGCCAGGCGCTGACGTAATGCTGCAGGGCCAGCAGGTCGACCAGGTCAGCCGCCTCTTCCAGCACGGGCTGCCTCCAGGGCAAGCGCTCGCGCGGCAGCAACGTCTCGCCCATCTCGGGACCCAGGCCGATGATGCGAGCCTCCGGATAGGCGGCGCGAATCCCCGGCACATAGTCTCGCAGCGCCTGCGCATACATGGCGCCCGTCATGTTGCCCAGCTCCCACGTGCCCCAATGCTCGTTGCCGATGCCCACATAGATCGGAGGGGGCGGCAGGCGCTGCTCCACGAACCAGTTCCGGCAATAGGCCACCCAGTCGGCCGCCTCTTGGGGCGTCCCGCTGCCGACATTGACGGTAAGCTGCGGCGTGATCCCCAGGTCACGGCAGAGCGCCAAGTACTCGTCGGTGCCAAACTCGTACGAGGTGTCCCACTTGAACACCGGGTCGGGCATGGCCGGCCGCAGATGCTGCGGCCCCGTGCCCAGCCGCCAATGATAGTTGGTAGAGATACAGCCGCCCGGGAACCGCAGCACCGGCATGCCCAGCTCTCGCCAGGCCGCGACCAGATCCTGCCGCACCGTGCCGGCGCCCTCGGGCCGCAGATGGACCTGATCGATCCAGACCATGCCGGGCCCGTCCATCAGGCAGGTGAACACCGCCTGGTCGTCATCTTTCGGCACGGGCAGCACCGCGGTGTACGGCCGCCAGTAGGTGGCCTCGATGCCAATATCCTGTTGGGCATAGGGCGGCGCCGGCAGATCGACCGGCCGCAGCCCCACCCGCAGCGTGGCCGGGCGATGCTGCGCCCGCGCCCACAAGGTCACCACCAATCGCTCGCCAGCGCGCACCCAGCGCCCCGTTTGCAGCATCCCCACGTGACCCGCGCCGCCATAGTTGTGGATCAACTGTGACCAGTTTCCGCTCAGACTCATCCCGGCCGTGAGCTCAAAGCGCACCCCGCCGGCGTTATGGCTCATGGCCGGCATCCAGCCGGGGGCGAGCCCGGTCTGGGGATCGGGCGGCCCCAAAAAGCCGCCGTTGCTCAACCGATCGGTCGAGAGCCCGGCCGCCGTGTCGCCGGCCAGCTCGAGGTTCTGCCCCAGAATCGTGGCCGGCACGTGAGCCGTGGCCGGCCCCCCAGCCTGGATATGCACCCGCATGGTAGCCTCCTCGTTGATACGCTTGTCATGGCTCCTAGACCCCGCTAGAATGGCGCGCGTCGGCAGCTAAGAGCAAAGGAGCTAGGTGAGATGGCCCAGTACGAAACGGCCGAAGCCCTCTATGGCGTCGTCGGAACCATGGTCGCCGCGCTGCAAGAGAGCGACGCCTTCAAACAGCGCATCCAGTACGCCAAGCGCACCGTCGGTTTTCGCACCACCGACCCCGCCGCCGCCTTCAAGCTGAGCTTTCAAGAGGGCGAGGTCTCTTGGGAGCAGGACAACACCGACGGGTGCCAGATCGTCGTGAATCTCTCGGCCGATATGCTCCACCAGCTATTCTCGGGCGCCCGTGACGCCGAATCGGCCTATATGATGGGCAACATCCGCCTGCAGGGAGACGAATACACCGCCCAGGGCATGCTCTACTATATGGTCGACCTGGTCAAGGCCTACAAGCAGGCCGTCGAGGCGGCCTAGGCCTCCTGGATCTGGGCCACGGCCCAGGCCCCCAGGCGTTCGAGCATCTGGCAGCTTATCTCCAGGTTCTGGCGGCGCGCGGGCTGGATCGCCAGCACGTCCAACCCGATGGATGTCAGCACGCGCTCGAGGTCGACGGCGCAGCTATACGATCCGCCACCGCCGCCGCCAGCCACACACAGGCCCACCGCGCGCTTGCCGCGGATCCCCACCCGCCCGTCGTCGTGGGTGCACACGCGCCGCACGCGGTCGAGGCAGGCGCGGATGCTCTCGCTCAGCGTGCCGTAATAGACCGGCGTGGCCAAGGCCAGCAGATCGGCGCCACGCATCGCGTTCAGCACGTCATCCAGGTCATCCGCGATGACACAGTCGCCCTTGGCGCGGCAATCGCCCCAGCCGTTGGCGTCGCACTGGCGGCATCGCTCGATGGCCAGCTCGGGCAGGAACAGCGTTTCCACCTCGGCGCCCGCGCTCTCTGCGCCCCTCAGCAGCGCCTGGGCCGCGCGCGCCGTCTGCCCCTCTGGGTTGCGGCTCCCCGAGATCATCAGCACCTTCATCGCATCCTCCCTCTAGCCTTCTGTCCGTCGATGCCACGGCGCTTGCGAAGCGCCCTTGCCATGGATACCATACCATGCAGTGTACCCGAGGCGAGGCCACCGCCCAAGCCCTCGCAGCCAAAGGAGCCTAGCATGAGCCCCAGCACTGTCACCTACCCCGCCCCCGAGGGCACCGCCCCCTCGGATCTCTATACCGTGCAGATCGACGGCCAGCCCGTCTTTGTGCATCCCGCCCGCGTCTCGGCCCTGCCGGTGAACCAGGTCTGGCCCGGCTACCAACGCCCGCTGGACCAAACCGAGATGGCCGCCTTTGCTTATGTCGACCTGGATGCTCCCGCCGAGGTGGTCATCACCTCCGCGCGGCCGGTGGAGCAGGTCACCGTGCGGCCCCACGCCCTCGGCATCACCCCCGAGGTGGCGGGTGATACCATCCGCTTCCAGATACCAGGCCCGCGCCACCTCGTGGTGGAGGTGAACGGCTGGCATCACGCCTTGCATCTGTTCGCCAGCCCCATCGAGGCGGGCGCGCCCGACCCCGACGACCCCGCCGTGCGCTATTTCGGGCCCGGCGTGCACCACGCGGGCGAGATCATCCTGAACTCGGGTGAGACGGCCTATCTCCACGGCGGGGCCATCGTCCATGGCGCCATCCACGCCCAAGACGCCCACGACGTCAAGATCCTGGGGCGCGGCATCCTGGATTCCAGCACCATCCAGCGTTTCGACATGGGGCCGACCATCTGCCTCGGCCGCTGCACCGACGTCGAGATCCGCGGCATCGTCGTCCGCGACCCCCACGTGTGGGCCGTAGTGCCCGCCATGTGCCAGCGGGTGGCCATCAGCGATCTCAAGCTCATCGGCCTCTGGCGCTATAACGCCGACGGCATCGATATCGTCAACTGCCGCGACGTGCTCATCGAGGATTGTTTCATCCGGTCGTTCGATGACAGCATCGTCCTCAAAGGGTTCAACCGCTACCATGACTGGGCCGCGGGCGACCTGCCCGTGGTGGAGGATGTGGTGGCCCGTCGCTGCACCATCTGGAACGACTGGGGGCGCGCGCTAGAGATCGGCGCCGAGACCCAGGCCGATCAGATCCGCCGCATCCTGTTCCAGGATTGCGACATCGTCCACCACGTGCATATCGCCATGGATATCCAGAACGGCGACCGGGCCGTCGTGAGCGACGTGCGGTTCGAGGATATCCGCGTGGAGGACGCCATCGTCGACGACGCCAAGATCGCCGAGCAGGACATCCCCCCATCAGAGCTGGGCCGCTTGATCGAGCTGATCATCTATGAGACCATGTGGAGCAAGGATGACCAGCGCGGGCGCACCCACGGCATCCAGTTCGAGAACATCACCGTCACGGGGCAGCCGTTCCCTCCGTCGCGCTTTATCGGGCTCGACGAGGATCACCTGGTGGAGGACGTCACCATCCGCAACCTGGTCATCCATGGCGTACCCATGCGGACGCCCAGCCAGGCCGCGTTCGTCATGAACCCGTTCGCCCGCGACATCCGCCTGCTCGCTTCGGAGGAATAAACCCATGCACGCCACCGCCCGCATCACCCTGGTTCAGCTCCATCAGGATCACGACACCGTCCTCGCGCGTATGCGTCCCTGCTTTGCCGAGGCCGCCGCGTTCGGCTCGGACCTGATCGTCTTTCCCGAATACACCCTGGGGCAGCGCATCCCCATCTCGCATCCCCAGGTGGAGGCCTTCCGCGAGCTGGCCGCCCAGCACGGGATCTATGCCATCGCTGGCTTGGTAGAGGGCCACGGGCCCCGCTGGGCCACCACCGCGTTGATGGTGGATCGTCAGGGGAACCTGCTGGGCCGCTACTATAAGACGCACCCCGCCGCCGGCCCACCACCCCACTGGTGGCCGCCCATCGCCGGCCAAGACGCCGAGGCGCGCGGCATCCTCGGCAACCAGTTCTCGGTGTTCCACCTGGATTTCGCCCCGGTGGGCATCCTGCAATGCTATGACGGCTACTTTCCCGAGGCCTGGGGCTGCACGTCGTACGCCGGGGCCGAGGTGATCCTCTGGATCAACGGGCGCGGGGGGATGGTGGAGGATTATCTTTGCCAGACGGCGGCCCACGCCTATGGTTGCGTGGTGGGCGCCAATATCAGCGATGGCTGCAACACCGGCTTTGCCGCGCCCCCCATGGGCGGTGTGATCGCCGCCGCCGGCGAGCCCGAGCCAACCAGGCTGTTCCCCCGCCGCGCCGAGCCGGGCGACGGCTGCGTGCATGCCGTCATCGATCTGGCCCGCCTGCGCTGGATCCGCAAGCACCTGCGCACCATGCACCAGCGCCGTCCCGAGCTCTACCATCGCCTGGTGGAGGACGTCAAGCTCTGGCAGGATTATCCCGATATTCCGTGGGACTATCCAGAGGCGTGCGAGCTGGCCAACAAGGCCCAGCTCTAGGCGTCAGGCGGCTCTGCTGCGGCGCTGGCCCGCCGGCGCCACCAGGCTGCGCCCAGCACCAGGGCCAACACCACGACGGCGGCGGCCGCCAGGCGCCCCGTAGAGACGGGCGCATCGGGGTCGGGGCGGGGGGCGTCGGTAGGGGCAGCCGCGCCCCGCGTGGCCGCGCGCACCACCAGGGTGGCGCCGGCATCGGGCGTCAGGGTAACCATGGGCTCCAACGTGCTCGGCGTCGGCGTATCGGTGGCCTCCAGCTCGACCTGCTCTAGCGTGACGGTGGCCGTGGCCGGCCCGTCCGTCTGGGTGGCCGTCGCGGTGGCCGAGGGCGTGCCCAACGTCCCAGGCGTGCTGGCGGGAGTGAGCGTGGCGGTAGGCCGCGCCGTGAGCGTGGCCTGCGGCGCCTGCGTCGGGCTCGGCCCATCGTCAGGATAGGGCTCCATGGTCGCCGGCGCCGACGGGGGCTCGGGATACGAGTCATCGCTGCTTACGCTCTGCGGCTGCACCAGCGCGGGCCCACACGGCCCTCCTTGGAACAGGTCGGGCGGTCTATCGTCCGCCGTTCCCCACACCCAAGCGTCTACGTCGCCCTGGCCCACCCACCGGCTAGCGGGAGAACCCTCGTATGGCTGCCAATCGACGCCATCCCATGCCCAGTAATGCCATCCCAGGCACGGGTCGCCGCACTGGCAATCGCACGCCTCCGCAGGAAAGTCGCACCCCACCTCGGCGATGCGGCACACCGCCACGCCCCCGTCGGGATCGCTGACGGTGATGGCTCCCAAGCCAGCCCGGCTGAGCAGCGACACGCCCGAAATGGTCGCCTCGGAGAAGGCGATGCAGGTGGCCTGCACGTCATCGGGGGCAAAGACGATGACCAGCCCGGCGCCATTCGCATCGGCTTGCACGGGCTTGGCCCCTGCCAACGCCAGCGCCCAGGCCATCAGAAGCGCCATCCCCAGGCGTCGTCCACCGTCCGCGCGCCCCCGCCCCGCGAGGCGCGCCATCAACCCGGCCACGATGCCCATGCCGGCCCCCTCACCCGCCCCTGGGGCCCATGACAACGATCTCTAGTTCGCCGTTGCGCTGCTCGGCCTTGAGCAGCACCCGTTGCACCACCCAGCGGCCATACAGCTCCGAATAGGCCGCCGTCACCGCCGGGTCACTCTTGTCGTCAGGCGAGAGCGAGCTGGTCTGGTACAGCTCCTGGACCACCAGCACCACGTCGGAATCCAGATACCGGGCGGCATCGCGCAGCAGTTCGCTGGCGTAACGTTCAGCCACGGCCGCCGGCAACCCAGTGAACCGACTCACCGACGTGGGCCGCTCCAGCACCAGCCGCACCACATAGCGCGGCTGGGGAGCGCTTTGCCGCGCCACCACGATCTGCTCAAAGCGCAGCGGAATGTTGTTCACGCTGGCATACTGGGCGCGGATATAGGCGCGTAGTCCATCCTCGGGGCTAGATGTGGGCAAAGCCGCCTCAGCCGTACCTCTGTCCACCTCAGACGCAACGGTCTCGGTAGGCTGGGCCTCGGCCTCCGTCTCGAGCTCTACCGCCGGGATGGCCAGCCGGGCCACCTCGCCCTCCTGCGTCGGCTCCACCGTAGCCAATGCCAGGGTGGGGCTGGGCGTGACCGTCGGCGTCAGCGTGCGGGCCGGCGTATAGGTCGGATAGGGCGTGTACGTGGGGTACGGTGTGTAGGTTGGCAGGGACGTGTAGGTGGGCAGGGGCGCTGCCGTCTCGATCGCGCCACTGGTCACCGTGGGGTAGGGTGTATAGGTCGGCAGCGGCGTCCACGTGGGCGCCTCGGTATGGGTTGGATACGGCGTGTAGGTGGGATAGGGCGTGTAGGTTGGCGCGGGTGACACCGTCTCCACCGGCACTGCCACCAGAGTGGGATAGGCCGTGTACGTCGGCAGCGGCGTCCACGTCGGCGCCGGGGTATAGGTTGGATATGGCGTATAGGTCGGATACGGGGTCATCGTCTCCATAGGCACCGGCGTATAGGTGGGGTAGGCGGTATAGGTTGGGTAGGGCGTCGCTGTCGCATCGGGCTCTGCCGGGACCGTCGTGGGCAACGGCGTATAGGTCGGCAGCGGCGTGTAGGTGGGGTACGGCGTCTGGCTCGGCCAGGCCGTGTGGCTCGCCTGCGGCATCACCGCGATGGTTGTATAGGTAGGCAAGGGGGTATACGTCGGATAGGGCGTATGGGTGGCCGGCTGCCCGTGGGTGGGCAACGCGGTATAGGTCGGGTACGGCGTGTAGGTGGGATACGGGCTGGGCGCCGCCGGCGCCGTTTGCGTCGTCAGCGGGATCAGCGTCGGGTAGCGCGTATAGGTGGGCGCTGGCGTATAGGTCGGCAGCGGCGTGTAGGTGGGCTGCGCCTCGATGACCTGCGAGGGCGCGGTTGCCGTGGGCGCCAGCGTGGGCCGATCCGTGGCGGGCGGGGCCAGCGTGGCCGTGCGGGTCGGTCGCGGCGTCTCGGTAGCCCCCACCGCCGCCGGCCGCCAGATGCCCGCCACCAAGCCGCCCAGGGTCGTGTCGGAAGGCAGGACCGTGCTCAGCACCAGGCTCCCGAGGGCCAGGCCGCCGACCAGCCCCACCACCGCAGCGACGCCGATCCCGACGCTGCGCCAGTTGCGGCCAGCCTTGGGATCGCCCTGCGCGGCGCCGGGCACCACCTGCTCAAAGGTAATCGCGTCATCGGCCTGCTGATCGGGGCTGGGCCAGCCGAGCTGCTCCAGCTCGATCGGCACCTCGCTGTTGGTGGGATCGATCTCGAGCACCTGCTCCAGGCAGTAGAGTCGCTCGGCCTCGTCATCCACCAAGCGTGATAGCCACAGCCACGCCTCGGCATTGCCAGGATCCCGCCGCAGGATGCGGCCCAGCAGCTCTCGTCCCTGTTCGATGTCGCCGGCTCGGATGGCCTCGACGGCACGCTGGAGCTTGGTCATGCACTTGGCTCCGGTTTGTTAGCTGCAGCACAGGCGCTCCGTCGCGTTGCATCGCCAGAGCCTGCGCATCAGCGGCCACGTACTGCGCCGCATTCTCGCGCAATGCGTTTCCCCTGTCAAGCCCGCCTCCGATTTTACAGGAATCTTACGCAGCATCGTTCTTGACTCGCTCCACACCCCCGGCTAGAGTGGCGCTACAATCAACCAGACGGTAATCTAGGAGTCCTTCCATGCTCAAGATCGTCCTCATCGGCGCCGGCAGCGCCGTGTTCACCGCCGGCCTCGTGCGTGACCTGCTCTCCGCCAACGATCTTGGTGCCTGGTCGCTGGGCCTGGTCGATATCCAAGAAGAGGCCTTGCAGACGGCGGTGGGGCTCTCCAGGCAGATCGCGGCAGCCTACGAAACCGAGCTGACCATCGATGCCTCCACCGATCGGCGCGACGTCCTGCCGGGCGCCGACCTGGTGGTCACCACCATCGCCGTGGGCGGCCGACGCGCCTGGGAGCTGGATGTCCAGATCCCGCGCCAGTTCGGCATCTACCAGCCCGTGGGTGATACGGTCATGCCGGGCGGCATCTCTCGCGCCCAGCGCATGATCCCCGCCCTCGTCGCCATCGCCCGCGATATAGCCGCCCTCTGCCCAGAGGCGCGCCTGTTCAACTATGCCAACCCGATGACGGCCAACTGCTGGGCGATCCGCCAGGCCACGGGCGTGCCCGTGGTGGGGCTCTGCCACGGCGTGCATGATACCGTCCGCAGCCTGGCCGCCTATCTCGAGCTGCCCCCCCAGCGCGTGACCGCCACCTATGCCGGGCTCAATCACCTCACCTTTATCTACGACCTGCGCCACGACGGCGCAGACCAGATGCCGGCCCTCTTGGCCAAGGCGCGCGCCGATGGCGACGCAGACTCGTTGGCGGGGCGTAACCCCTTTTCCTTTGGTCTGCTCGAGACGTACGGCGCCTATCCTGCCGTCCACGACCGGCACGTCACCGAGTTCTTTCCCGAGCGGTTCCCCGGCGGAAGCTACCGCAACCGCACGCTGGGCGTCGACGCCTTTTCCTTTGAAGAGACCATCGCCCACGGCGACCGTCGCTATGCCGAAATGCAGGCGCAGGCCGCCGGGCGAGCCCCGTTGGATCCCGCCCTCACCCGCCGCACCGCCGGCGAGCACGAGCAACTGGTAGAGATCATCCAGGCCATGCGTCGCGATGCGGGCACGCTGTTCGCCGCCAACGTGCCCAACCTCGGCGCCGTGGCGAACCTGCCAGCCGATGCCATCCTGGAGCTGCCCTGCGCCGCCACGGCCCTGGGGCTGCGTCCGCTTCAGCTCGGCGATCTGCCCGACCTGCTGGCCGGCATCCTCAGCCGCAAGCTGGCCGCCACTCGCCTCACCGTGGCCGCCGCCCTCGCGGGCGACCGTAGGCTCTTGGTGGAGGCGCTGCTGGCCGACGGCGCCGTCACCGATCCCGGCACCGCCGTCAAGCTGGCGGATGCGCTGCTGGCCGCCCACCGGGAGCATCTCCCCCAATACAGCTAGATTCATCGCTCACCCAGAGCTTGACAGGGCAAGAGCATCGCGGCTTGACGAATAGTTCAATCCTGATAGAATCAATTGCTGACATCACCGCATCGCCGCCAAGAGAGGGGCTAGCATGTCTCAGAACACCGATGACCGCATCCGCCAGAACGTCCGCCAGCACTATGAGCGCAGCCTGCAGCGCAAGAGCTGCTGCTCGGGAAGCTCCTGCTGCGGAGCCGACCAGAGCCGTGAGGCCGCGACATCCTGCTGCGAATCCGCCCCCGCCCACGACTATGCGCTGGCCCTGGGCTACAACCCAGAGGAACTGGCAGCCGCGCCCCTGGCCGCCGAGGCCTCGCTGGGATGCGGCAACCCCCAGGGCATCGCCGAGCTACAGCCAGGCGAGACTGTGGTGGACCTGGGCAGCGGCGCCGGGCTGGATTGCTTTCTCGCAGCTTCCCGGGTCGGCGAGATGGGCCAGGTGATCGGCGTCGACATGACGCCCGACATGGTGTCCACCGCCCGGCACAATGCCGTCCAGCTCGGAAAGAGCAACGTGAGCTTTCGCCTGGGCGAGATCGAGCATCTGCCGGTCGCCGATGGCACCGCCGATGTGATCATCTCCAACTGCGTCATCAATCTCTCTCCCCGCAAGGCCGAGGTCTTTCGTGAAGCCTATCGCGTGCTCAAGCCTGGCGGGCGCCTCGCCATCGCCGATACCGTCGCAACCGCCCCGTTGCCAGCAGAGGCCCGCCGCGACCTGGACCTCTGGGCAAGCTGCCTGGCTGGCGCCGCCACCATCAGCGAGCTGGAACAGATGCTCGGCTCGGCCGGCTTTTGCGAGATCCGCATCACCCCCAAAAACGAGAGCCGAGAGATGATTCGGACCTGGGCGCCCGGCGTCGCGGTGACTGACTGCATCGTCTCGGCCTATATCGAGGCCATCAAGCCCACCGTCACGTGACGTCATAGACGACGGCGACGCGCACAAGGCGGTGACGCCTCTCCTTGCCACCCGCCCCCTCTTCCGCCTATACTGCGGGTACCGTCCGTCCCGCCCGATGAGGAGAGCAACCATGGTCCAGATGACCAAGCGCGAGCGCGTGCTCCGCACCGCCAGTCTCCAAGAGACCGACCGCGTCCCCGTGTATGACATCCTCCAGAACGATGCCGCCATCGAGCACTATGCCGGCATGCCGCTCACCGTCGAGGATGGGGATCGCATCAAGGGCATCGCCATCGGCCGCAGCCTGGATATGACCCGCATGCCCGGCGGCCCCAGCGCCCCCCGCTCCTGGACCGACGAGCGCGGCTTTCACTACGAGGGCGAGCGCTGGACCATGTGGATCACCCAGCGGCCTTGGGAGGACCAGGCTGGCTTGATCGCCTGGATCAAGGCCGAGATCCGCCGCACCGAGGCCATGGTATACGATCAAGCCTACCGCGACGGCTGGTACGCCAACATGGACCGCTTCCAAGGCTACTTTGGCGACGACACCGTCCAGGTGGTCGAGAGCGGCGTCGGCCTCACCGAGATGTACTGGTGGTGCGATTGGGAGGATTTTTCCTACCTCACGGCCGACGAGCCAGGGTTGGTGGAGGAATGGCTGGAGGCCCGCACCCAGGCCGAGATCCGGCGCGCTCACTGCATCGCCGACCCAGCGCGCATCCCCATCGCCCTGACCTATGACGACATCGCCTACAAGAACACCACCCTCATCTCGCCGCGCTGGCTGCGCCGCTACTGGTTCCCCCGCCTGGCGCGCCTGAACGCCGCCTGGCACGAGCACGGCTGCAAATGCCTCTTTCACTCTGACGGCAACCTCTACCCCGTCCTCGACGACCTGGTCCAGGCCGGCATCGACGGCCTGAACCCCATCGAGAACGCTGCCGGCATGACCGTGCGCGAGGTGCGCCGTCGCCATCCACAACTCTTTCTCACCGGCGGCGTGGACGTCAGCGAGCTGCTGGCCCGTGGCACGCCCGAGCAGGTGTATGCCGCCTGCCGCGAGAACATCGAGGCCACCGACGGCATCGGCTATTTCATCGGGTCCAGCACCGAGCTGGATTGGGAGATCCCGGCCGAGAACATCATCGCCATGATCGACGCTGCCTGGGATACCGGGCGCTGAGCCCGCCGCCCATCGTCATCGCATCATCATCGCCCGCGAGGAGCATCAGCGTGAGGTACGATTTCGACACCAGGTTGGATCGCCGCCCCTTTTATAGCGTCAAGTGGTGCGGCTATGATCCCGAGATCCTCCCCTTGCCCGTGGCTGATATGGACTTTGCCACCGCCCCCGCCATCCAGCAGGCGCTGGCCCAGCTCGTATCCCACGGCGCCCTGGGATACCCCTGCCGCCCCCCCCACATTGCCGAGCTGGTGGCCGCCTTTTTGGAGCGCCGCCATGGCTGGTCGGTGGCGCCTGATTCGATCACCTTTTTGCCGGGCGTGCTGGCCGGCGTGCGCGCGGCGCTGGCCGCGTTCAGCCAGCCCGGCGATGCCTTTGTGACCATGACCCCCGTCTACCCGCCGTTGTTCGCCATCGGCCGTGAGATGGGCCGCGTCGCCCGCATGGTGCCCTTGGCATGCGACGCGGCCGGCCACCATACCGCGGATCTCGACCGCCTGGCCGAGGCGCTGCCGGGCGCCCGGGCGCTGCTCCTCTGCAGCCCTCATAACCCCGTGAGCCGCGTGTTCACCCGTGAGGAGCTGGAGCGGATCGCCCATCTCTGCCTTCAGCACGACGTGCTGATGATCTCGGACGAGATCCATGCCGACCTGGTGCTCGGGACGCAACCGCACATCCCCCTGGGCAGCCTGGGCCACGAGATCGCCCAGCGCAGCATCACCCTGATGGCGCCCAGCAAGACCTTTAACATCGCGGGGCTCGCGCTGGGGTTCGCCATCGCCGGCGATGCGGGCCTCACCCAGACGCTACGTCAGGCCGCCTCCCAGACCGGTTGCGGCATCACCCTGCCCGCGTGGGTGGCCGCGGTGGCCGCCTATGGCGAGCAGGGATCCGTCGACTGGCTGGACGCCCTGCGCGACTATTTGCGCGGGAACATGGCCTACCTGGCCACCGCGCTGGCACGGACGCTGCCCGAGGTCACCCTGTCCCCCGCCGAGGGCACCTTTTTGGCGTGGCTCGATTGCCGCGGGCTGGACCTGGGCGAAGAGCCCGGCGCCTTCTTTTTGCGAGAGGCCAAGGTGGCCCTCAACGAGGGCACCATGTTCGGGCCCGGCGGCGCGGGGCACGTTCGCGTCAACGTGGGCTGCCCCCGCCAGCTACTGCGCCAGGCGCTAGAGCGGATGGCCCGCTCTTTGGGCCGCTCCCTATCGGATGACCAAGCATAACAGAAGGAGACCTGGATCATGGAGAACCTCCGCATCGGCATCATCGGCACGGAAAACTCGCACGCCGTCGCCGCCATGGAGCGGTTCAATGTCAAGCGCTCCATCGCCGGGGCCACCGTAGCCGCCCTCTGCCCGGGCGAGGGCGACACCCTGGAACACGTCCAGGAGATCGCCGAGAAGGGGCTGGTACAGCAAGTCGTCACCGACCCCCGCGATATGCTCGACCTGGTGGACGGCGTCATCATCATGAACCGCCACGGCGGCCTGCACACCCAGTACGCGCGGCTGACCCTGGGCGCCGGCCTGCCCACCTTTGTGGACAAGCCCCTCACCTGCGACGTCGCCGAGGCCCAAGAGCTGGTCGAGCTCAGCCACGCTCGGAACGCCTGGCTCTCGTCCTGGTCTACCGTCTGGCAGACCGCCTCCTTTGAGAACCTGTTCGCCACCGCCGAAAAAGAGATCGGCCCCGTGAGCGCAGGCCTGTGCGCCGGCCCGTGCGAGCTCGACAGCCCCTATGGCGGCGTGTTCTTTTACGGGATCCACACCGTCGAGATGGCGCTGCGCGGCTTTGGCTATGACGTGGCCACCGTGCACGCCCACACGGGCGGCGCCCACGCCACGGCCACCCTCACCACCCAGAGCGGCAAGCTGATCACCCTGCAGCTCTTGGGCGAGGGCTATTGCTTCCAGGCGCTGTGCCACGGGCCGGGCGGCAGCCGCTACACCGCGCTGGATACCAGCGACGGCTATGATCGCGGCTTTACGGCCATCCTCGAGGGGTTCCGTACCGGCCAGCGCCCCCTCACCGACGCCGAGCTGATTCAGCCGATTCGCGTGCTGGCGGCGATCCAGGCCTCGCTAGAGGGCGCCGGCGTCGTCTCGTTGGTCTAGCGACCGCCCTTTACGCATAATTCACGTCTTGGCGGCATTTCTTGCCGCTTGGTTTACGGAGCCTGTCCCCCCACCGAGTATACTGTGTGAGGGTGATCGCTGCGCGCAGGCAGCGCCCTCGCAGTGGCCCCAAAAGAGGATCTCGGTTGGGGGGACCAGAATGTCCGCGAAGCATGTTCAGCCGCCACTGGCTCTGGCCGTCAGTCTAGGCGCCATCACCCTCACCGGCGCATCGCCTGCGCTTGCCCTGGCGGCCTTTGCCGAGGCCCCCGCAGCCAGTAACCTCCCTATCGCCGCCCTGGTCTATGCGCTGGCCGCCCTGGCGGCGCTGATCGCGGCGGTTTTCGCCTGGCCCCGGCGCGAGCTCCCCGCCGCCCGTTACCTCACAACGCTCCTCCTAGCCGCCGCTTGGTGGGCCGGCGCCATCACCGCCGAATCGGCCGCCACCACCATCGAAGGCAAGCTGCTCTGGTCTCAGATCGCGTACCTGGGCACCACCGGCCTGCCGCTCTGCTACCTGCTTTTTGTCGCCGCATTCACTGGCCGGGAAAAGATACTCAAACCGACCAGCGTCGCCCTCTTGGGGATTCCGCCCCTGGTCACCGTCGCCCTGGCCTTTACCAATGCCCTGCACGGCTGGGTCTGGACCGACATCGTCATCGATCCCACCACCAACTTGGCTACCTATGCCCACGGGCCGGGATTCGCCTTCCTGGTGGCCCACTCGTATGTCTACCTGGGCTGGGGCCTGGCGCTCCTGGTGCGCAACACCGCCAAGACCCACGGAACCAACCGCCGCCAAGTGCTCGCCATCATCGCCGCCACCGTCCTGCCGTTGGCGGCCAACCTGCTCTATCTCAGCCCCCTGAACCCGATCCCAGGGATGGATTGGACCGTGCCCGGCTTTGTGGCGTTTGCGATCATCATCGCCTGGGCACTGCTGCGCATGGGGCTGCTGGACGTCGCCCCCATCGCCCGAGCCATGCTGATCGACACCATGGACGCGGGCGTCCTCGTCCTGGATCCAGAGGGGCACGTGCTTGACGCCAACCCCGCCATGGAGCGCATCCTGGGCACGCCGCCACATAAGCTGGTCGGGCACGCCGCCGCCGATCTGCTGGCGCCTTCGCCCGAGCTCGCGGCCATGCTGGCGGCAGGCGAGACGGGCGTCTGCCGCACCACCTGGCTTGCGAGCGATACAGCGCGCCGCTACGACGCCGAGATCGCCCCCCTCCCCGGCCACGGGAACGGATCTCGCGCTCGCCTGATGGTGCTGCACGACGTCACCGAACGCGAACGAATGATGGCGGACCTGCAGGTGGCCGAAGGGTACCTCCAAGAGAGCGAGGAGCGCTATCGAGGGCTCGTCAGCCACCTGGGCGAAGGCGTGGGCGTCTCGGATGCCAACGAGGTGTTCACCTTTGCCAATCCCGCCGCTGAGCGGATCTTTGGCGTGGCGCCTGGGCGGCTGGTGGGTCGCTCGCTGGACGATTTCCTGTCTCCGGAAGGCCGTGAGCTTGTCCGCGCCGAGACCCAGCAGCGCGCCTTGGGCATCTCGAGCTCCTACGAACTAGAGATCCTCCGACCCGGTGGCGAGCGGCGAGTGCTCCTGGTCACTGCCACGCCCCAGCTCGACCGAGAGGGACGCTTTCTGGGCACCCAAGGCCTCTTTCGAGACATCACGGCCCGCAAGCGCGTGGAACAAGCACAGGCGCGACTGAACGATGTGCTGATGGGCTTGAGAGAGGCGGGGCAGCAGCTGTCGCCCAATCGGGAGATCTCGGCCGTGTTGGGCGATGTCTGCCAGGCCCTGGTGGATACCGGCGCGTATCGTAGCGCCTGGGCCGTCCTCTGCGGGAAAGACGGTCTCATCGAGACGACTGCAGCCGGAGGCCCTCCCGAGGTGATCGCCCACGTGGGCCAGATGCCCGGCCGGTCGTTGCCCGAATGTGCCCGCAAGGTCATTGAGGCGGGAGAAGCCGCCCTCATCCACGATACACAGGCCTATCTGGATCCGCAATGCGAGACGCTGATCCGCGAGGGACACGTGCTGCTGGGGGCTCCGTTGGTTTCCGGCGGCGAGCGGTACGGCGTCCTCTGCGCTCTGGCCCCAGAGGCAGTACTGCCCGAAGAACACGAGACGGCGCTATTCGGCGAGATGGCGCGCGATGTCGGGAAGGCCCTGCGCAACCGCGCCCTGGCCCAGGCACACCAGGCGGCCGAGCAGGCGCTGCGAGAGAGCCATGATCGGTTCGATCAACTGGCCGAGCAGAGCCGCACCATTCATTGGGAGATGGACACGGAGGGCCTCTACACCTACATAAGCCGCGTATCCGAGATCGTTTTTCGCTACCATCCCGAGGAGCTCATCGGCAAGAAGCACTTTTACGACCTCCATCCCCCTGAAGGCCGTGAGGCCCTCAAGAAACAAGCGCTCGCCATGATGGCCCGTCGCGAGCCAGTCAGTGGCTTTGAGAACCCGCTCCTCACCAAGGATGGACGCCTGGTCTGGCTGGAGAGCAGTGGCATCCCCATCCTGGACGCTGCCGGGGACCTGTTGGGCTACCGTGGCACCGACACCGATATCACCGAACGCAAGCGGGCGGAGGATCAGGTCCGCGAGAGCATGGCCTATGCCGAGTCGCTCATCGAGAGCATGCCGGATATGCTCTTT
>CAZUZB010000034.1:21920-23446 GCA_964624695.1 uncultured Anaerolineales bacterium | reverse complement strand
TCCAAATCTATATTGCATAAACTGGAGTGATATAGTAGACTATATTCGCGACTGACTTCTGGGAGGGGTATCATGGCAGATAAGCTGATCGACATTGTCAAGGGGCGCGGGCGGCGCATGGTGATCCCACTGATGGGGTTTCCGGGCGTGCAGTTGAACGGGTCCACCCTCAAGCAGAACACCTTTAACTGGGGGACCCAGTTTTCCACCGTGTTTGCGCTGGAGCGCCGCTTTCGGCCCGACGCGGTCTTTTTCTTTATGGATCTCTCGGTGGAGGCCAGCGCGCTGGGCCTGCCGGTGCGGTTCCCGCTGGACGACTCGCCCACGGTCGAGCGGCACATGATCCGCAGCGTGGCCGACCTGGGCCAGGTTACCAGCTCGGATGTGCTCACCGATGGCCGGGTGGCGGTGTATATCGAGACGATGCGCCTGATGTCGCGCTATCTGGATAGCATCAAGGGGGCGTACATCACCGGCCCCTTTACCCTGGCAGGCTTGCTGCTGGGGGCCAGCGAGGCGGCCATGGCCACGGTCACCGACCCCGAGCTGATGACGGCGGTGCTGCGCTTTACCTCGGGGGTGATCGCGCGTTACGCCCGGGCTCTGGAGCGGGCTGGCGCCGATCTGATCTGCATCCTGGAGCCAACAGCGAGCTTTTTGTCTCCCAAGCTGTTCCGCCAGTTTTCCCTGTCCTATATTCGGGAGATCATCGAGACGCTCCGGGCTGTTCCGATTCTGCATATCTGCGGCAACACGACGCATCTGCTCGATGGAATGGTCGAGACGGGCGCCCACGGCCTGAGTTTGGGGCCTCTGGTGGATTTTCCTGCGGCGGCCCAGCGGGTGCCGGAGGACGTGGTGCTGATCGGCAACCTGGATCCTGTCTCCGTGCTCAGGGATATGACGCCTAACGGGGTTTACAGAACAACAGGCGATCTGGTAGACTCGATGGCAGCGCATCCAAACTTTATCGTGGCCAGTGGCTGTGACCTGCCGATGGACACGCCACTGGAGAATATCCACGCCATGGTGGATGCGGTGCGCGGCCAGGAGCCGGCGTACGATGAGACCTGGCTCCAAGAGGCCGAGTGGCTGCCAGAGATTCCGCCTAGAGATTGACCCCGGAAAAAAGGGGCTCGGCATGATGCAGGGACGGAGGAGCCGGCAGGCGTTAGGACGCCTCGGAGAGGACCTCGCGGCTGACTTTTTGCGGCGCGAGGGCTACGAGTTGGTCACGCGCAACTGGCGCCATCGCTCGGGTGAGATCGATATCGTGGCTCGCGATGGTGATTGCTGGGCATTCGTCGAGGTCAAGACGCGCCGAGGCCACCGGGTGCAGAATCCTGAGGACGGCTTGACCGATCAAAAAGCCCGAAAGCTGCAGCAACTGGCGCTTACCTATCTGGCCGAGCACGGCCTAGCCAATGTATCTTGGCGCATCGATCTGGTCGCTATCGAGCTCGATGGCCAGGACCGGCCGGTGCGGATGAACCTGGTGCCATGCGCGGTGGTCCTGTGAGTGTGGA
>CAZUZB010000034.1:15404-21820 GCA_964624695.1 uncultured Anaerolineales bacterium | reverse complement strand
TGGACCGTCCCCAAGGCGCCGCCGGACGAGGCCTTTCGCCAGCGCATGCAGGAATTGGCGGAACGGGAGGGCTCCGAAGCGGTAGCTCGCCGCCTGGCGGAGGTGGACTCCGAGGCCGCCGCGCGCATCGACCCCCGCAACCTGCGCCGGGTGATCCGCGCGCTGGAAGTTCACCACACCACGGGGCAACCCATCTCGGAGCTGCAACGCAAACGCCCCCCGGGCTATGATGTGTGGACCATCGGCCTGACCTGCCCGCGCGACCGGCTCTATGCTCGCATCGATGCGCGGGTGGAGCGGATGCTTGCGGCGGGGCTGGAGGCCGAGGTGCGCGAGTTGCTGGAGCGCGGCTATGATCGCGAGCTGCCGTCCATGTCTGGCCTCGGCTATCGGCAGATGGCAGCCTACCTGGTCGGCGAGGTCTCCCTGGAGGAGGCGGTACAGGAGATCAAGCGCGCCACCCGGCGATTCGTCCGGCAGCAGTTCAACTGGTTCCGCTTGTCGGCGGGGTGGATAACCTGGTACGATGTGACCGAGGTGGATCCCGAGCGGATTGCGGCAGAGGCTGTCGCCTTTGCCAGGACGGGGGAGCGTGCCCAGAAAGCCCAGGATTGAGCCCTATTCGCTGAGCCCGGCGTCGGCTCGGCCTCGCCGTGGCATCGGCTTGTGGCTCCTGTTAGCGGCTGTGGTGCTGGTGGGCTATGCGGCGCTGCGCCAGGTGGGGCCCAATCTGACGCAGGCGGCAGGAGAGCTGGCCGTTCACGCGGGGTCTGTCTCTGTGGGGGGCTCTGGAGGGAGCGCGCGCCCCTATGTGGAGGCGGGTAGCGTGACGCGCATCTCTGCCGGGGATGAGCTACATACCGGCAGCGGCGCCAACGCCGAACTGATGCTGGGCGGCGGCGACCGTTTGGTCTTGGGGCCTTCCACCAGGCTAGCAGTCTTGGAGATGGCCAGGCGAGGGACCTCGCAAGCGCTTCACGTCAGCTTGGCTTTGGTGGAGGGCGAGGTCACGGCCAATATCCGAGACACGGTGGTGGGGGGAACGGACCTGAGCCTGGATACGCCGGTGGCGACCGTCACCTCTCAGTCGGGCGCGTTCCGCTGCGTGGTTGTGGATCGCGACACGGTCTCGGTGGCGGTTCACGAGGGGACGGCGACGGTTTCCATGGGCGCGCAAGAGGTGACGCTCAGCGCAAACCAGCGGCTCGATGCGCGGCTCGGCGCCGAGCTGGTGGCTATCGACACGGTGTTGCCGACGTTGTCTTGGTCTGGGGGGAGCGTGCAGGCGGCGGTGGCCACGGCCACCCTGACCGAGCCGCAACAGACGCGCTATGCCATCGCCACGCCCACCCTGCCCGGCGACGGGATGGATAGCTACACGGTCCAGCGGGGAGACACGCTCTATAGCATCGCCCGGGCCCATGGCCTTGACTGGGAGACTCTCTGGGAGGCCAACAAGGACCTGCTTGCCAGCCCTTCGCTGATCAAAGAAGGGCAGGTGCTGCGAATCCCCTCGCGCTAACGCCCGGTGGCGTTTCGGGCCACCAGCGGCAGCGCCAGCAGCGAATGATCCTTGTCTATGGTTGCGTTCCCCGCCAGGTCTTGGACAAAGAAGCGAACCAGCGCGCCGGCCTGCGCTGGCGCGCTCAGGGTAACCGGCTCGGTGGTGCCCATGGGCTCGCTCAAGGCCAGGGGCTGCCATGGTCCCCACGTCTCCCCGCCGTCCAATGACTCGGCCCATCGCGCGCTGTCGGTATCGATGCCCGAGAGCGTATCCTGAACCACCGCCGAACGATCCCCAATGCTCACCCACACCGGCTTGACGCGATCCAACCCAATGGTGACCTGCTGGGTCACGGCGTTGCCGGCCGTATCGGAGAAGCGGATGTGGACCGTGTGGATTCCATCGTCATCGGGCAGGGCGTCGTAGAGGGTGGCTGCAATGGGCTGGCGAGCGCCCCAGACAGTGACCCGATCCAGGGCCAGCCCCCCGACCCCCGTATAGTGCACAAAGAACTCGATTCCGTCGCTCACGTCGGGGTCGAGGCAGGTGGGGAGAGACGACTGGTACGGCAAGTTCAGGCTGATCTCGGTGTACGATCCATCGGCGGGCAGCATGTCGGCGGTGATGGTGCGTTGCGCATAGATGCGCTGCCCCTGCACGTCCTGAATCTTGATGGTAGCCAGAGGGCCACTCTCTACGGGAGAGGCCAACCGCAAGCGGAAAGACACCTCATAGGCGTTCCATGTGGGCAACTCACAGGTGTAGGGCCCAAACCAATCGCCCGCGCCGTGCGTTGGCGGCGTGGCCTGCCATGCCACGCCATTGAGCGCCGCTGAATCGCTTTGAGCGGCGCCGCTGTTGGCTGTGTGATAGAGGTCCTCCCCCTCCCAGATCCAGCCATGGCTGAGCTGTACATAGGTGGCATCTCCTGTCGCCAGGCCAAGGCCACGCTGGTTGGTCCAGGCGGGCGTGGTGACGGCGACGCCGGTGGGGGGCGTGTTATCCACCTGCACCTGGCGTGTGATGGTACTGTCTCCACCGGCGGCCCGGGTGATGATCTGGAGCGTCTTGGGGCCCTCGGTCTCGGTATAGGTGTGCCAGTGCCACAGGTATGGCGCCTCGGTGACTACCTGGCGAACGACGTCATTCACCCTGTAGACGACCTCGGTGAGATTCGAAGCAGCCTCCACCTCCAGCGTGCTGATGCCTCCCACGGTGGAGCCGCTCAGGGGGAGCTTGTTCATTTTGGCGAGGGCGGTGCTGCGGATCTCGGACAGGCGCGCGATGACATTGGCGCCGGGCGATTTGGGTGGCTGCCGGCTGTAGAGCTCGTTCAAGCCGGCCATGGTCGGCGCGGTGATGTTCTGGAACTGCCGCCGCTCGGTGGCCGGGATGCCCAGATTGCTGCCCAGGCGCGCTAGCAGATCGGTAAGGCTGGCCAGCATGGCAGCGGGGGGCGTCTCGGCGTCCATATCGCCCAGGAGGGCGATGGCGATGCTGTGATAATCGTACTGGCTGGCATGCTGACCCACCGCGCCCAATCCGCCATAGCGGCCTTCAAAGATGGTCCCGTCGCCATCGATGATGTAATGCATGCCCAGATCGCCCACCTCACGCACCACCGCATCGTAATAATACAGCCCGCGCATAGCCTGGGTGGCGGGTAGCCCTGCGGCGGACGCTCCGGGGTGGTGCAGGATCACGATCCGTGGCGTGCGGTAGATGGGTTCGGTGCTGCGCAGGGCCTCGTCAGCGCCCCAACTCGCGCGCGGCACGATCCCCAGCGAGGTCGTTGGGGCGGGGAGGTCGCTATCAGTGATGACCAGGCCTACCACGCGGACCTGCTCCAGGACCGGGTCAGCGAGCGACGTCTTGGCCAGGGTGGCGCGAAACTGGACCTCGTCCACCGCGCCGAACAGCAGGTCGGACATGCTCAGGCGGGCGCGGCTGCCGTTGGCGTCCGATGGGGGCAGCGAGCGCCAGGCGCTCCAGGACCCGCCGCTCGTGCGGGTGCGGATTTCGATCGCCACGGGCCTGGGTTGCAGCCAAGAAAGCTCTGGCGGATCCTGGGCCACCCAGGTGAGGGCCAACGCGTCGCAGCGCTGGGGCAGTGTCAGAATGGGCGAGGTATAGCTGCCGCTGCTGCTGCCGCCTGCCAGCACCAGCGCTCCCTCACCAATGGCGCCCTCAATCACCGTGCCGCTGCGCGTGCCCAGGCTCCAATCGGTCACCGTCGAGGTGGTGATACTGTGGGAACGCGCCATGTCGCTAAGGGGGGGCACAGGTGTGGGCGTGGGCGCGCCGGGCGTGCTGGCCGAGACCTGAGGGCCCGCATAAGACCCAACCGCGGGCAGGCGGCTGGCATTGCCGTAGCCGTCATCAAAGAAATAGTAGTGGCTGTGGGATCCCGCCGGCAAACGGATCACCAGCCGATAGTGGTAGCCGGATCCCGGCGCGTTGGGCACGCGCTCCATGGCATAGGCGCGGCCGTCGATGACCACGTTGGCCACTCCCGGTAGCACCAGCGAGGGGCCGTCGTACGTGGCCGAGAACACGAACTCGGTCAGGTCGGTGCCATCGGTGGGCGCTACCTGGGCGGCGGTGATGAGGTTGGGCGTCGGCCCCTCTACCGTGATGCCGGTGTAATAGTGCTGGAGGATCTGGACGAAATCCTTGCCCTGGTCGCGGGCCATAGCGCGGGCGCCCTCCTGGCACATGCCGACGCCGTGCCCCCAGAGCTCGTCGTGGCCGCAGGAGCACTCGACCGACTGGAGGTAGGGGATGTCCACGGTTCCGCCTCCCCAGACCTCTTTGTAGCTTCTGGTCCGTCCATCGCAGTGGCCATGGTAAAAGGCATAGATGATAGAGCCGCCATAGAACGCCGCCATGCCATGGGTGGCCTCCACAGCGGCGTCGGTGGTGTCATAGTGGGTGGGGCCCCAGAATTGGCAATGGGTGGTGGTGCAGACATCATAGCCCTCGGCCGCATGCTTGCGGTTGGTGGCGGCATAGCTGCGGGCAGCCACGGCTTGTGCCTTGAGGGCTTCCAGGGGCCAGGAGGGGCTCATCTCGTATGGCACCACGCCTTTGAGGTACTCGTCCATGGCCATGGTTACGATGGTGCCGTCCAGCATCTTGACCCGAATGGTGCTGGAGACGGTGGCCACCTGGGCCAGGCCTACCTCGTCGATTTCGATCCCCAAGGCCTGTACCTCGCTAGGCGATTGTAGCAGCTTGGCCATGATAACGGCTTCCTGCTCGGCGGTAGGCGCGCGTGGGATCATCTCGAAATCGAGCGGGGTGGCTCTATCGGCTACGGATTGCTGGAGGGTGTGCGTCATGCCGATATAGTCGCCCGCCTCGGCGCGGACCTCGTGGATGCCCGGCAGGAGGGCCAGCGCATAGCGGCCCTGGCTGTCACTCACGACGGTCTGCTCCCCCACGCGCACCGTGGCGCCGGCGATGGGCGAGCCGGTGACCAGGTCGGTCACCGTCCCGAAAAAGCCGTTGGCTTGGGCGCGAGCGGTTGGGCTTGCGCAAGAGACCAGAATGGCCAAGAGCAGCGGTATTGCGAGGAGGAGGCGGACGTAGCGTCGTGCCATGGCGATGCCTAGGCGCTAGCGGCGCATGAAGCCGCCAGATGGGCGCGTCGGGTCGGCTCGGGCAGCTTGAGCCCAGCGCCGCAGCGCAGCACCAGCTCGATGGCTTGGCTCAGCGAAGCGCGATGCCCTACGGAGACATAAACCGGCTTGACGCGGGATCGTGTGCGCAGTACGGCGCCGATCACCTCGCCGTCATCATAGAGCGGTGAGTAGTCGCCCCGCTCAGGGCCGGGCTCGTCATGGGTGCCGCACAGCCGTGACTTGGCGCAGCCAACCGAGGGATGGTCCAGCAGCACGCCAATGTGGGTGGCGATGCCCATGCGGCGCGGGTGGGCGCGCCCCTGGCCGTCGAATAGCAGCACGTCGGGGGTGGTTTCTAGCTGGGCCAGGGCGTCCAGAATGACGGGCCCCTCGCGGAAGGAGAGCAGGCCGGGAACATAGGGGAAAGCGATCTCGCGCTCGGCGTGAGTGGTCTCGATGGTAGCCATCTTGCCGAGTTCGACCACCACCACGGCGGCGCGTGCGAGCCCGTGGGCCACGCTCACGTCGATGCCAGCCACGGTATCCGCTCGCTCAAGGCCCGAGCACTCTAGCGTGACTCGCGACGCCAGGGAGACTTGGAGCGCCATGGCCTCCTTGGGCGAGCAATCCCACCGATGGTTTGTTTGGGGAGCCAGCATTCATCTCCCTCGTGGGCGTGCGCGAGACGCGACGATCCGAGCTAGGTTTCAATGACCGAGTTCTCCCCGCCAAAGGGGTTCGAGACGTAGCGATCGGCGTTCCAGTCGTTCTGCCAGTCACTGCGGTTCACGAGATAGCGGAACTGATAGGTCCTGCCATGGTCGAGCAGCAGGCTGATCTCCCACTCGCCGTCACGCGTGCGCTGCAGCGGATGGGATGTGCGGCTCCAGTCGTTAAAGTCGCCGACCAAGTGGACTGATTCGGCCCAGATCGTCGATGGCAAGCGAAACGTGACGCGGATCTTGTCTGCCTGAGGCTCTCGTAGGATCATCATCGTTCCTTTGTGGCGTGTCGACGGACCTTCCGCATACGGATGGACCTCGACTGTGGAGGCTCCCTCGTCTCCGTGCCCATTATACTTGAGAGGCGGCTGGGACGCCACTGCCGATCTGGCTGTGCGTCTCTTGCGCCCGATTTGACCGCGCTATGGGGCGCATGTAGAATAGGCTCGTCACCACATAAGGAGGAGGTCTCATGCCATTCGGCAAAGTTGGCGTTTGGGAGTTGCTGATCGTGCTGCTGATCGTGGTCGCCGTCTTTGGGGCGGGCAAGATCGCGAGTCTCGGTGG
>CAZUZB010000034.1:9053-15304 GCA_964624695.1 uncultured Anaerolineales bacterium | reverse complement strand
CGGCTCGGGAGGTTTGAACCGTGCAGACTCTAGGTCCGATGGAACTGCTGATCATTCTGCTGATCGTTGTGGTGATTTTCGGGACGGGCAAGCTGGCGGATCTGGGCGGGTCTCTGGGCAAAGGTATCAGAGAGTTCAGAGATGCCACCAAAGAGCTCGAGGAGGCCTCCAAAGAAGTCCAGGAGGTCGCGGACGAGGTCTCTGAGGAAGCCGACTAGGCTTGCTCTTGCCCGGCAAGAGGCTTCCGGTGCATCGAGCGCAGCCCGGCAGTGCAACCCATCTCGGTTGCCGCCGGGCTTGCGTTGTTTCTGGAGTGTGCCCGTCGTCTAGCTAGAAGGGGGCTTGACGTGTTCGAACTCTCTGGATTCGCTGACGAGATCGCGCCCGATCTCGAGATTCAGCTTGACGTTCTGGCTTCGCTGAACATCCGTTACCTGGAGCTGCGTGGCGTCTGGGGCAAGAACGTGCTCGACCTTACCGACGCCGAGGTGGCGCGTGTCAAGGCGATGCTGGCCCAGCGTGGGGTGGCCGTCTCGGCCATCGGGTCGCCCATCGGCAAGATCGGCATCGAGGAGCCGATGGAGCCGCATCTCGATCGGTTTCGGCGCGCCCTCGACCTGGCCGAGGAGCTCGAGACGCGCTACATCCGCATGTTCTCCTTTTTCGTGCCCGAGGGAGAAGCGGACGCGCACCGTGATGAGGTGATGCGGCGGCTGAGCCTGCTGCTCGACGAGGCCGCTGGCCGCCCGGTGGTGCTCTTGCACGAGAACGAGAGCCACATCTACGGAGACACCCCTCAGCGCTGCCTGGATATCCACCAGACGCTGAACGTGCCCCAGCTGCGCATGACGTTCGACCCCGCCAACTTTGTGATGAACGACGTGCACCCCTTTGACGATGCCTTCCCCTTGCTGTTCGATTGGATCGAGTACCTGCACATCAAGGACGCTATCATGGCCGAAAAGCGCGTGGTGCCGGCCGGCGAGGGCGATGGCCAGGTCCAGGAGGTGCTGGCGGCGCTCAAGCAGCGAGGTTACGATGGCTTTGTCTCGTTGGAGCCGCACTTGGCGCATGCCGGAACGTTCCAGGGCTTTTCGGGGCCCGAGCTGTTCGGGGTGGCCACGGCGGCGTTGCGCAAGCTGATCGGCGCGATCGAGGCCTGACGGCGCGAGGCCAACACAAGGGGGTAATGTGGGCGAGAGGACGATCGTCAAGGGTGTGATCCCCGTGGCCGGCATGGGCACGCGGTTGTTGCCCGCTACCAAGTCTCAGCCTAAAGAGATGTTGCCCGTCGGGCGGCGACCGGTGGTGCAGTATGTGGTCGAGGAGCTGCAGGCCGCCGGCCTCGGCCAGCTCCTGTTCGTCACCGGCCGCAAAAAGACCGCCATCGAGGATCACTTTGATCCCGACCCAGAACTGGTTCGCACCCTCTCCACGGGCGGCGGCTATGCGCTTTTGGATGAACTGGCCTTTACCGAGACTAACACCCGCTTTTTCTACACGCGGCAAAGTACGCCGCGCGGCCTGGGGGATGCGGTCAACCACGCGCGCGAGTTTGTCGGCGATGAGCATTTTGTGGTGGCTTTGGGTGATTCAATTATCCAATGCCATGACGGCTCGGCCTACCTGCGCACCCTGATGGATGCGCACCTGGCCGCGGGAGCGGCCTGCACGGTGGCGGTTGAAGAGGTGGCGCGCGAGGACGTCTACCGCTATGGCGTGGTCAAGCCGGCCGGCGAGATCGGCGACGGCGCCTTTGAGGTGGATGACCTGGTGGAAAAGCCGCGCGTGGAGGCGGCGCCCAGCAACTTGGCCATTGCAGCGCGGTATGCCTTTAGCCCGGCCATCTTTGACGCGCTGGCGCGGACGGCGCCAGACCGGAACGGCGAGCTACAGCTCACCGATGCCATCAAGCTGCTCTTGCAGCTCGGCCATCGCGTTATTGCGGTGCCTTTGCGCGAGGGCGAGCGACGGTACGATATCGGGAACTTTGAGAGCTATTTCTTGGCGTTTATCGATTTCGCTCTGGCAGATGAGAAATACGGCTATATGGTGCGCCAGTATCTCAAGCGCAAGGCCAGGGAGTTCTGAGTGGCCAGGGGAGTACACTGCTCGGCTCCGGGCCGCTGTGGCATCATCGGCAACCCCACCGATATGTACGGCGGCACGGTGATCTCTTGCTCGATTCCGTTCCGCGCCCATGCCCAGGTCGAGCCGGCAGGGCGTCTGGAGGTCGCGGTGGCAGGCCAGGAGTTGGTGGTCCGCGATGTGGACGACCTGGCGCTGAACGGTGACTTTTTCGATGTCACGCGGGCCGTGCTCGACTATATGCGGGACAGCGAGCTGTGTTGCCGCATCTCGTACTGGACGGATATTCCCATCAAGGCCGGCGTGGCGGGCTCGACGGCTCTGACTGTGGCGATTCTGGCCGCGTTGTTGCGCTACAAGGGTCTGGATCGGCATCGCTACCAGGTGGCCGAGCTGGCGCGGCATATCGAGCTGAACCATCTGCGGGTGGTCTGTGGCTACCAGGATGCCTACATGTGCACCTTTGGTGGCCTGAACTATATGGATTTTCGCGGCAAAGAGTTCTACCGGGCGGCTAGTGAAGAGCTGTTTGGCACCGTGGAGCCGCTGCAGGGTTACGTGGGCGAGTTGCCGTTCGTCCTGGCGCACACGGGCGTCACCCACTCTTCCGATGCGGTGCACAAGCCGCTGCGCGAGCGGTGGCTGGAGGGCGACCCCGCCGTTCGCCAGGGTTATGAAGAGATCGCGCGGCTGGCGCGCGAGGGCAAACGCGCCCTGCTGGGCAAGGATTGGCCGCGCCTCGGCGTGCTGATGAACCGAAACCACGCCATTCAGCGCGATCTGGGCGGGTCAGGCGAGGCCAACGAGCGACTCATCAGGACCGCGCTGGGTGCTGGCGCCCTTGGCGCCAAGCTCGCCGGCGCTGGCGATGGGGGGACCATCATCGCGCTGGCCCCCGAGTCCGAGCTCGTTCGGGATGCATTGAGGGCGGCGGGCTCGGAGCTGCTATTCACGCCGGTGATGGAGCCGGGAGTGCGTGAGGAGGATCTGGTAGAGACCCCGCTGGCTAGCGAGAGCGAGGCTCGTGACGGGTGAAGACAGGCGCGATGGGCCAGAGGCGCCAGCTTGACACAACATGCCCGGCAACGCTATAATCTGCCGACTTTGTTTTGCATGAAACCTGCTTGCAGGAGGAGATATATCCATGGTCAAGAGAACTTGGCAACCAAAAAAACGACGGCGCATGCGCGTGCATGGTTTCCGCAAGCGCATGTCCACCCAGGGTGGGCGCAAAGTGCTCAAGGCTCGCCGCGCCAAGGGGCGTAAGCAACTGACGGTAGAGCGCAAGGGCAAAGGGACGCTGAGATAGCGGTAGACGGTGTTGCCTCGGCAGTATCGGTTGGTTCGCGCCAATGATTTTCGGCAGGCACACAAGCAAGGCCGCTCGGTCGCGAATGCGCTGCTAGTCCTCCGTTACCATCCAAACCAGCTCGATCACAGCCGCTTTGGCTTTTCGATCAGTCGCAGGGTCGGCAAGGCGGTGGTGCGAAACCGGGTGCGGCGACGCATGCGCGAGGCCGTGCGTGAGACGCTGGATCTGGTCGCAGTGGGGTGGGACGTGGTGATGATTGCGCGCCAAGGCTGTGCTGAGGCCGACTATGATGCCATCGCGTCGGCGACCGTGCATCTGCTGCATCGGTCTGGGCTGCTGGCCCCGGCGGGCACATCGGAGGACGTGGTAGGCCGTGTCTCTTCCACAGCGGGCAATCCTGGGCCTTCTCACCTTTTATAGGCGGTTCATCTCCCCGGCTCTGCCGCCTGCCTGCCGTTTCACCCCTACCTGTTCTGCATACACATACGAGGCAGTCGCCCGATATGGGGCTTTGCGCGGGCTATGGCTCGGGCTGCGGCGGGTCTCCCGCTGTCACCCGTTTCATCCCGGAGGATACGATCCGGTGCCGGATGATGCGTTTCCGCCGCGCCACCCCAAGGGGGGGCGTGTGAACAGCATATGAGGAGGTCTGGGTTGCACGCATACAGAAGGTGGTGGCTGGTGGTGGCCGCCGCGCTCTTGCTGGCGCTCGCCATGGCCGGTTGCGTCCCGGGTGGCGTCACCGATCCGGGCTGGACGGTGGTGGCAGCCACCGAGGAGCGCGTCTATACCGTGTTGCCCGCCGGCCAGGTTTTGGCGCTCGACGCCGAGCAGGGCGAGATTCTCTGGCAGTATCCGCCGGCGACCGAGCGCTCTGGCGGCCTGGGCGCGCTCTTTGGCGGAGGCGCCGCCGACCAACCCGTGGCGTTGGGGGCTGTGTACGGCATCCCGACGTTGGTGGACGACCTAATGATCGTCGGGACCTATGCTGGCAAGCTCTATGCCTTTGAGGCCGAGAGCGGTCTGCGGCGATGGGAGATCCAGGTATCGGACGATGCCATCATCGGCGGGGTGACGGCCTATGAGGGCGTGCTCTATTTCGGAAGCGCGGACAACCGCGTGATGGCGGTCGATCTGCTCACGGGCGAGTCGATCTGGTCGTCGCCCGTCGAGACGGGTAACCGCGTCTGGGGCCGTCCGGCCGTGGATGATCGCTACGTCTATGTGGGCTCGATGGACCACAACGTGTACGCTATCGATCGGCACACGGGAGTGGTGGTCTGGCGGACGAATGTCGGCGGCGCTGTGCCCGGCGACGTCAGCTTGGCGGATGGGCTCGTGGTCGCGGGGAGCCTCGACAAGCAGGTGCATGCGCTGGATGCCGCGACCGGCGCGCCCCGGTGGCGCACTCCCGCTGGCGCCTGGGTGTGGGGCGAGGCCCTGGTGACCGATGGCGCCATCTATGTGGGCGACCTGGATGGGCGACTGTACGCCCTGTCGGTGGCTGATGGGGCATCGATCTGGGCGAGCGAGGTGCGGCTGGATGGCAGCGTGCGGGCCGGCCCGGCGCTCTATGACGGCTCACTGATTGTTGGCACCCAAAGCGGCACGCTTTACCGTGTCGAGCGCGATTCGGGCCGAACTACCACCCTCTACGAGGGAGAGGGGGCCATCCTTTCGACCCCTGCGGTGGTGGGAGATCGCATCTATGTGGGGACGGCCGCGGGCTCTGTGATCGCCCTCGAAATCACGGATCGAGGCCCTTGGGAGCTGTGGGTCTACCCACTGCCCAAGTCGTAGAAAGAGGAGACGCCTCGTGACGCAAGCAGCTAATCGGCCGAACGTCGATCCGGCCCAGGTGCGCAAGTCGCTGATCACCTGGGGGATCATTATCGCCGTGGTGGTGGCTGTCACCCAGATTGGGTGGAGCAACATCTGGCGCGAGGTCTTTATTCGCCCGTTTCTGAACGCGTTGCTCATTCTGTACGCCTATCTGGGTGAGAGCTTTGTGGTGGCGATCGGCGCCTTTACAGTGCTGCTACGATTGCTCACCATGCCGCTTCAGGTGAAGCAAATCCTGATGACGCGGCGGATGGGCGAGGTCCAGCCCAAGCTCCAAGAGATCCAGAAAAAGTATGGTGGGGATAAGCAGCGCCTCGCGCTGGAGCAGCAAAAGCTCTACAAGGAAGCGGGGGTGAACCCACTGGGCGGATGCCTGCCCACGTTGGTGCAGATGCCCATCTGGTTCGCGCTCTATTCCTCGATCAGCACCATCCTGGCTGATACGCCGGTGGAGCTGATGAAGCTGGGGCAGCAGGCTTATGCTGGCTTTGCTCGGCTCGCCGAGATCGTCCCGCTACAGAGCCGCTTCTTGTGGCTCAACCTGGCGCGACCGGATTCGTCGTCAATCCCCTACCTGCTGCCGATCCTGGTGGGCGGGACCATGTGGCTTCAGCAAAAGCTCATGACCCAGCCCTCGACCGATCCGCAGCAGGCCCAGATGAACCAGACGATGCAGCTCATGATGCCGGTGATGTTTGGGTTCTTTACGCTGCAGTTCTCTTCGGGCTTGGCGATCTATTTTATCATCTCGAACGTTGTTGGCATTCTGATGCAGTTGCTGGTTGATCGCGTGTGGGGCAAACCCAAAGACGCAACGGCTCAGGCCTAGGCACGAGGGGCGGGAGAAGATGACGGAACAAGACAAGGTGCAAGAGTTCACGGGCAAGACCGTACGCGAGGCCATCGAGGCGGCATTGGCCGCTCTGGGCATCGCGGAGGATGATCTCCAATACGAGGTACTGCGCACGCCCGAGCGCTCGCTCTTTGGGCTGGTGCGCACGGGCGAGGC
>CAZUZB010000034.1:4690-8953 GCA_964624695.1 uncultured Anaerolineales bacterium | reverse complement strand
GCCGTCGAGGTGGTCGACGCAGGCGGGCGCATCGATGAAGAGACCGGCGAGGCGGTGCCCTTGCAGCTCAACGTGGTGGGCGATGATCTGGGCATCCTGATTGGGCGGGGCGGCGAGACGCTGCGCGACTTTCAGTTCATCTCGCGCTTGATCATCAGCCGCAAGATCGGCGTGTGGCCCAACTTGGTGCTGGATGTGGAGGGCTACAAGGAGCGGCGTGTGGAGTCGCTCGAGGGGCTCGCCAAACGGATGGCCGACCAGGTGCGCGAGACCGGCCGCCCCCTCTCGCTAGAGCCCATGCCCCCGAACGAGCGGCGCGCCGTGCACATGGCGCTGCGCGACGATCCTGATGTCTATACCGAGAGTAGCGGCGAGGAGCCCCGTCGCAAGGTGCGGATCTACCCGCGAGACTAGCGAGGATGTCTTGACCCCGACACCCGGCTATCTGGTGGTGGGCCATGTGACGCGCGACCTGGACGCGCAGGGTGGCTGGCAGGCTGGCGGCACAGCGACCTATGCAGCGCTGACGGCCGCGCGCCTTGGCGTGCGCGTGGGCGTGCTAACGGCCGCCGAACCTGGTACAATCGGGTTCGAGGGTGAGGATCGCATCGAGGTGGCTCTTTGCCCCAGCGCCGAGAGCACGACCTTTGAGAACAGCTACCAGGATGGGCGGCGCGAGCAGTACGTGCGGGCGGTGGCTGAGCGGCTCGAACCAAAGCATCTGCCGGCCCCTTGGCGCCAGGCACCCGTGGTGCATTTGGGGCCCATCGCGCAAGAGGTGGATGTGGGCTTCTTGGAGGCGTTTCCTGGCGCTCTGTTGGGGGTGACGCCTCAGGGCTGGTTGCGTGCCTGGGATGCCGATGGGCGGGTGCATCCCACACCCTTTGTGCATGAAGAGGCGGTGTTGCGGCGCGCCGATGCCATCATCCTCAGCCTGGAGGATCTCGGTAACGACCGTCGCTGGCTGGCTCGCCTGGCGAGTAAGGCGACGCTCTTGGTGGAGACGCGGGGACGCGAAGGGGCCGTGGTGTTCCGGCAGGGCGTTGCGACCCATGTGCCCGCGTTCTGGGCCAGGGAGGTTGACCCCACGGGCGCTGGGGACGTGTTCGCAGCCGCGTTCTTGCTGCGCTATCGCGAGCAGCGCGATCCCGTGGAAGCGGCCCGTTTCGCCAATTGTGTGGCGTCGTTTGTGGTCGAGGCGACGGGCGCTGCCAACCTGCCTTCGCTGGAGCAAGCGCAGGAGCGGCTGCGGCATGGGCGAGTCCGCGTGGTGGCGGCCTCGTCCGCATGAGCGGAGTCTAGCATGGGCAGGGTGTATGCGCTGGCCAACCAAAAAGGGGGCGTCGGCAAGACCACCACGGCGGTGAACCTTGCGGCGTACTTGGCGGTTCTGGGCAAGCGCGTCCTGCTGGTGGATGTCGATCCGCAAGCCAACGCCACGAGCAGCCTGGGCGTTGAAAAGCAGACCCTCGTGCGCTCGGTCTATGATCTGCTGGTGGGATCGGAGCCCGCATCGAGCCTGCTGACTTTGACGGCTCAGGCTGGGTTGGACCTGATCCCCGCTTCGCCCGCGTTGGCCGGCGCCGAGGTCGAGCTGGTGGAGATGAGTGGCCGGGAGTTGCGGCTGCGCATGGCGCTGGCCTCTATTCGCGGCAAGTATGACTTTGTGCTGATCGACACGCCGCCCAGCTTGGGGATGCTCACCGTCAACGCTCTGGCGGCGGCGGATGGCGTGGTCATCCCGATTCAGTGCGAGTACCTGCCCCTCGAGGGGCTGACGCAGCTCTTGCACACCATCGAGCTGGTGCGCCAAAGCCTCAACCCCGACCTGATTCTGAGGGGTCTGGTGATGACCATGTACGATCCTCGCACCAACCTGGCGCGCCAGGTGGTGGAGGACGTGCAACGGCATTTCGCGGCTGCCGTTTTTCGGACGGTCATCCCGCGCAGCGTCAAGCTGAGCGAGGCGCCCAGCTATGGCGAGTCGATCGCCACCTATGCCCCCGATTCGTCGGGCGGACAGGCCTATGCCGCGCTCAGCGAAGAGATGTTGGCCACCGAGTGAGCTGTCTGGCGCAAGGGTCGCTTGTGGGAGGAACAGCCATGGGACGCGGACCACGAACGGGTCTGGGGCGGGGGTTGGATGCGCTGATCCCCCCAGGGTCCCAAGCTAGCGGCCTCAAGCGCGTCAGCATCGATGCCATCAGCCCGAACCCTCATCAGCCCCGCACCGTCTTTGAGCCCGAGGCGCTTCAAGAGTTGGCCGATTCCATCCGCGAGATGGGGCTGATCCAGCCGCTGATTGTGCAAGAGGCCGCTGGAGATGAAAGAAGCGGCGTGCGCTACCAGCTTATCACGGGCGAGCGACGTTGGCGGGCGGCGCGCATGGCGGGGTTGCAGCACGTCGAGGTCATCGTCAAGGATGCCACCCCGCAAGAGATGCTCGAGCTGGCGTTGGTGGAGAATATCCAGCGGGCGGACCTGAACCCCCTGGAAGAGGCCGAGGCTTACCGCCAACTGGCCGATGATTTCGGGCTGACGCAAGAGCGCATCGCCGAGCGCGTGGGACGCAGTCGGGTGAGCGTAACCAATAGCCTGCGCCTCCTGCGGTTGCCGAGCGAGATCAAGCAGGCGCTCATGGCCGGGCGCATCACCGAGGGCCATGCGCGGGCGCTGCTCATGCTAGAAGATGCCCACGCGCAGGTCGACGCGCTGGAGGCCATCATCAAGAGGGAGCTCTCGGTTCGGCAGGCCGAAGAGCTGGCACGGCGCCGCAATCGGGCTACAGGCGATACCGGGCGCAGCCGCACCCGCGCCCCCGAGACCGTAGCGCTGGAGCAGGAATTCCGCGAGGCGCTGGGCACCAGGGTCGATCTGGTGCGCACCAGCAAGGGCGGCCGCCTGGTGGTGCATTTCTACTCGGAAGAGGACCTGGAGGCTCTGTACGAGCGTTTTGTAGCGCATTAGCTTGTTCGCGTTCATCGGGCGGAGCCGCGTTGTTTGTGCGGGCTCCGCCTTTGCTATGGGCAGGTAGGGATAGGAAGGATGGAGCGCCATGTTCGAGAGATTGGACCAGATTCTAGAGCGGTATGAAGAGCTGACGCGCCTCATGGCCACGCCCGAGGTCGCGCAGGATCATGTCAAGGTGCGCGAGCATTCGCAAGAGCGCTCCGAGCTCGAGGAGGTGGTGTCCGCTTACAAGGCCTATCGCGAGACAGACGCCGAGCTGCAGGCCACGCTTGAGATGCAGAGCGACGGCGGCCTGGGAGCCGACATGCGCGAGCTCGTTGCCGCCGAGATCGCCACGCTGGAAGAGCGCTTGAGCGAGCTGGAGAATCGTTTGCGGCTGCTGCTCTTGCCCAAGGATCCTCGCGATGAGCGCAGCGTCATCGTCGAGATCCGAGCGGGTACGGGTGGCGATGAGGCGGCGCTGTTCGCGGCCGACCTGCTCTCTATGTACAGCCAGTACGCGGCCGCTCACCGGTGGCAGGTGGAGATCCTCTCCAGCAACGAGACGGGCATCGGCGGCTATAAGGAGATCGCGTTCGAGGTGCGTGGCCATGGGGCCTATTCCCGGCTCAAGTACGAAAGTGGTGTTCACCGTGTTCAGCGGGTTCCTTCCACCGAGACCAGCGGGCGGATCCATACCTCCACAGCTACTGTGGCCGTGCTCCCCGAAGCCGACGAAGTGGAGGTCGAGATCCACGAGAACGACCTGCGTGTGGATGTCTATCGATCGGGAGGCAAGGGCGGGCAGAGCGTGAACACCACCGATTCGGCGGTGCGGATCACCCACCTGCCCACCGGGATGGTGGTGCAGTGTCAGGACGAACGCTCGCAGCTTCAGAACCGCGCTCGGGCCATGTCGATTCTGCGGGCGCGGCTGTACGACCTCGAGTACAACCGCCAGGCCGAGGAGGTCGAGAGCGCGCGGCGCAGCCAGGTGGGCACGGGCGAGCGCAGCGAAAAGATCCGCACCTATAACTTTCCGCAGAACCGCGTCACCGATCATCGCATCGGCATGACGGTCCACCAGCTCGAGTCGGTCCTGAGTGGGGAGATCGACCAGTTCATCGACGAACTCACAGCGCAGGAGCAGGCCGCGCTGTTGGCGGGGGCTGCCGCGTAGGCAGCGCCGGCAAAGAGAATGGACGCGCACGCGATGGCTGTTCTCACCCCATGCGAAGGGACCAGCGTGATCGATGCCCGCCGGTGGGCGACGGGCTTGCTGGCCACCTCCAGCGAGACGCCGCGGCTGGATGC
>CAZUZB010000034.1:0-4590 GCA_964624695.1 uncultured Anaerolineales bacterium | reverse complement strand
GCCGGTGGGCGACGGGCTTGCTGGCCACCTCCAGCGAGACGCCGCGGCTGGATGCTGAAGTGCTGCTGGCCCACGTCCTGGGGGTGGGGCGCACTGCCTTGGTGACGGAGGGCGGACGGTGCCTCTCTCGATCGCAGGCGGAGCAGTTCACAGGGCTGGTGAGGCGACGCCTGAGGGGTGAGCCCGTGGCGTACTTGGCGGGGCGGCGTGCTTTTTTCGATCTGGAGCTGATGGTCGACGCACGGGTCCTGATCCCACGCCCCGAGACCGAGCTGCTGGTGGAGACGGCCCTGGCCTGGGCGCAGGAGACGGCCCCTGAGCCTCTGCGCGTGGTAGACGTGGGCACGGGCAGTGGGGCGCTGGCGATCGCGGTGGCCCGCCATCTCGAGCGATCCTCTGTCCTCGCTACCGATCTTTCGGTCGAGGCTTTGCAGGTGGCTGCCGCCAACCTGGCAGCGTATGGATTGGTCGGGCGGATCGCGCTGGTGAGGGGCGATCTGCTTACTTGCGTTCGTGGCCCCGTCGAGGTGATCGTCTCCAACCCGCCGTACGTGCCGCGGGATCGGCTGCCCACTCTTCCGGACGACGTTCGCCTCTATGAGCCATCGCTAGCCCTGGATGGTGGGTGTCGCGGGCTGGAGATCATCAAGCGGTTGCTGCATCAGGCGGCCGAGCGCCTGGCGACGCCAGGATTGCTGGCTGTGGAGATCGACGAGACCCAAGGGACGGCCTGCCGCGAGCTGGCCGCAGCCCTCTGGCCCAAGGCGAGCGTGTCCGTGCTGCGGGACTATGCCGGGCTGGACCGGATCCTGCGGGTCGAGCTTGTGGGGTAGCGCACTAGTCTATGCGATAGTGGCAGCCGGCGCTCTCGCGGTTCTCCCAGGCGGCGCGTGCCACGATGATGGCCGCCAGGGCCGCGTTGCGCAGCTCGATGATGGCCGTGTCGACGCGATTGACGCGGTAGAACGCATCGATGTCATGGCGGAGGTTGGCCAGGTCGCGCAGGGCGCGATCCAGCCGCCGTTGGCTCCGCACCAACCCCGCATAGTACCACATGGTGTGCTTGATGGTGGCCATGTCGTGGGAGATGAGCGCGGGGTCGGCCGGCTCGGCTTCCTTGGGAGATTCCCAGTCGGGGATGTAGCTGGGATCCATCCGCGTCCATCGCTGTATGCTACGCTGGATATCGCGTGCGGCACGATCGCCCCAGACCAAGCCCTCTAGCAAGGACGCGCTGCCCAGACGGTTGGCCCCGTGTACGCCGGTGCAGGTCACTTCACCGGCCGCATAGAGTTGCTCCAGGCTGGTGCGCCCCCACGCGTCCACCCAGACGCCGCCACAGGCATAGTGCGCCGCGGGCACGACGGGTATGCGGTCCTTGGTGGGATCGATGCCGAACTCTTTGCAGCTTTCATAGATGGTTGGGAAACGCGCACGAATCTCGTCCGGCGTCATTACCGAGGCAATGTCCAGATACATGCAGGGGCTGTCGGTCCGCAGCATCTCCTCGTGGATGCTCCGCGCTACCACGTCGCGGGGCGCCAACTCTTTCCACTGGGGCGCATAGCGCTCCATAAAGCGCTCGCCGGCGGCATTGAGAAGCAGGGCGCCCTCGCCTCGCAGGGCTTCGCTGATTAGGAAGCGAGCCTCACCTCGAAAGTAGAACGCGGTGGGGTGAAACTGGACATACTCGGCATTGACGATGCGGGCGCCAGCGCGGTAAGCCATGGCCATGCCATCGCCCGTGGCGCCGTCAGGGTTGGTGGTGTGCAGGAATACTTGGCCCAGCCCTCCTGCCGCCAACATGGTGGCGCGCGCCAAGATCGTCAACACGCGGTCGCCGTCGCGGTCATGCACATAGGCGCCCACGCAAGAGAGCGGCTGGTAGACGTGCCGCTTGTCGGTGGAGTGGTGGGCGGGCGTGAGCAGGTCGATGGCCACATGCTTGGTGAGCAGATGGATATTGGGCTTGGCGAGCAGAGCGGCCGAGAGCTTTTCCTGGATGGCCCGGCCCGTGGCATCGTGGACGTGTAGGATGCGGCTGGTCGAGTGGGCGGCCTCGCGGGTGAACTCTAGATGGTTGGATGCATCGACGGTAAAGGGCACCTCGTACTTTTCTATGAGAAGCTCTCGCACGAGCTGTGGCCCCTCGGTCGCCAAGATGTGGACGGCCTCGGGGTTGTTGAGGTGGTCCCCTGCGCGGTTCAGGTCCTCGGCCAACTGCTCGGGAGAGTCCTCGTCACCACGGTAGATGATACCCCCCTGGGCATAGTAGGTATTGGTCTCGAGGATCGAATCCACCTTGGTGACCAGCGTGATCTGGCAGTTGGGATCCTCCGCCAGGCGCAGCGCGGCGGTGGCGCCGGCGATGCCGCAGCCGATGATCAGGACGTCGGTCTCGATGCGGTTGTTCTGTTCTGCCATGGGACTAGCTTGCCTCCAACATGCGCTCGAGCGCCAGCCGAGCGCCGGCGATGATCGCTTCATCCAGGGTGACGAGGTGCTCAGGCTGGCCGTCCGCGATGCTCCGCAGCGCCCGAAGGAGCGCCTCGGGGGTGGTGCGGCTCATGGACTCGCACTGCTTGTCGCGCAATGGGACGATGGTCTTGTCCGGATGCTCTTGCGCCAGCCGTCGCACCAGGTGGACTTCTGTGCCGATGACGAACGATGCTCCCGCATCGGACTCTTTCACCCGCTGGATGATCGCCGCGGTGGAGCCGCTGCCATCGGCGAGCTGGACCACCTCTTTGCGGCACTCGGGATGGACGATCACCTGCGCCGAGGGATAGCTTTCCCGTGCCGCGTGGACGTCATCGGGAGACATGACCGCGTGGACATAGCAGAAACCAGGCCACACGATCACCTGCTTGTCGCGGAGTGGCGATGGGTCTTGTGCCATATCCAGCGTCCACTTGCCGATGCGGCTTAAGGGGATCCCCATGGCCAGGGCGGTGTTGGTGCCCAGGTGTTGGTCGGGCACAAAGAGGAGATGGTTCTTGCGCTCCAGCGCCCACCGGAATAGCGCTCCGGCGTTGGACGACGTGCAGACAGCGCCGCCGTGCTCGCCGACAAAGGCTTTGACGTCGGCGGTGGCGTTCTGGTAGGTGATGGGCAGCAGATCTCCCCCCCACATGGACGCGAGCTGATCCCAGGCCTCGGCCAGGGTGGGGCGGTCGACCATGCGGGCCATGGGGCAGAGGGCTTCCCGCACAGGCTGCACGACCATCTGGTCGGGCTGGCAGAGGACCGCGGCGGTCTCGGCCATGAAATAGACGCCGCAGAACACGATATAGGGAGAGGTCGCCTCGGCGGCCAGGCGCGAGAGCTCCAGCGAGTCGCCGCGATAGTCGGCGTGGACGATCACCTCGTCCCGCTGGTAGTGGTGTCCGAGGATGGTGACTTGCGATCCCAGTTGGCGCCGGAGGGCCGCGATCTCAGCCTGCAAATTCTGGGCAGCGTGCTCCTGGCTGGTCATGGGTGGTCTCCTAGCCTACTGGTCCGTTTCTGAGATGTACAGGTCGAGGCTGATGTCCAAAGCGACCACCGAGTGGGTCAATGCGCCCACCGAGATATAGTCCACGCCCGTCTCGGCGACGGCGCGGATGGTGCCAAGGGTGATGCCTCCCGATGCCTCGATCTCGGCCCTGCCGTTGGTGAGGGCCACGGCGCGACGCATGGTCTTTACGTCCATGTTGTCTAGCATGACGCGGTCGACGCGCTGCGCTAGGGCCTCTTGGAGCTGCTCCAGGTTCTCTACCTCGACCTCGATGGCCAGGCCGCGCGCGGCAGGGTGCTGGCGCACCTGCGCCACAGCAGCGGCGATGCCGCCCGCTGCAATGATATGGTTATCCTTGATGAGCACCATGTCATAGAGGCCTGTGCGGTGATTGGCGCCGCCGCCCAGGCGGACGGCCAGCTTGTCCAGCAGCCTCAAGCCGGGCACGGTCTTGCGGGTATCGAGGACCACGGCGTCTGTGCCGGCGACGGCGTCCTGATAGCGGCGGGTGGCGGTGGCGATGCCCGACATGCGCTGCAGGAAATTCAGCGCCACCCGCTCACCCGTGAGCAAGCTCGGGCCGTGGCCCTGCACGCGCGCGATGACGGTGCCCGCGTCGACCAGATCGCCATCCTCCACCAACGCGCTCAAGGTGATGGTGGGATCCACCTGGGCGAACACCTCGCGGGCAACGAACAGACCTGCCACCACGCCGGCCTCTTTGGCCAGCATCTGGCCCGAGAGCAGAGTTGACGGACTAACCGTGGCGACGCTGGTGACGTCTCCCGCGCCTACGTCCTCCTGAAGGGCGGCGGCTACGACGCGCGTCAGATATCCTTGCGGCAGAGAACTCGCTGGGTTCATCACGCTATGCTCCCGTGTGAAACGCTGCCGATCATTCTACAGCCGTTGGGCGGGGCGGCAAAGTTCTAGGGCGTGACGAGGGTCGGCGCCCATGAGCGCCGGCCCTCGCGAGGCGATGGAGGATCAGCCGCCAGAGACGGGCGTCAGCCAGCCGTAGCGGTCGGGCGCCTGGCCCGAGACGATCTCGAAAAAGGCGGATTGGATCTGGGCGGTGATGGGGCCACGGCGGC
>CAZUZB010000033.1:0-23853 GCA_964624695.1 uncultured Anaerolineales bacterium | reverse complement strand
TCGTCTACAAGACGGGTGACATCATCGACACCTATATATTCCGCGAGGGCTATCTTGGCAATGAGTTTGCCCTGGGCACCGCTGTGGGCCTATTCAAGTCTGCCATCGGCTTCGGCCTGATCATGCTCTCGTATTGGCTGGCCGATCGATTCGCCAATTACCGCATCTTCTGAGGAGGGGCACCACCATGGCCATGATCGAAGAACGCGGCGCCGTTGACGTCACCGTCGATGTGGTCATTCACATGATACTGGGCCTTGTGGCGCTCATGTGCCTGGTGCCCTTTGTGCATCTGGCCGCGGTATCGCTAAGCGCAACAACCCCTGTAGCCACCAATCAAGTCTGGCTCTGGCCGGTGGGGTTCAACGTTGACAACTATCTCTATATCTTCAGGAGCGACCGAACTTTTCTGGGTTGCATGCTCACCTCGGTGGAACGCGTCCTCGTCGGGGTGAGCTTTGGCCTGCTGGTCAGCATCATCACCGCCTATCCTCTCTCGCGCGACAACATCCACATGCCAGGCCGCGTCGCCATCAAGACGCTCATTATCTTTGGCATGATGTTCAATGCGGGTTTCATTCCCTATTTTCTATCACTGCGCAATCTCGGGCTACTGGACAAGTTTGCCGTGCTGATACTCCCCGGAGCGTTCAATGTCTTCAACACGATCCTCATCATGAACTACTTCCGCGGCCTGCCCAATGAGATCTATGAATCTGCTGTGCTGGACGGCGCTAGTCACCTTCAGGTGCTCTTTCGCGTGTTTCTACCAATTTCACAGCCGGTGCTCGCCACTGTAACGCTATTCTCGACTGTGAGTCACTGGAATTCTTGGTTTGATGGTTTCGTGTTCCTACGACACGTTGACCAATGGCCGCTCCAGAGTTACCTCTACGGACGCGTGATCCTCAAGCAGATCGAGCAGATGGCTGCCAGGGAAGCCGCGCACGGGACCGTGAGTGCGGGTCTTTCTGAGATCTCACCCGAGGCTCTGTCCAATGCGATGGTCTTCGTGACCATGGTCCCTATCATGCTAGTTTACCCGTTCCTGCAGCGCTACTTTGTCACGGGGTTGACGCTGGGGGCGGTCAAGGAGTAGCATCGCAATCGCGAGCAGCTAGGTGCCCGAACTCTACCACGAGAGGACAGTGGATACCACATCCTTGCTGCGCAGCGTGGGACGCGAACGTGGCCGCCTCAACGAGGCGGCCATGTTGCTTGGTGCGGGCTTGCCGGCCAGTCCAGGACGGAGCAGCAATCGCGGAGCTGTTGATCAGCGCGGCCTCGGATGCTATAATCGCCCTGATGACGTGACGCTGCCAAGCCTTGTGGATCAGCAGGAGGGTTCGCCATGTATCAGAAGCTCATCTTGGTGGGCAATCTCGGTCAGGATCCGGAGATGCGCTATACCCCGGATGGCACGCCGGTCACCTCGTTCTCGGTGGCGACCAACAAACGGTGGACCACGCGGGATGGGCAGCAGGGGGAAAAGACCATCTGGTTCCGGGTGACGGCTTGGAGGCGCTTGGCCGAGACCTGCTCGCAGTATCTCACCAAGGGGCGACAGGTGCTGGTGGAGGGCGAGCTGCAAGAGCCCAGGGCCTGGCAGGGCCGTGACGGTGAGTGGCGGGCCTCGTTGGAGGTGACCGCGCTTTCGGTCAAGTTTGTGGGCGGCCGTGGGGACACGGGCGCTCCCCCCGATGAGGAGCCCCAGGGCGACACCTCGAGTCGCGGTGGCACTGCGAGCAACCAGGTCAGCGATCTCGACATGGTGGGCGACGACGAGATTCCTTTCTAGATACGCGTGACTCTGGATCTAGCTCTCGCAGGCTGCTGAGGAGTGGGGCGTGGGGCGTACCGTCCGACTGTATGAACGTGATCCGTACGACACAGCATTTGATGCGGCCGTGGTTGCTGCGCTGGAGGTGGCGGGGCAGCCGGCGGTGGCGCTCGACCGCACCTGCTTTTATCCCACGTCGGGGGGGCAGCCCCATGACACCGGCAGCCTCAACGGCATCCCGGTGATCGATGTCATCGAGATGGACGGCGACGTCGTGCATGTCTTGGCGGAGGGGCTGGAGGACCGCGAGGTCCACGGCCGCGTGGACTGGAAGCGGCGCTTTGACCACATGCAGCAGCATACCGGACAGCATCTGCTCTCCCAGGCGTTTCTTCGCGTGGCGGGCGCTCCCACGGTGGGGTTCCACCTGGGCGAGGAGACCAGCACCATCGATCTGGCGGTGGGAGATCTCTCGGCAGAGCTGCTCTGGCGGGCTGTGGCCGCGGCCAATCAGGTGGTGATCGAGGATCGAGAGGTTACCATCGCGGTGCATGACGATGCGGCTTTGCTGCCTGCGGCGTTGCGCAAGGCCCCGACGGTGGACGCGGCCATTCGTGTGGTTTCCGTCGGTGGCTATGACGATAGCGCCTGCTGTGGCACCCATGTGCGCCGGACCGGCGAGATCGGCTCCATCCAGGTGACGCGTTGGGAGAGGTCCAAAGGGCAGACGCGGGTGACCTTTCTCTGTGGCGGGCGGGCCGCGGCCGATCATTGGGCCAAAACGACGATGCTTTGCGATCTCATGGGCCTGCTAAGCTGCGGTATGGAGGATCTGGTCTCGCTGGTGGGCAAGGCTCTGGACGGGCGCAAGGCGGAGGAAAAGCGGGCTGCTGGTCTTCAGGAACGGTTGGCCGAGCTCCAGGCGCAGCAGCTCCGCACACGGGCCGAGACGGTGGGTCAGGTTCAGATGGTGAGTCATCTGTTTGACGAGATGGCGGCGGAGGCGCTGCGGCAAATGGCGCGCGAGCTCGTTGGCGAGGGGCCGCTGGTGGCCGTCTTGGCGGCACAGGCCCCCAGCCCGATCGTGTGCGTGGCGTGTGGGCTGGAGAGCGGTGTTCATGCCGGCGAGCTGGTGCGGGCCGCGCTGGCGCCTTTTGGCGGGCGAGGAGGCGGAAGCGCCAACGCCGCTCAAGGCGGCGGAGTGCCTGTGGATCGCTTGGGCGATGTGCTGCAGGCGGCCCGAGAACGTCTGGCGGATGGGCGAGACGAAAAGTGAGGAGATAGGATGCTGGAGGAACTGGCTCCTGGCGTCTTTTTCTCGAGGGATTATTGGCACGGTAACGTAGGGTTCATCCGATCGGCTCGCGGAGCCCTGTTGATCGATATGCCCATGCGCCCTTGGGAGACCGAGGAATGGTGTCACGTCTTGCAGGAGAACGGCGTGGGGCCGATCTATGGCGTCGTGAACACGGATTATCACCCCGAGCACATGTTTGGTAATGCGGCGATCATGCCGGCGAGGATCTTTGGCCACGACGCCTCGCTCAGACCGATTGAAAAGTACCGCGCCTCAGGGCTGGACCGGTTGGTGGAAGAGTTGGGGGAGGATGACCCGGCGCTGGCGGTGGCTTTGGCCGAGGTGGAGCTGTTCGAGCCCGAGATCGGCGTGGATGACCGCGTCACCCTGCACCTTGGCGATCGGCGCATCAAGGTAATCCACATGGAAGGACACACACCGGCGTCCCTGGTGGTGTATCTGCCAGAGGAGCGGATCCTGTTCGCGGGCGACACCATCATGAACAACGAGCACCCTGCGCTCTATGATGCCAATAGCGAGGCCTGGCTGCGCACGTTGCGACGGATTCGCAGCATGGATGTCGACGTGATCGTGCCGGGAGAGGGGGCTCCTTGCGGCAAGGAGGTCATCGACCCGCTCCTGGCGTACATTACCGAGATGCGGCGGCGCACCGAAGAGTGTTTCGCCAGTGGCGCCAGCCGCCGCGATTGCGTGGAAAAGGTCGGCATGCTGGACTTTTTTCCCGTGCCAGAGGAAAAGGCGGCTCGCATTCGCGAGCGGCGCCGCCACAGTGTCGAGCGGGTGTATACCGAGATTCGGCTGGCGCAGCGCGATGAAGGCTAGCCAGTTGGCTCAAGGACGAGCTAGACGTATGTTGCAGAGCATGGGCCCTGTCCGATGACCCAGCATCCAGAGCGGGTCGTGGCGGTGGCTTCGGTGGCTGAGGCGCTGTCGCACCTGACCACCCAGCGCGGACGCGCGCGGATCGTGGCGGGGCTGGCAGGCCTATCGGGCGGCCTGAACCTCCCTGAGGGCGCCTACCTGGTGGATGTCTCCGAGGTGGCGGCTCTGCGGCGCATCGAGCTGGCCGACGATTGGCTGCTTATGGGCGGGGCAGTCTCGCTGGCGGCGCTGGCCAAGCACCCTGAGGTAGAGCTGGCGGCCCCGCTGGTCACTGCCGCATCCTGGCACCATGCCGAGGGTGGCCGCGGCGGCGAGACGCTGGCGGCGCGGGTTGTGTCGTCGCGGGGTGGCGATCCGATCAACGCCGCCCTGGTGGCCCTGGGCGCCCAGGCCGAGATCACCAACCTCACAGGCGCCCAGTGGTTGCCTGTGGCCTCCCTCTATGTGCGGCAGGGTCTCTCACGCGTCGATAGCTCATCGGAGATTCTGACGCGGTTTCGCCTGCCGGTGGGCCAGGGCGCTCACGGGGGTGGGATCGGCGTGATCGCTGGCGGGGACGGGACCGACGCCTACGCCCTGGCGCTGGCAGTGGTCTTGGATGCGAGTGGCGAGCGCTTTGCCCAAGCGCAGCTCTCGCACGGCGCGGACTGGGCGATCCCCACGGCTCTCCCCGAGCTGGCCGAGAGGCTCGTGGGCGTCGCTCTCGATGACAAGGAGCGCCTGCGCGCTTTTGTGGCCCAGCTCATCGAGCTAGAAGCGACCATGCTGGGCTCTGAACCGCCCGAGTGGATCAACGAGGGAGCGTTCCGCGAAGCCTGCCATGCGGCCCTGAAGGGCGCGGCGCGAACCGCCCGCCGTCGGCTCGCTCCACGAGAGCCCTCGTAGGTCTCCTTCCTCCATGCCGAGCCTCTATCTCCATATCCCCTTTTGTGCCCAAAAGTGCGCCTATTGCGATTTCTGCTCCTACGCGGGCCTCGATGAGCTGATCCCCGCCTACGTCCAGGCCCTGGTGGCCGAGGTGCGGTTGCGAGCCCGGCGTTGGCGGGCTTGTCCCATCGACACGCTCTACATAGGCGGCGGCACGCCCACGTTGTTGACCATGGAGCTGGTGGCGGCTGTGCTGGATGCGTGTAGGCAGCATCTCGATCTTGCCAGGTTGCGCGAGGCGACCATCGAGGCGAATCCAGGCACGCTCTCTTTGCCGCTGTTACGGGGCCTGCGCCAAGCGGGCCTGGATCGGATCAGCATCGGGGTGCAGAGCTTCCGCGATGCTGAGTTAGCGCTGCTGGGGCGGATCCATACCGCCGACCAGGCTATAGCTGCGGTGCAGATGGCGCGGGAGGCGGGTTTCAAGCGAGTTAGCCTGGATCTGCTGATGGGCCTGCCACGGCAGTCGTTGGCCGATTGGCGACAGTCGCTGGAGCGGGCGTTGACGCTGGGGCCAGAGCACCTCTCGCTCTATGGGCTCGCGCTGGAGGAGGGGACGCCCCTGAAAAGGGCCGTGGATGAGGGGCGGCTTCCCAGGCCCGATGATGGCCTGGCCGCGGACATGTACCTTTGGGCGGAGAGGCGCCTGGCCCGCGCGGGCTATGCCCACTATGAGATCTCGAACTGGGCGCGACGGGAGCGCCAGCCTAGTGGACGGTGGTCGGCGTGGAGCAACCTCTGCCAGCATAACCTGCGCTATTGGCGGAACGGCCGCTATCTCGGCCTTGGGGCGGGCGCGGTCTCTTACGATGGGCGCACGCGCTGCCAGAATACGGGTGACGTGAGGGGCTACATTGGGCAGGTGGAGCAGGGGGATATCCCCACGGCTGAGAGCGAGACGCTGGATGCCGCCGGGCGCATGGGCGAGACCATGATGCTGGCCCTACGCACGAGCCAGGGGATGCGTTGGGAACGGTTCGAGCGACGCTTTGGGCGGCCCATGGCTGAGGTGTATGGGGACATCATCGCTTCATTGTGCGCCGATGGGCTGCTGGTGGCCGATGAGCGCGGAATCCGCCTTACGCGATGCGGCCGCCTGCTGGGCAACCGCGTCTTTGCTGCTTTTTTACCATAAGGGCGCGGCGATGGGGTTAGCCGCGCTGGATGGTGCGCTTGGCCTCGATCTGCTGGAGCACCCCTCTGAGATGGTCGGCTAGCTCCTGGGCGCGCTCGTCGCGGTTCTGGCTCAGCTCGGCGATGTAGGATTCGATCCCCTCTACCAGGTCATCGTCCAGCAAGCCGCGGTTGGCTTCGAGAATCCGCCCCGTCTCTTCGGGCGTCTCGGCGCGAAAGAGCTGGTTGATGAGCCGCTGCTTGGGCGGCAGGCTCTCTTCCATGGTCTCGAGGATGGCATTCACCAGGGCGTCGAGCTTGGCCACGCGCGGCTGGTTGCCCTTGCGCTCGGCGGTCTGCCGCAGGCGTAGCGCGGTGGTCAGCACGATGTCGTTGAGCTCGTCTCTGTGGGCCCGCACCGCCTGGGCAACGTCTTCCTCGCCGAGCAGCTCGGCCACCAGCAACTGGGCTTCGTCCTCCAGCTCTTGAATGGCCTGACGCTGCTGATCGACCGCTTCCAGGATGCGCTGGCGCAGGTCGGTCAACGCCTCGGCGCGAGCAGTGTCGCCCTCGGCTGCCGCGGCCTCGATGCGCTGGGTGAGGGCTTGGAAGAAAGTATAGTCCAGCTTGGCGCGATTCAGCATGACGGCGCCTTGGAAGGCCTGGTCGTCTTGGGCGTCCGAGAGCAGGGCGATCAGGTCATCGGCGTTGGCGTCAGCGGGAGCGGCGGGTGGGGCGGGCGGGCCGACGAGATCCAGCAAAGCTCCCCGTAGCTGCTCGAGGCGGTCGGCATCCAGGCCGATTTCGGGATCATCCTGGGCAGCGTCGATCAGCGAGCTCAGCAGCAGGAAAAAGCCATAGTCCAGCCTCTGGGCGTGCTCCTCGGCCAAGGCCTTGAGCGCGTCGGCGTCATCGAGGCTGCCCAAGAGGCTATCCAGGAGCTGCATGACCTTGCGCCGCTCTTCCAGCATCTCCTGGGTGATTCCCTCGGTCTCAAAGACGGCTTCCAGGAGGCCCTCGTATGTCAGGGCTGTGCGGGGCTGCAAAAAGTAGCCCTTGCGCTGTTCCTGTGGAACGCTCTGCATGACGGCGTTGAGAAGCCGCCCCACGAGCTTTTCGCGGTCGTCGCCGCTGATCTCGAGCTCCTGCGGCACGAAAGAGATCAAGAGCTCGTGTTCGGGGTCATGATAGACCAGCGGAGTGCTCACGATGCCGTCGAAATCACACTGGGGGCAGGACGCATAGTTGATGCGCGACCCCATGAACGCCTGCTTGAGCTCGGGCTCCTGGCCGACGTCGATGATGGTGTGGATCTCGACGACGAATCTGGTGCCACAGTTGGGGCAGGTCATGGGGCTGGGCATGGGCGGAAAGGCCATGATGGGTTCCTCCGAGGATGGTGAGACTAGCGACGCGCCGCGAGAACGCGCTCGACCAGGCGGCGCGGATTGGTGATGGTGGCCTGTTCGACCTGCTCTGGGCTGAGGCCAGCTCCCTGGGCCACGGCTTGGGCGAACGCCAGCGTGGCCAGGTCCGAGGGGCTGTGCGTGTCGGTGTTGACCACGAGCAGGGTGCCTGTCTCGGCGCAGACCCGCGCCACGTGGCCGTTGGCGAGGCAGTGGCCCTGGCGTGCCGTCAGCTCACACAGGGCGCCGCGCTCGGCCAGGGTGGTGGCGGTCTCGGGGGTGATCAGTCCAGGGTGGGCCAGCAGATCCACGTAAGGCGAGCGGGCCGCTGCCAGGTTCGTTCCGGGCGCCACGGGCTCCACCAGCGTCTCGCCGTGGACCACGACCAGCTCGGCGCCTATCTCTTTGGCGCGCCGGGCGAGGCCATCGATGCTGGCTGGAGCCACATGGGTGAGCTCGACCCCGATCAGCAGCATGGCGGCAAAGTCGTCGGGTTGCGCCTCCAGCAGGCGCATGAGCTGGACGATGACGGTCTCCATGTTGCTGGCGTCCGCATGGTCGGTGATGGCGACCGCGGCGTGATCGAGCGCGCTGGCACGGCGGAGCAGCTCCGAGGGCAGCAACTCGCCATCGCTAAAGATAGAGTGGGTATGCAGATCGATGCGTTTGGCTTTGGACATGCTAGCGGCTAGTATAGGCGCGCAGGAGCCTGTGTCAACGGAACGGCTCGCATCGGCTGGCAGCAGCAAGGAGAGCGACGTGCAGTATGGTCATGGCACCCGTGCGAAATGGGGACTGAGGGATGTGGTGGTCGGTTCCCTGGTAGCGGGCGCGCTATTCGTGGTGGGCGTCATTGCCGTGGCTGTGGGCTGGGTGGCGCTACAGTTCGCAGGCATCGAGCTATCACAGGGCATTCTCTTGTTGGCGGTTTTCCTGGGCGAGGCGGCCATGCTCTTGCCAGCATGGTGGTTTGGGCCGGGCAAACATGGGGGCGGACTGGCGGCTCTAGGGTTCCGTGGGGTGCCTATCGGCAAGCTGCTCTGGATGACCGCGCTGGGCCTGGTGGTCGCATTCGGGTTCAATGCTCTGTGGAGCATCGCACTCAGCCGCTTGGGCTGGGCCACGCAGCCCGATCTGGTGCCCATCTTTGGGCGGAACGTGTGGGGCTACGTGGCCGCGCTGGTCATTGCCGCGGGGGTGGCTCCCTTGGCCGAGGAGGTCTTTTTCCGGGGCTTTTTGCAGGCTGGCCTGGAGAATCGCTTTGGCGCCTGGGTGGCCATCATCCTGACGGCCGCGCTATTCGCTCTGGTGCATGTCTTGCCTGGCGTGTTGCCGCCAATCTTTGTGCTGGGGCTGATCTTTGGCGTCCTGCGCTTTGAGACGGACTCGCTGTGGCCACCGATCCTGCTGCATGGCGCGTTCAACGCGCTCAGTGTGACGGCAGCTTATCTGATGGAGCTGGCGCCGCAGGCGGAGACGGCGTGGCCGATGCTCATGCGGCTCTGGGGATGATCGGGGCGGCAGCGGCGCCGTTAGGCCGAGCGGCGCCCGAGGGCAAAGGCCAGGGCGGCCAGGCTGTCCTGCGCGGGATGTTCTATGCTGATGGCGGTGAGGGCCCGTGCGGCTCGATTCAGGTGTTCCTCGGCAAGCTGTTGGGTGTAGGCCTCGGAGCCAGCCTCGGCGAGGATGCGTTGCACCTGAGCGACATGACGCTCGCGCAACTGCTCCCGCTGGTATAGCTCGTAGAGATCGTCGCGCCCTTGGCTCCGTTCCCAGTTGAGGGCGTGGACGATGGGCAGGCTCTTTTTGCGAGCCAGGATGTCGTCTCCCACGGGCTTGCCAGTGGCATCCTCGTCGCCCCAGATGCCCAGCAGATCGTCCACCATCTGGTAGGCCAGGCCGATATGCGTGCCAAAGGCGCGATACAGCTCGACGACGCGTGTGTCTGCCTCTCCCACGAGCGCGCCTGCCGCGCAGGCGGCCCCTAGCAAGGCCGCCGTCTTGCCTCGGATCATGGCGACATAATCGTCCAGGCTGACGATGCCTAGGCTCTCGTAGGTCAGGTCCAGGTGCTGCCCCGCGCAGAGGGCCAGGCAGCTCTCGCTGAGGAGGCGCATAACGGCCAGCACGGTCTCGGGTGGGCGGCCCTGGTCTTGCAGCCGATGCACGGCGGCTTGTGCCAGAGCCCACATGGCGTCGCCGGTGTTGATGCCCTGGGCCAAGCCCCACACATGCCAGACGGTGTCCCGCCCATGGCGTTGTAGCGAGTTGTCCTGGATGTCATCATGGATCAGGGTAAAGTTGTGGATCAGCTCGATGGCGGCGGCGACGGGGAGGGCCTCCTCCCAGGAATCGGCGACGGCGTGGCAAGCCAGAAGGCACATGAGCGGGCGAACGCGCTTGCCGCGACGCGACGCCACCGGCTGCAGGTCGCGATCGACCCAGCCAAGGTGATACTGCATCATCTGGTACATCGGCTGGGCAGGCCCAGCGGGCGCCGTGACGATGCGGCGCAACTCGTCCTCGATGGCTTGCAGATAGAACACCAGGCCTGGGATGCCATCCATAGCTAGCTCCTCTGGCGAATGCAGTGGGGCGCGAGGGCTGCGAGGTTGGACGCCCCGCAGCAGAACAGTGCAATCCTGAGCTGCTGCACCATGGTATCGATGGCTGTGTGCAGCGTTTCGTCGCCAGCGGCCGCGGCGCACAGCCAGGGACGCCCGCAGCCGACGAGCGTGGCGCCCAGGGCCAGGGCCTTGGCGGCGTCCACCCCGTCGGCAATGCCGCCACTGGCGATGATGGGCAGATCGGGCGCGGCGCATCGGGCCTCGACCAGGGCCTCAAAGGTGGGAATGCCCCAGCGATGAAAGGGCGCGGCAATGGCGGCGACGCCCTCCTGGCGCAGGGCCTCCACGTCGCTCCAGGAGGTGCCCCCGGCGCCGGCGACATCGATGGCGGCCACGCCCGCATCGCGCAGCGCCGATGCCACCGAGCCACTGATGCCATGGCCGACCTCTTTGACCACGATGGGAACGGGCAGCTCCTCGCAAAGGCGCGCGATCTTGGCCAAGAGCCCGGAAAAGTCGGTCTCGCCCTCTGGCTGTAGCGCCTCTTGGAGCGGGTTGAGGTGGAGCACCAGGCCATCAGCGCCGACGCTCTCGACCGCGCGCCGGCACTGGTTCAGCGTGTAGCCATAGTTGAGCTGCACCGCGCCCAGGTTGGCCAGCAGGAGAATGTCGGGCGCGACGTCGCGTACCTGGTAGGTCCGCATCAGCGCTGGATCCTCGATGGCGGCGCGGAACGAGCCCAGCCCCATGGCGATGCCAGCGCTTTGAGCGGTTTGAGCCAGGCGGCGGTTGAGCTCGGCGGCGCGAGGTGTCCCGCCCGTCATGGACGAGATCAGCAGAGGAGCCGCCAGGCGCTTGCCCAGGAAGACCGTGGTGATGTCCACGCCAGCCAGGGAGATCTCGGGCAGGGCCATGTGCACCAGTTGATAGCGCTCAGCGCCGCTGGCGATGCCGGTGCTGACGTCGCCCGCCAGGCAGATCTCGAGGTGCTCTTGCTTTCGTTGGGGCAGCTCGCTTGGGCTGTGATCGTTCATGCCGATAGTCTAGATGGCTGGGCAGGGTGTGTCAACGCAGCGTTGCCCGCAACTCGAGCGGTGGGCGCGTGTTGTATGCGGGTAGAGTCCGCCTTGCCGGGCTGGCGAGATTGACCGTCTGTAGCGCAGGTGATATACTCTCGTCATGTCTGGCCAAGACAGAGGAGCAGAGGCATGAGCACCGACACCTTTGAGCGCATCCGTGACATCGTAGCTGAGGAGCTGGGTATCGAGGCAGAGTCCATCAAGCCCGAGTCGTCTTTTCGCGAGGATCTCGACGCCGATTCGCTGGACCTGGTTGAGCTGATCATGGCCTTTGAGGAAGAGTTCGATTGCGAGATCGCCGACGAAGACGCCCAAAAGATCCAGACTGTGGGCGATGCTGTGGGCTACTTGGAGCAGCATCTCGCGTAGGCTGATCATGACCTAGATGGTGACAGGATGCTCGCTCCCCCAGTTGAGCATCCTGTCGCCTTATAGGGACGTCGCGGGCTCTTTACCGCCGGACATGTGAGGTGCAGATGAAAGTCGCTGTGATCACCGATAGCACGGCCAGCCTGCCCACTGAGATGCACGAGCGCTATAACATTGCCATGGTCCCCTATTATGTGCATCTGTCCGATCGCGTGGCGCGCGATATGGTGGACCTAGAACCCGCGGCATTCAGCGCCTATATGGAGTCGTTGAGCGATGACGACGAGCTGCCCCGCACCGCCAACCCCGGCCCGGGCGAGTATGCCGAGGCGTACGCGCAGGCAGCGCGCGAAAGCAACGAGATCGTCTCGTTCCACATGACTTCCGATGGCAGTGGCGCCTATCAGGCCGCCGTCCTCGGGCGTGCCATGGCGCTCAAAGAGCGGCCGGACCTGTCCATCGAGGTGGTGGACACCCGCAACGTCTCCATGTGCCATGGTTGGCTGACGTTGGAGGCGGCCCGGATGGCGGCTGAGGGAGCGTCGCTGGCCAAGATCATGGACCTGGTGCGACGGCTGATTCCACGAACCCGAATGCTGCAAACGGCGGACACGCTGCGCTACCTGTATATGGGCGGGCGTATCGGCCGCTCGGCCCACTTGGTGGGGTCGCTGCTACACATCAAGCCGATCATCAGCATGGAGGATGGGGTCGTGGTGCCGGTGCACGTGGCTCGCACGCGCATGGGCGCCTATCAGCGCATCGCCTCGCTGGTGGAAAAGGCGGCCGGGGCGGGAGCTCGCGTCAAGATCGCGCTGACTCACGCGGCCGCTCAGGCCGATGCCGAAAAGCTACGGGAGCTGGTGGAGCAGGTCGTGCGGCCCGTCGAGGTGCTCGTGTGCGATCTCTCGCCCGCGCTCACGGTCCACAGCGGTCCGGGGACGGTCGGGCTGTGCTATCTGCTGCCCTGAACCAGCGCCCGCTGGCCAGCCAGCCGACTAGATAGGGCCGTTAGCGAGCTGCTCCAGCAGTGGTAGGCGGTTCGCCCAGGTGGCCTCGGCGAGCCCCAGGCGCGCTCGGAGCGTTTCGGGATCCATCCCCGTCCGGAGGCTATCCACGGCCGATGTCCAGCGCAGCACGCGGAACCCGACTCGCCGCGTGATCCCCGCTTGTTTTCTCAGGTCGTCCAGCACGTATTCCAGGTTGCGACCCGTGCACTCGAACAGGTGCTGGCGGGGGGCGCGCTGGCGCAGGTACGCCCGGGCAATCCCGGGGAGTTCGTCTGGCAGGCGCAGGTAGCGGGGATGATCTCCCCGCGAGGCGGGCTGGATCACCACGGCAGGCGCCCCCTCCAGATAGAGGTCATCCAGCTTGATGTTGAGCAGCTCGGTCTTGGTGATGGCGGCGGCGAGGAGCAGCGTCACGAGCAGGAGGGGCCGGGCATCGGGAGGATCGGCCTGGGCGAGCTCTTGGGCGATGGCGACTAGACGATCCCGTTCGGCCGTCGTCAGCACTTGGGGCAAGCGGACGGGCGAGGGGGTCTGCTCCAACGCGGCGGCTGGATCGGACGCAATGGCGCCGACCTCCGCCAGCCAGCCAAAGAGGGTCTTGAGCGTCGTGGTGCGACGTTGGAGGCTCTTGGCCGACAGCTTTTCCTGATGCTCGAGGTGGGCCAGGTAGCTGCGCAGCATGGCCGTGCTGCAGTGGGATACCGGTGTGTCTTGGCCCAGGTGGCGCGCCAGTAGTTCGATGTCATTGGCAAAGCAGCGGATGGTGTTCGCCGCCAGCGCGCGTTCTTGCAGGTGCAACACAAAGGCGGGCAGCACACCGATCAACGTTGTCGAGCCCGTCACCTGCGGGCTCGACGAGCGATCGGCGCCTTGGGGCGATGAGCTGGGGAACAGCTCGGGCTGCTGCGTCATGGCCGAACCCCCCGCAGCGCGTCAGCGTCCGCGGCTAGAGCGTGTCCACCGCGCGGCGGAGCAGCGGCAGGTGCTGCAATCCGCGACTGGCCCCCAAAGCCGTGCACAGCATGGGATCCTCGGCGATATTGCACGGGACGCCGGTGTGCTTGGTGAGGTACTGGTCCATATTGCGGAGGAGCGCGCCGCCGCCCGCGAGCACCATGCCGCGATCGATGATGTCCGACGCCAGCTCGGGAGGCGTCCGTTCCAGCACCGAGCGAACGGTGCCGGCGATGGTGGCCAGCGGCTCTGCCAGGGCATCGGTGATCTCGGACGAGGCGATGGTGACGGTTCGTGGCAGCCCCTGCACCTGGTCGCGGCCGCGCACATCGATGGTGAGGTCCTCTTCGAGGGGGAGGGCGCTGCCGATGGCGATCTTGATCTGCTCGGCGGTCTGTTCGCCGATCATCAGGTTATACTTGCGCCGCACATAGGCGGTGATGGCCTCGTCCATCTTTTCGCCGGCCACACGAACAGAGTCGGCCACGACGATGCCATGCATGGAGATGACGGCCGCCTCGCTGGCGCCGCCGCCGATATCGACGATCATGTTGCCCGTGGGGGTGCCGATGGGCATGTCGGCGCCCAGCGCGGCAGCCAGCGGTTCGGGGATCAGGTGGGCAATGCGAGCCCCGGCCTGGATGGCCGCGTCGCGAACAGCCCGCCCCTCCACGCTGGTGACGCCCGCTGGGACGCTGATCATCACCTCGGGCCGTCGCTCCAGGCGGTTGCAGACCTTGCTGAAAAAGTAGCGCAGCATGGCCTCGGTCACCACATAGTCGGCGATAACGCCATCGCGCATGGGGCGGGCCACCTCGATGGTCTCGGGGGTGCGGCCGAGCATGGCGCGGGCCTCGTTGCCCACGGCGAGGATGCGGCTATCGTTCAAGGAGATGGCAACGACCGACGGTTCGTTGAGGACGACGCCTCTGCCTCGTACCACGACGATGACATTGACGGTGCCCAGGTCGATGCCAATCTGTTTGCCGAACATCGGCCCTCCTACTGCAATGTGTGGCAGGAATGAATATCTGTGGCGGCGAACGGCCGCTCAGCTCGATGCGAGGGGCAGCCACTCGAGCGGGTCGGGCGCGCCCTGGGTGGGGCAGAGATGTTCCTGCTCCTCCATGCGGGTTACGCTCGCCCCGAGGTGACAAAGCCGCGCATCGATGTCTTGGTAGCCACGGTCGATATAGGTCACATTGTTGATCTGGGTCTCGCCCTCGGCGGCCAACCCTGCCAGGACCATGGCCGCGCCCGAGCGGATATCCAGGGCGTCCACCGATGCACCGCGCAGCACCGTGGGGCCATGGACCATGGCGACGCGCCCCGAGCCAGAGACGTCGATCTCGGCGCCCATGCGGCGGAGCTGCGTTACGTAGCCCAGGCGGCCGTCGAACATGGTCTCGTACACCGTGCTACGGCCCTCGGCCTGGGTGAGCAGCGTGGTAAAGGGGGCCTGCAGGTCGGTGGGAAAGCCGGGGTAGGGGTAGGTCTGCACATCCACGGCGCGGAGTGGCTGATCGGCGCTGACGTGGTAGCTATCGGCCCTGGCTTCGACGTTGGCCCCGGCCTCGCGCAGCTTGGTGGTAAAGGCCCCCAGATAGCGGCCCACGTTGCCAGGTATGACCACCGATCCGCCGGTGATGGCGGCCGCGAGGGCATAGGTGCCCGCAACCATGCGGTCGGGCATGACGCGAAAGGCCGCGCCGTGCAGCCGACGGGTGCCCTCGATCTCGATGGTGCTGGTTCCCGCGCCGCGAACCCGGCCGCCCATGGCGCACAGAAAATCCGCCAGATCCAGCACCTCGGGCTCGATGGACGCGTTCTCGATGACGGTGACGCCCTCTGCCAAGACAGCGGCCATCATCAGGTTCTCGGTGCCGGTGTGGCTGGGGTAGTCGAGGACCAGGTGGGTCCCACGCAGCCGGGGCGACTGGACGATATAGCCGTCGTCGGTGCAACGGGTCTCGGCGCCCATGGCCTCAAAGCCCTTGAGATCAACGGTAACGGGGCGCTTGCCGATGGCACAGCCGCCGGGGTGGGGCGCCTCCACCTGGCCGAAACGGGCCAACAGAGGGCCAGCGATCAAAAAGCTGGCGCGCATGGCCTGCGCCAGATCACCCGGGAGCTTGCTGGTGGCGATGCGGGTGGCCTTGATGCGAAGGGTGTTGTGTCCCTCGAAGCGGGCAGCCACGCCGTGGTGATGGAGGACCTTGATCATGTTGCGAATGTCCTCGATAAAGGGGACATTCTCGATGAGGCAATCGTCTGCGGTGAGGAGAGTCGCGGCGATGATGGGCAGGGCGGCGTTCTTGGCGCCGTCCACCAACACCTCACCCTGAAGTCGCCGTTTGCCCTCAATCAGTACCGGCATACCCACACCTTGGCTATCGCAGGTTCTGTATCAAAGATCGAGATCGCCGTGAAGCTCTTGGCCGGGCCGTGGCTACACGGCCCCTTGGGGCGGGGCAGCCAAGCCCCAACGACAGAGTATCTTACACCGGCTGGCGGCTGCATGTCAAAGCTCAGACGGGATGCGTTGCCAAGGCCCCGTGCGCAGGAGGCCGCAAGGCAGGCCTTGTTCGAGGCCGGGGCCTCGAAGGCATTCGGAGGCAGCGGGGCGGCGAATTGGCTTTGTTTCGTAATGAGATGGGCGCCCAAGCGCGCATCTCGCCTGGATTGCGAGCAGGGGCGGTTTGATGGCATTTTTATCGTGTAGATATTCATTTTGACATGTTTTTCAGAGCTGTATAGGCTGGACGCGGCTTGAATTCGGGCCAGCCGGGGTCCGAGATGGCCCACCAGTACTGCTCGTCGTCGGTCGTCCAGTCATGGTCGCAGATATAGATCAGGCTCATCAGGCCGATCCAGGGCGACCAGTTCGCCTCGGCGTATTGGTAGGCCCGCACGAGATAGTCGGCCTTGACCTGCTCGCTGACGGCGTGCCAGTTGTAGGGCGACTCTGGGCGCGGGTCGCTGGTCCAGCCGAACTCGAGAATGGCGACTTGCTTGTCGGCATCGCCGTACTTGACCATGATGGCTCGTAGATCCTCGACGCGACGGAAGGCGAACGCCCGCTGTCCGCCCAGGTCTTGGTTGGCGGCGACCTCGGCGGGGTCACGCTCTGGCGGGCTCTTGAAGCCAGGCGCATGGGCACCCAGCACGTCAAAGTAGCTGTCGCTGCTGCCCATGGCGATGTACATGCTCTCCAGATACCAGTCGTCGGGCCTGGCCTGTTCGTTCCAGGTTCCTGTGGGGGAGAGGCCCGCGCTGATGACCATGGCGTTGGGATCGGCGGCCTTGATGGCCTGGTAGCAGACGTGGAGCAGCTTGGCATATTCGCCGGGGTCTGGCAGTTGGTCGCCCCACTCGCGGGCGAGGTTGGGTTCGTTCCACACCTGGTAGGCGCGGATGCGGCCGCGGTAGCGGGTGGCCATGGCCGTGAAAAAGTCGGCCAAGTCTTGGTAATCATCGGGCGGGCCGTTCACGGGAAAGCCGCCGCCGGCCCAGGCCGGCTGGTGGTCCACACGGATGACCAGGTCGATGTCGTTCTCCTCGGCCATGCGCACGATCTCGTCGGTGCGCGACCAGTCAAAGATCCCCTTGCCGGCGCCCTCGATCTCGCGCCAGCCAAAGTTGACCTTGGCCCAGGTAAAGCCGGCCTCGGCTACCATCTGAAAGTCGCGGCTGGCCACCTCGGGTCGCCACCAGGGAAAGATTTGCATACCGTACTCGGGCGAATCCATGTGCAGGCTCTTGATGGGGCGCGGCGTGGCGGTGGAGGGCTCTGTGGTCGGTTCGTCGTCGGCGGACTCGCCAGCAGTGGCGACGGTCATGGTGGGGGCCAGCGTGGCTTCCTCGGTGGGATCCTCGGGCAGTGGGGTAAAGGTAGGCTTGGCGGTCCTCGCGGGAGTCTCGGCGGTGGGCGATGGATCCGGCGCGGCAGCCGGGCCACAGGAGGCCAGCAGCAACGCCATCAGCACCACCACGATCACTGCGCGCGCGCCAGGTCCAATCCTCTGCATCAGCTATCTCCCCTCTTGCCCCTCTGTTCTCGCCCGTTGACAGACGCCGTGGCGCCATCGCCGGTTCCATAGCAAGCGACGTAGGATCCCCGAGGGGCCTACGTCGCTTCTGGCGTGCTTGGTTATCTTACTTGCCCATATCCCTCAAGGCGGCATAGGCCGGCCGGGGGCTCCAATCTGGGCGCACGATGCCGAACTTGGCCTTTTCATCTTGGACGCCGCTCACCGGCCCGAAGTTGAGGTTCCAGACGAACATGGGCCCGACCCAGCCCCAGTTGCGGCCCATCTGGAAGGCGCGCACCAGGTAGGCGGCCTGCTCGGCCTCGGAGTTGGTGCCGGCATACTCGTAGCCGGTGTTCGGCCCCACGCCGAGGTTCTCGGTGGTGGCCCAGCCGAACTCGGTGGGCCAGATGCGCTTGCCGCCGTCGCCGTACTTGACCATGATGTTGCGATAGCTCTCCATGGTGCCACGGAAGAACCAGCTCGGGTGGCCCTTGCAGCCGGGCTTGGCGGGATCATTGTAGGTCTGCCAGTCGGCGTCCGGCGGATTGTTATAGCCGCTGGGGTGCGCGCCGACGGCGTCGCAGTAGCGGGCCAGGCCGGCCTGGTACATTTGCTCCAGGTAGACGCGATCGTCGATGGCGGTGTCACCATCGTTCCAGCCGGTAGGCGTGGGTGCGCCGCTGACCACCACCGCGCCGGGATCCACCGATTTGACGGCGTTGTAGGCATGACGGAGCAAGTCTACGTAGGCGGCCGCCGAGAGGCGGTTGCCGCGTCCGCCCCACTCGTACCAGAGGTTCTGCTCGTTCCAGATCTCGTAGGCCTTGACGCGGCCCTTGTAACGTGCGGCCAGCTCGCGCATAAAGGTTCCATAGGTGGCTGGATCGGCCGGCGGGCCCACGACGCTACGGTCGTCGCCGGCTGGGCGAGCCCAAGCGGGCGCGCCAACAACCGAAAAGAGCAGGTTCACACCATATTGGTTGGCTTTGTCCACCAGCTCATCCAGTGGTCCCCAGTTGTACTGCCCAGGGGCTGGGTTGTAGATGTACCACTCTACTTGCTGCTTGACCCAGTTGAACCCCATGCCATTGATGTGTCCAAAGACGTTATCGATGTCACCAATGTGGATCATGTGGGCCTGGATGCCATAGCCAAAGTAGCCGCCGACGGAGCCGGCGCTTACGACGGGAGCGGCCTGCGCCTGCGTGGCCTGCTGCGGTTGCGCGGTAGGCTGCGGCGTATTGGTGGGGGCCGGCGTGTTGGTGGGCGTCGGTGTGGGCGTGTTGGTGGGCGTCGGCGTAAAGGTAGGCGTGGGCACCGACACATCCACCGAGCCTACGGTGCCGAGCGTGGTCTCGCCGCCGTCATCGGAGATCTCGGCCTGGATGATATAGCGGCCGGGATTGTTCGGCGCCGTCCAGGTCATGCTGGCGTCGTCTATCGTCACCACCTGGCTGCCGATGGCATCGCCGTCGGCGTTCCAGATGGTGTACACATAGGCAAAACGCGGCGTGGGTGGCACCACCGTGTGCGGCAGATCATCCAACAAGGTGGCGATGGCGCTATCAGCTTCGGGTGCTAGGGCGCCCTCGATGGAGGTTCCACCCAGCGCATATCGGTTGACGTACTGGGTACGGCGCGCGATGCTGGCGGCGTTGGTGAGGAGCACGGTCTGCTCGCCGCCAGCGCTGGTAGCGAGTCGGAACGAGTAGACCTGCGCCTCGGGATCAAAGCTCACCTCGGCGTCTTGCAGGCCGGCCAGCTTGACGGTGACCGACTCGCCGGGCAGCAAGAGGCCGTCGCTATCGTCGACGTCCAGCTCGGAGGCCAGCATCGTCAGGGCTTGCTGATACGAGATCGGAAGAGCCTGGTCTCCATCCACGACGAGGCAGTCTGCGCTCAGCGCCAGGTCGATCTTGTGGCGATCGATCTGGTTCGTGGCCAGCTTGATGAGATCGTCCATGGCGCCGTCGACCGCATAGGCGGTGGGATCGGCGTAGGCGCGGATGCGCACCAAGTCAGCTACCTGGCCCAGGGCGCGCCAGTCATAGGCGCCGGTATCCGTGGTCCCTGCAACGGGCGGATCCAGCACGATGGCGAGGGTCTTGCCCTGGGCGTGCAGCGCGTCGCCTAGCGCGCGCACTAGCGTGGTGAACTCGGCGCCGAGAGCGGGGTCGGCGCCCTGATAGTCCAGCTCGATGCCGTCAAAGCCCGTTTGGCCGCTCAGCGCCGCCACGTGCTGCTGCACGAGAGCCGGGTCGATGATCAGGTTATCCAGCCAATCGGAGCGCCGCACGCCGTCGACCAGGTTGCTGACCTGGAGGAGCACGTCGGCATCGGCGATGTCGCCGGTGGGCTGCGGCAGGTTGGCGATCGTTCCATCGCCGGCCAGGGTGGCGCCTTGGAGGGAGACCACCGCTGCGCTAGGCGGCACATCGGCCGCCTGCTCGGGCGTCGCCACAAAGCCTACGCGGGGCGTCTGGGGCTGCGTCTGGGCGATCAAATAGAGGGTATCCAGGCCCTCCAGATCGGCCACCAGATCGAGGCCATCGGCAGAGATCTGGGAGGGCACCCACTTCCAGGCGGCTCCATCCCACGCATAGAGATCGGCCAGGTCTAGCGCTGCCAGCTCGTAAGGGACGGGCAGCGTAAGCTTGGCCTGGGAGGGGCCATCTCCCTTGACCTCGAACCGATAGAACGGCTCGAATGCCAACAGGTCCATGGGAACCTGCTGAGCGGCGATCATCTCGGGGCTATCGCTCGACATGGCGCCCAGCTCGGCGGCGCCAACGCTATCAAAGCGGACCTTGACCCGTTTGGCGACGGCGCCCACGGGGACGTTGAGGCGGGCCCCGGCCGGCCCAACGATCTCGGTGGCTTCGTCGGGCTTGAGGGAGGGGAGATCGAGGTTCAGCAGCCTGGTTCCTACCGAGGCGGGTGGGAGGAGCAGGGAGACAATCAGAAGAATCGGGACGACCACCAGCTCCACGACGCGCTCGGTGCGCTTGCTCTTGAGCAGGGAGGAAAGACGACGTGTAGGTTTGGCTTCTGACATGAGTCGGTTTGGCTCCTTTTACGCCTACAACATGGCCCCGGGTCAGCTCGGAGTTGCGAACCCTGGGCCGGTCCTCTTGCTGCGCAGCGTACTCCCTGGATGGTAGAGCGTCGTATGGGAGGCTAGGTGGGGACCATGCGCTGACGCAGCCCAGGCTTCCAATTGCTGTGCGATTCTAGCATAGCGGGAAGGGCTTGGCAAGACAGCCTATGCCGACGGGGATGCGGCCTGGCCACGGCTGGATGCCGTGGTGGGCTCGCCGCCTTGATCAGATGCGTGCTCGTCGCCATAATCCTGTCGCGGCTCTGACGGTGAACTGGACGGGGGATTCTGGTGGACATCTCTTTGCTGATCACGGTTGGCATCATCTTTCTCAGCACGCTGCTCGTCTCGGCTCTCTCGGCTCTCAGAAGGGATCGCTGCCTGGCCGACTTTGACCGCTTTCATGTGACGGTGGAGCGCAGGGGCAAGCGCCCTGTGTACGGAACCATGTGCCTGGTTTCCACGGGGTTCGAGATGAGCTATCGGGAAGAAGTCCTGGACGACCAGATGCATATGGAGAGTTCGTATCTCTTTTACCGGGCCGATTATCCAAACATTCTGGCTGTCTATCGCAATGTGGATGATCTCTTTCCCGAGAATCGCGAGCGGCGTGATCGCGCCTATGCGCGAGCGTTTCGGCCGAACTTGGTGCGCCGGGTGGGACGCTCGCTCACCAACTTTGTCAACACGGCGACGGATTCGCTGACCCAGGCGCTGGGCGTGGTGCTCGGCGGTTCGCGGATGGTGCAGGCGCGGGTGCTGGCGCCGGGCCAGACTGAAGTCAAGGGACTGGCCCGGGAGCTGCTGACCACGGTGGGCACCAAGTACGACCCGCTGCTGGAGCGGTTGATCGGGGCAGAGGCAGTCGTCCATGTGGTTCGGGGCGAGCAAGAGGTGGAGTATATGGGCGTGCTCAAGGGCTATACCACCGAGTTCATCGAGCTGATGGACGTCTATGTGCCCCAACCTCTGGTGATGGGCGTTACGTGTGACGCGACCATCGCGGCAGAGTGCGCTGACGGGAACAACGCGGAGCATGTCTCTGCCAGGAGGACGCTGCAGCGCGACGTGTGCGCCCAGATTGCGAACGGGCACGTTGTGGTCCGGAACCTGGGAGAGCGCCCGCTGCTGCTCAGCAAGGTCGAGATCGATGGCGACCTCAGACGGGTCAATGCTCTGGTCGATGCTGACCAGGAGGTGCGCTATCCGGTTGGCGACGCCACGGAGCGGGTGGAGCTGACTGTGCAGGTGGTGCTGCGCTTTGACCTGATCGTGCCCCGGACCCTCTCTGCCATCCGGCATCGCGCCAGCCGCTATGATCCGTTGCACATCCTGGGGGCGCCGGTGGTGCTCGAGCCGCTGCAATCTACGGACGAGGAGGAAAAGGCGGCGCGCACTCGGCTGGACGCCGACGGCGATGATGCCGAGGCGATGGTGAACCTGGCGGCGGTGTTGGCCGGCTTGGGGCGCTTTGCCGAGGCGGCCGAGTGGCTCGATGGTGCGCTGTCGCGGTCGTCACGCTTGCCGGATGGCGGTGCTTTGGCGCGGCTGCTGCTCGAGCTGGTGCAGGGCGAGCTGGGGCGATCGGGCCCCTTTGTCCAGCTGTTGCCATAGGGCGGGCGCGGGGCTTCAGGGGCCGCCAGGGGACTGGTTGCCAGAGCCGGATGCAGCCCCTGTGGCGCCGGGCCGGGGAGGCTCGCTCTCGGCGCCCGGGCCGGATGGAGCGGACGATCTCGTCGGGCTCGGGTTGCCTGTCGAGGTCGGCCCCGCCGTGGGTCCCCCGGCAGGCTCATGGGCGGTGGGGGTGTTCGTGATGGGCGGCCCATCAGCGCCGGTGGCGGGCGGCTGGGGCGGGTCGCTGGGCGTTTCCTCCTGAGACTCGGCCTCGGATGGGCCGTAACGGTTGTGCCCTGGGGCCTCTGCTTCCTGGCCCTCTGGCGCCGTTGGGTCAAGGGGCGGCTGCGGATCGGGATCCCTTGCGGGCCCGGCGTGCTCTGGCCGGCCGGCGGGCGTCGTCTCTTGCAGGCGGCGGATCGCCCCTCGATGCAGGGCCTCGGCTGCTTGTAGACGCTGGAGGAGCGCCTCGGTCAGGCGAGCCTGCTCGGGCGGCAAGGCATGGGCCTGCTGCCGGGCGGCGGCCAGATGGCGCTCGAACCGCGCGAGGTCCTCATCTTGGATGCGATCCGTCCCCCCAAAGGCCATGAGGTCCAGCTCCTGCGCGCGGCGGTAGGCTCGGTCCACGAGTTTCTGGCTACGGGCGGCGGGCCCGAACGCGAGGGCGATGGCGACTTGCTCAGCGGCCAGCTTGACGGGGTAGAGCGAATCGCCGGGCAGCGCCGTCTGCGACGCTGACACCGCTAGCCCCGTGCTGGAGATGAGCACCAGCACCAACCCCACCAGCATGGCTGCCAGGCGGAGCTGCGGCCGGCGATGGTACGCGCCCTCACGCTCCAGGGCGGCGCGCTGGCAGGCCCGCGCAAAGCCGGTTCGTCCCTTGGCGGCGGCCTCTGGGTTGCGAGGCGGCACGGGCCGCAAGGTCTGCAGGAGACGAACGACCGGCTCTTGGTTCTCGTCCTGGTGCGTCCTCATGACGCGTGATCTCCGACGCCCATGGCCTTGGCCAGGGCCTGGATGGCGCGAAACTGGAGCGCCTTGACGGCGCCGACCGAGCGCTGCATAGCTCGGGCCGTATCGGCCAGCGACCAATCCTCCACAAAGCGTAGCATCAGCACCTGCCGTTGATCGGCGGTCAGCTCTTCCATGGCGACGAGCAGCCGTGCGCGGTCGGCCTCGGCGGCCAGGTTGGCGTCAGGCGTCGGCGCCGACTCGTCCTCGGTGGGATTCGCAGGGTCCAGAACCTCTGTGCTGGGCCTGCGGTAGTTGTCGATGACCCAGTTATGGGCCGTGCGATACAGGTAGGCCCGCAGGTGGCGGCGAGGCCCTTTGCCCTGCTGAACCGCGTCCAGCAGGCGGCGATAGGTCTCGGCAACGCAATCCTCCGCCAGACCTGGATTGGCCAGTTGCCGCATAGCATAGGCGTACAGCTCGGCGCTATAGCGATCATAGGCCTCGGCCAGCGCCTCGCTGGAGAGCCGCCTGACGCCACGCAGCAGTTCCCGCTCAGTGACCAATGGTTGCCTCATAGGTGAGACGTCGCGTCATCACAAAGGTTACGCATGGCTCGATCAGGCCATCGGGGCGAGCCCGCGCCCAAGCTATGCTGCCAGCAGCTCGCTGAGGGCTTTCAGCAGGCGGGCGACGTGGGCCTCGGTGGCGCTCTCGCCCATCAGGCCGATGCGCCAGGCCTGGCCCTTGAACGC